>PAQU01000048.1 GCA_002709395.1 Roseibacillus sp. | reverse complement strand
AAGAAGTTTCGACTTCTCCGGCGTGAACCGGTCCTGATGCGGGAGGTGGTTGGTAAGGTGCAGGCGGGCGGGCGAGTATCCCGTCATCAGGGCCGCACGGGTCGGCGAGCAGACCGGCGCAGGCGCATAGGCATCGGTGAAGCGCATTCCCTCCGAGGCAAACCTGTCAATGTTCGGCGTCTTGAGGTTCTTGTTCCCCTGACAACCCAGATCCATCCACCCCATGTCATCAATGAGAATGAAGAGAATGTTCGGCTTGGGCCCGGCAAGGCAGGATCCGGCACCCCCGAGAAGGACTGGCCCCACGGCCAGGATCAGTCCGGAAATCAAGGGCCGTATATATCTAAAACAGGACATCAGGACGGAATCCTCGGGCAGACGACCTTCCAGCACCAGTGGCAAATAGCGGATGGGAATCTCCCCCTAGGCCAGGATTTCGGGAACCAGTTCTCCATGCACGTCGGTCAGACGCACATCCCGGCCCCCGTAGCGATAGGTGAGCTTCTTATGATCCATCCCAAGGCAGTGGAGCATGTTGGCGTGCAGGTCATGGACGGTCAGCCTGTTCTCAACCGCCCGGTATCCATATTCATCAGTAGCCCCGTATATAGTACCTCCCTTGATTCCCCCACCAGCCATCCAGAGACTGAACCCCTGGGGATTATGGTCGCGCCCATCCCTTCCCTGTGCAAACGGCGTCCGTCCAAACTCCCCAGTGAACACCAGAAGGGTTGATTCGAGCAGACCACGCTCCTTGAGATCATTGATGAGGGCGCCAATCGGCTGGTCCACCGCGAGGGCATTCTTGGTATGCCCGTTCTGAAGGCCTCCGTGCTGGTCCCACCGGTCACCATTACCCGGGTTGATGGTCAGCTCCACGAAGCGCACGCCCCGTTCCACCAGGCGCCGCGCCATGAGACACTGAGACCCATAGGTCCGGGTGTTGTTATAGCGGGCTTCCAGTCCGTAGGCCTTTCTGGTCGCCTCTGATTCTCCTGAAATATCAGCCACGTCTGGGACCGCCAGCTGCATCCGGGCCGCCATCTCATAATTCAGGATTGCCGACCGGACCGCCTCCACGTGCTCAACCTCCTTGGCGAAGCTTCCATCGATTTCTCCCAGTAACTGCAGTTTCTTTCGCTGGAAGGAGAGCTCTTTCTCCCGCGGGATAATGTTGGAAACCACCGGCTTTCCGGTCGCGAAGGTCGATGGTTGATGCGTTGCGGGAAGAAACCCGCTTCCGAACATCTGCATTCCACCGGAGGGAACCTGTCCTCCGTGCAGAACGACATAGCTTGGCAGGTCGTCCGCTTCGGTTCCCAGTCCGTAGGATGCCCACGCCCCCATGCTCGGTCGGCCGGAGAGAACATGACCGCTGTGCAATGCGTAGTTCGCATTTGGATGATTCGGAGAAAAGGCCGTCATCGACCGGATCACCGCCAACTCATCAGCATGGGCCCCGATATGGGGAAAGAGATCACTTACAGGGATCCCGCTCTCCCCATACTGCTTGAACTCCCACGGACTCTTGAGAATATTCCCGTTATTATTGAAGACCGTGGCATCGACCTTGAACTTCGGGCGCTGTCCATTCTCCTTCGCAAGAAGCGGCTTGGGATCGAAACTGTCCACATGCGAAACTCCCCCGTCCATGTAGAAGAAGATTACACTCTTCGCCTTCGGGGCAAAATGGGTCGGCTTGGGCGCCCATGGAGCCGCAGACGACTGGTCCTTCTGCATGACCCCTGCAAGAGCCAGGCTCCCGAATCCCATCGCCCCACGATTCATGAAATGTCGCCGTGTCAGCGGCAGCTTGTCATCGGAAAAAACTCTAGAAGACATAGATGAATTCCTTTCTATTGATCATGAGGTGGCAGAGGCCTTTCCAGGCCGCCTCGGTTGCTCCTCCCAGTTCCTTGAGGACCTTGCGCCCCCATTGGAGTTCCGCCTCTGTAGCTTCGCGTCCGAAGGCCTGTCGATGAACTTTTGCCAACTGCTGATCAACCGTCCCTCCTCCGCTCATCACCCGCTTCGCCCATGCCTCGGACTGCTGGTGAACAAAGGGATCATTCAACAGGGCCAGTGACTGGGCTGGCACATTTGTGATGTTACGCTGGCCCGTAGGCTCGGTTGCGTTCGGCAGATCAAAGACCCGCAGGAATGATGAAAGGAAATTACGGCGCGTTTCCAGGTAGATTGAGCGACGCCCATCTCCGTTCAGCGGTCCGCTGCGCGGCTTAGCCCGACTGTTGGGTTGGTCGTCAATATTCACCGCAATGCTCGGCCCATACATCTGGTCCACCTTGAGTTCCCCACTGCAGGCCAGGATATGATCCCTGATAGACTCTGCATCCATCCGCTGCACCGGCATGCGTTGCAGATACAGATTCAACGGGTCCTTGGCCTTCATATCCGGCCCCGGGACCGAACTCATCTGGAAGGTCCGGCTCATGACCAGTTTTCGAATCAGCTTCTTGGTGGACCAACCGCCCTGCACAAAATCCCGCGCGAGAAAATCAAGCAGTTCCGGATGACTGGGAGTTCCGCCCATCTGTCCGAAATCATCGACTGAGGCAAGAAGGCCTCGGCCGAATATGCGGGACCAGATGCGATTGGCCCTCACCCTGGCCGTAAGGGGATTCTCAGCACTGGCTACCCTCTTCGCCCAGTCCAGGCGACCGCTTCCCCCATCGTCAAGCTGAGCGCCACCCAACCCATCCAGGAAATGCCTGGGATTGGCCTCCTTACTGATGTTCCGGTGGTCTCCCCGGATATAAACGGGTTGATCAGTGGGAACCCCGTCAACCACGCTGCGCACGTAAACAGGACTGGGCAACTCCTGCGCGATCCCTCGAAACGCCTCCAGTCCCGCCTTTATCTCAGGATGCTTTCCCAGATCGGGATGCATCAACCCGGATTGAATAAGAGCTCCCAGAACTTCCCGCTCCCCCGGGTCGATGTCTCCCTCACGGGCTGACTTTGCCAGCCCTGCAATCACCTTCGCCACGGCCTTGGACCGGTCTTCGCTGCGGGCAGGTTCAACCCATACCCCCGTCCACTGGGGCAACTTGCCGGCCGTAACCGCCACCCAGGCATCTTCCGCTGGCGCAGGTGGACGCCCGTTACGTGCAATACAATCCATCGCCGAGCCCTGATGCTGGATTTCAAGGAAGGCCGGCTCTCCTTCCCAAAGACGTGTCCCGAAACTGATCTTTTTCCAGCCATCAGAATTTACCCCCACCCTCAACCGACTGGTAGTCGGCCCCTTCCCCGTCAACTCGTAGTTACGAATCACCAGTCGAACCGTGGCATGACGTCCACGCACCCAGAGATCCACCGTGCCTCCATCGAGGATGAAATCGGGCGAACGCAGGACCCCATCGAGTCGTGAGGACAGCGTCCCGGTAGACACTCCGGTTCCGATCGTAGTTCGAAGCAACTGGTCTCCGCCCTGAGAGAGCAGGAATCCATCCGTATCCGCGCTGACGAATCCCGGGCCACTCGCAATCCAGTCCCCAAGTGAATCGGACTGTATTCCAAATCGGTAATTCTCGTTTGAGGAGTCCCCCCGGGCAGAAACCGCCTCAACTTCGGAAGCAGGCTTGCCCCCCAGGATGGCCTTCAGTCCCGCTAATTCCGGAGGCGTAGCCCTGTCATGCTTCCAGCGAAACCACTTCATCAGCAGGTCCGTATCAACCCCTGAACGGGAGGCCAGGGCCTTGAGTCCCTCCTCACTCTCACCAACGAACGCCGCAAGCCGGGCTTCCTGCTTCTCCCCCTTCTTTAGGGGGAGATTCAACTTCTGCTGCAGAATCTCGAAACGAACCCCTTTCTCGAACTCCTCAATCAACGGAAGAACCTGCGCAACTCCGCCCGCCTCCTTTTCCACTGACCGGAAAACATCAGCCATGAGATCCTTCTTAGCGCCGCGCAGACGCGCGNCCACGGTCTTCTTTCGTTCAGGGCTTGCAATATTCGCATAGTGCAGACGCGAACTACGAAGCATCCCGTAAAAGGAATAATAGTCCCGGGCGGTGATCGCGTCGAACTTATGATCATGGCACTTGGCACAGTTCACGGTCAGGGCCTGGAAGGCCACCCCGCATACCTTGATCATACTGTCGAAAATACGAGCCTCATCATCATGTATGTCCGGGGGGCCATGCTGCCCGTCGGTGAGATATAGGTAGCCCGGCCCGATCACCGACTCGTTAATACCGCTTTCAGGAGCAAGACGCGGCTTCTCCAACCGGTCACCTGCGAGGGCCTCGATGACGAACTGGTCATAGGGAACATCATCGTTAAAGACCCTGATCAGGTAGTCACGATAGCGGTCGGCATAAGGCATGGTGTAGTCAGCCTCAAAGGCCTTGGTCTCGGCAAAACGCACTACGTCCATCCAGTGCCGGGCCCATCGTTCACCAAAACGCGGAGAGGCAAGCAGCCGATCCACGACCTTCTCGTAAGCCCCATTGGATTCATCTTCGATGAAGGACTTCAATTCGCTCTCCGTCGGGGCAAGACCGGTCAGCACCAGCGAGACACGGCGCAGGAGGTGCTCTTTTCCCGCACCTGGAGCGGGATCCCAACCCCGCTTCTCCAGTTCCGCCAGGATAAATCTATCAACCTCATTCACCGGCCACTCTCCCGACTTTACCCCCGGCACCGCAACCTTCCTGACTGGCTGCAGGGACCACCATTGCTTTCGCTCCTCAAGGTCAAAGTAATCTTCACTCCTGACGGACTCGCCCACCTTCTCCTCACGAGGATCAGGCGCGCCCCTTCTGACCCACTCCCGCAGGTCCCTCACCTGCTCGGCACTCAATGCCGTCTTGGGAGGCATCGCATCATAATCAGGATCGCGCTCAACCATCCGGATGAGCAGGCTTTCCTCCGGTTTGCCGGGCACAATGACTTCTCCACTTTCACCTCCCCTCATCCAGCCTGCCTTTCGNTCAAGTATCAGGCCACCCTTGATCTTCTTTGAATCCTGAGCGTGACACTTATAGCAGTGGTCCGCGAGAAGAGGACGAATACGGTTCTCAAAAAACTGCAGATCCTCACTTGAAATCGGTTCAGCGGATACAAGTTGGGGCAGCAGCACCAAAAGCGGCACGGTTCTATAATAGCGGGACATCTCGACAGGACCTGACGCAACTATACAGCTTTGCAGGACAAGCTCTATGGTGAAGTTGGGAAGTTCCGGCGGCAGGCCGCATCGACCTGCCCATCGCGGGCCGAAAGGCCCTGAAAGGACCGACTGACTGCAAAACGGGCTTCCTTGGTCAATCCGCAGGCCTTGCGGGCGCAAACGCAGCTGTCACTGCTTGGGCAGAAGCCAGATATTACGAAATTGCAGCGGATTCCCATGCCCCTGCAGCTTGATGNCCCCGGGAGTCCCCTCCGGCTCTCCACGCGATCCTCCGGTCTTCCCGTTAATTTCGAGTTTATCGTGGATGGTAACCCCATTGAGACGGGCGGTGAGAATCGCATTCCGAACCTTCTTACCGTCCTTCATCAACGCTGAATTGAAATCCACGTCATAAGCCTGCCACTGGAGCGGCGGAAGGCACATGTTCACCTTGGAATCCGCCTTCTGGTAGATCCCTCCACACTCATTATTAAATCCCATCAACCCGAAGGAATCGAGGATCTGCATCTCATAAAGATCCNCCTGGTAGAAGCCACTGTTTCCCCGTCCCTGTCCCCGTGCATCGGGCTTGAACGGGAGCATGAATTCCACATGCATGATGTAATTGAGAAATTTCTGGCTGGTCCGAATATCCCTCCCGTCCGTATTGAGCAGCCCCGTCTTCTCATCAAGACGACCACCCTGCCAGTTCTTCATGCTCTCCTTGCTCCCGTCAAAAAGAACAATCGCATTCTGGGGCGGCTTCGCCCCAAGCGACGGCGACTTGCGAATCGTCCGCTGCAGCGAGGAAGACACCCCCTTGTCTGAGGTAAGGGAAAATACCGCCTTGGAAATCATACCCTTGTAGGGCTTATGGCCCTTCGGGGGAAANGTCCTGGTAGCACTGAACTTACCAGCCTCCCTNGCGATGTAGTTTTTGGGACCCTCGGCTGCCGCGAAGACCGCCTTGTCCCCGTCCAGACTGCCATCAAGAAGGATCTTGTTTTCTCCATCCCAACCCGCACCAGGCAGGCCTCCTGGATAGACAACGGCATGGAAGCGACCCTTCCCCAGTGCGATGACCTGCGCTCCCAGATCCTTTCCTGCATATTCGCCCTGGACCTGAAAGTCCGGAGGAAGCTTGGAATCCTTGGGATCGGTCCAGAGCTGACCAAAGGCATTTGCTGCAAGGCAGGCAGTTACGAGAGTAATCCTGAGAGTAGAGTCAAGAGGCATGGTTGTGAGTGGTTGGAAGCGATACGAATCAATCACGCCTCATGTTTCAATCAGAACTTCACCTCCATCTACGGGTTCGTTCTCCCGGGTCTGCATAATCAAAACATCGAAAGCTTTTTCTTTCCCTGGAAACCTGATCCCGGAACTTTGCACTCGGAACTCCGCACCCACGGGATGATTGTTCATAAAGATGAGATATCTCCTCAGGATCTGGCGTTCTCCCAGGAAGATCTCGCCGCTATCAGCTATCAGCTTCTCGGAATCGATTCCGAGGCGATGATTCACGATCTCCAGGACCGCCACGTGCCCATCTCCAGCAGCAAACCACTCTGGGAGGTCATTGCCTGAGTCATCTCACCTCCAGGCAGGCCGAAGCCACCGCCCACGCTCAACCTTGACCGGGAATTTCTTCCCACTCACCAGTTCCACGACCACCGGCCAGCTTCGGTTATCCTCATCCCGTTCAATCATCACGGCATGAGTCCCCTCCGGATTGACCGCTGGGAATTCCAGTCCGTCCAGGCCATTTCCAACCATGACAACATCTTCCCCTTCTGAATCACAGGTATACCAGAGCCTGTCTCGGCCCTGGAACAATATCTTGTCGGCATCCTTCCCTGACACCGTGGCGAATTGCCCGGTGTCGTTGCGCACCTCTGACACCTTTCCATCCAGCCCCAACCTTACAATCCGGAAGCGGGGTCCTTTGCCTTCCTCATCCGCGGGATCGGCAACCAGGAGAACCAGTGCTCTGCCATCTCCCAGCCACGACAGACTCCGGATATCCAATGCCTGTCCAACGGGTCGGGGCTTCTCATTATCTGGAGTAAGCAGATATACCCTGCGTAGAGTAGAATTGCGGGAAAAGGTCACCGCCAGGCTTTTCCCATCCGGGGAAAGAGCCGGATAATCACAGACTCCTCCCGTGAAGGTTCTTCCTCCCAACTTAATCTGCGTCCCCTGAAGCAGGTCAACGAGGTAAAGGCCTACTCCCGACCCATCGGTCTCACGGGAAGTGACAACCACCTTGCCCCGTTCATCGGTAAAGCATCCAGGTATGCAGGATGAGCCTGCAAAAGGAATCCGGACAACTTTTCCGGTATCCAGGTTGAGAAGCTGACCTCCCGCATCCAGTTCGGGATATCCGGGGCGCCAGGCACCGGAGCGTCCTATCATCACAAGGCCATCCCGGTCCTCCGGCAGCGGGGCGCTGAAATCCGGATAACTATTCAGCACCGGGATTTCCGGACGCTTCTCAAGCCACTCGACCCGGCTGTATTCCAGTTCGAGATCACCCAGGATAAGATGCTCCATCAACCCCGTCGCCGGGTCAACTCGCAGGCGGTTCCCTTCCTGCAGTCGCAGGCGGATTGCTGCAAGGTTACGGGCCAACTCGCTCCCCGGTTCAATCCCCTCCACATCAGCATCCTCCAGAAACGATTCCGCCACGGCACGNTGTGCCCCGGACAAGGGTGCTCCAATCACCAGGGTGTTCCCCGCCTGACCCCGCAGAGTGTGGTCCTTTCTTCGGGCATAGGCAGGAGGCCAGGCCTCACTGAGGAGGAGAGCCACCACCTCATAGGAAAAGGGAGATTGCCACGGCAGATAGACCCCTTTCAGTCCACCGAATTCCTCCACTGCCCATTTTCCCGAATGGGCAACGATACGGGCAAAGGACTGCGGTTCGTTAGAGTCCGGCTTCAGGAGAATACGCACCTCGAAATCGGGAGGGGCGCTGACAACCCGTATCCCAAACCTCGCCCCGGTCGCAGTCGTGGCCCTGACAGTCCACCGGGCTGGGCCGGTCTTGAGGCGAACTCTGGACTCCCGTGCTTTCTCTTCCAATTGATCCAATCCGGGACGCGCTGACACCCCGGCAACTGCAAGAACCGAGAGAATGAGAAATATCGCGGTCGGAATCAGGCGGAAAGACTGCCCCATGAGCCAAGCTTAAGACCAGAACTCGACCAGTCAAACGGCAACCCGGACCCCTCTCCTACTCGGCTCTGAAATGAGGTGCATTTGTTAACGGGAGCCATTTCCTCAATTCGGCCTTGGTAGAAAGATGCCCGGGATCGCTGGCAAGGTTCCTCCACTGGTTAGGATCCTTTATAACATCATATAGTTCCTCCCCGCCCCTCCCGTAATTTATGTAGTGAAAGCGCTCAGAGCGAACCGCGTGACTAGGGCCGTGCCAGTGGGGCGAGTGGGTAATCACCGCGGGATAAGGCCACTCGGCCTGCGGATCACGNACCAGAGGAGCTATGCTGCGTCCCTCGATCTTCGGATTGGGAGGCAACCCACAGAGATCAAGCAGGGTTGGATAAAGATCCATCAGACTCACCGGACGNCTGCATGAACCCGCCTTGATTTTTCCTCCAAGCGTTTCCGGAAGATGGATGATCAGAGGCGTCCGGGTGGTCTGCTCCCAGAGTGCTGACTTGGCGAATTTTTTCTCACCAACATCATACCCGTGATCTCCCCAGAGAACCACGATGGTATTCTCGGCATATCGGCTTTTCTCAAGTGCATGGAGAACATGTCCGACACAGGCATCGGCAAAGGAACCGGCCGCCAGGCATCCCTGCACGGCCTCCTTCCATTTCCCGCTGTTGCGGATAATTTTCCCGGCTTTTGACGCCATGCGCCGTCCCGCCTCCGGGATATCCTCAAAATCGTCGGGCCTGTGGGGAGGAAGGAGGATTGTCTCGAGAGGGTGCATCTCGAAATATTCCCGGGGTAGATACCACGGCAGGTGGGGCAGGTAGATCCCGCATCCAAGAAAGAAGGGTTTCTGATGATCACGCTTCAGGAAACGCGCCGCTCCATCAGCCGTTTTCCAGTCAGCTGTCTCCTGGGTGGCCCCGTCAATTGGAGACCAGTCAATCAGGCGGGCAAGAATGGCATTTGAGAAGCTCTCCCTTAATCCGTGACGGTAACGCTTGTTTGCAGGAGGACGGGGCGTCCCCATGCTCGTACTGTATTGCTCATCCCATGAAGTCGGATCGGAGAACTTGCCATGTGGCTGGTGGTAGAGCTTTCCTCCTCCCCACGCCAGATAGCCATGCTTCCGGAAATACTGGGGCAGGGTCACCCACTCACGNTAGGCTGGCAGATCGCGAAACCAGTTCAGATTCCCGTAAATCCCGGTAGTCGACGGGCGCAGGCCTGTCATAACCNCAGTCCGGGACGGACTGCACAGGGGCGCCGCGCAATGGGCCTGCTCAAAAAGTATCCCCCGCTCTGCCAGGGCATCGATATTCGGCGTCTTCGCCTGAGGGTGCCCCCCAAGGCATCCCACCCAGTCATTCAGGTCGTCAACTGCAAGAAACAGAACGTTTGGCTTCTGCCCTGCGGATAACGATAGCGAAAGAAGTCCGAAAAGCAGCAGGACAGGAAAAAGGCGCATCGCAGATAAGGCTGTGCTGTGAATCAACATCTGGCGAGAAATTCCGCTTCCATGATCAGCAAGCCGGATCTGAAGCTATCGCTTCTCGGTCAGCCCGCAGGTCACCACAAATCAATTCTTCACCCCGCTCATGCACCCTGCCACACTTTGCCAACCTCAGGCACCCATGCAGGTCCACCGCGTCCAACAGCACCTCGTCTCAAGCCCCCTCCCAGACGTGGAGGCGGAGGTCCACCGGGAACTGGACTCCCTCGGGATTACTCCTCCCCGGGGAGAGATCGCGATCACGGCGGGTAGTCGCGGCATCGACAACATTGCAGCCATCACACGGGCAGCGGGAGACTGGCTCCGTCAACATGGAGCCTGCCCCTTTCTAACCCCATGCATGGGATCGCACAACGGAGCCACCGCCGAGGGGCAACGCGCCATGATCGAATCCCTTGGACTTACCGAGGAGGCCACCGGAATGGAAATCCGATCCAGCATGGATGTAATCAAGATCGGAGAAGTAGCTACCGGAGAGGTCTGGATGGACCGTCACTGCTTCGAGGCTGCCGGTGTTCTCGTCCTCAACCGGATCAAACTTCACACCTGTTTTTCGGGACCGGTGCAGAGCGGTCTCACCAAGATGATGGTGGTCGGCATGGGAAAGATCCAATCAGCTGAGACATTTCATTCCGCCCCTACCCCTGTTATGAAGGACATGCTCCTTGAAATGGGCGCGTGTGTGATTGCCTCCGGGAAAATCTTCGCCGGTCTTGCCCTGCTGGAAGATGGATTCGATAGAACCGCTGAAATTCATGCCCTGCACCCCGGAAAGGTCATTGAGCAGGAACCGTCCCTCCTTGAGCGCCACCGGACCTACTTTCCCACCCTGCCAGTCGATGANCTCAATGTTCTGGTCGTCACCGAGATCGGAAAAACCTTCAGTGGGACCGGCATGGATACCAACGTCATCGGTTACCGGGGGGTGAATGGCCATGAGGATCTCGCTCGACCCCGCATTAATACCATTGCCGCTCTCGGACTCTCGAACGCAACCCAGGGGAATGCCATCGGAGTCGGCCTCGCAGATTTCATTACCCGACGCCTGCGCGATTCGATCGATGAGCAGAAGACCTTCACTAACGTATTTACCACTGGCGATATGCGCCGCATGGCCATTCCCTGCACCCTGCGGGACGACAGGGAAGTCGTGGAACGCATGACCGAGCGTTACGGGGAGAATGGGTGGATCTTCATCCCCAACACCCTTCACCTTGAAACCCTCTACGCGAGCACCGACCTCGCGACTACCCTGGAAGGAAATCCACGCTGCAAGGTCGATCACAAGCCCATCCCGCTGACCTTCAATGCCAAAGGNCGTCTTGAACTGACCTTTGACAAATAGTCCTCTCGCCGTCAGGACGAACCCGGCCTTTCAGGTCTTGGCCGGCCGGCGGGAACGACCTCGTCGTCGACCGCGGTATCGATTCTGCGAGCGACGNTTACCCCGGGAAGAGTTTCCGGGAGCGCCACGCTTCCCACCTTTCGCCCGCCCTTGCGCATGACGTTCTGCAAGGGAAGACAGATGCCAATCGTGATCAGCCTTCACCGGGATGGTCTGTCGAATCAGCTTCTCGATCTCACGCAGGAATTCCCGCTCTTCAGGAGAGCAGAATGATACGGCTGCTCCCATCGCGCCTGCTCTGCCTGTCCGTCCAATCCGGTGCACGTAAGCTTCAGGTTCATTGGGAAGATCAAAATTAACCACGAGGGTAACATCTTTCACGTCAACACCCCGGGCCGCTACATCTGTAGCTACCAGTACTGGGAGAACCCCCTTTCGGAAGCGCTTCAGGGTTCGATCCCGCTGTGCCTGGGAACGGTTTCCGTGGATAGCCTCTGACTTGATGCCGGCCTTATTCAGATGGCGTGCCAGTTTATCCGACCCGTGCTTGGTCCGCGCAAAGACAATCGCCAGTTCTCCCTCCCGCTGTGCTTCCAGTCGTTGGACGAGCAACGAACGCTTATTCTCCCGGTCAATGAAGCAGACCTCCTGCCGTACATCTTCCGCCGTGGTCTTCTCCGGTTCAATGGTAATGGTGACCGGATCGTGGAGAATGGTCTGAGCAAGACTGACTATCGGCTTGGAAAGGGTAGCGGAAAAGAACAGGGACTGACGATCCTCTGGCAGGAGGTCAACAATCTTGGTCACATCTTTCTGAAAGCCCATGTCCAGCATCCGGTCCACCTCGTCGAGCACGAAGAATTCCACATCAGAGAGGTCAACATGCCCTTGCTCGACGAGGTCAAGCAGGCGACCAGGGCATGCCACCAGGATATCAACGCCCCTGCGCATGGCACTTACCTGGGGACCTTGCCCCACTCCTCCGTAGATGAGAGCATGATATATATCCAGGTGCCTCCCATAGGTTCTCAAGCTCTCTCCCACCTGATTGGCAAGTTCGCGAGTGGGGGTCAGTACAAGAACACGCGCAGTCCGGGCTCGAATATTCTGAGGATCTTCGTAGAGGACGTTCAGGATTGGCAACGAGAATGCCGCAGTTTTCCCTGTCCCAGTTTGGGCACACCCGAGCAGGTCTCTTCCCTCGAGCAAGGGCGGAATAGCCTGGGCCTGGATCGGCGTGAGGGACCGGTAATTGCGCTCACGCAGAGCGCGCTGGATCGGCGCGGAAAGTGGCAACGCCTCAAACGAGGTTGGATTCATTTTAGTCTGGGGACCGGAGCGGCTTCAGTGATGGCGCCTGAGCAAGTACCGATCGAGGGGGGTGTTGATGGGAACCCAGAACCTTTCTCTCATCGACAAGAGGTTGGAATAGGGACCGAATCATTCATTGGGATTCGGTTGCCGGATTACAAATCGGACGACTTGGAGAATACGCCTATCAGCAGGAGAAGCAAGAGCGTTGTTTTTCAGGCTCACAACCCAGCCGAATAAAGTTCCCGTGCCCGCGAGCACCGATGACAATGACTGTCAGCAGAGCGATCAAGCTCCTCGATCACTTCTCCACAAGTTTTCCNGCGGGTCGCTCACGATTCTACCTCACCNGACCCGGCGTGGGACGGNATGNCCGCNGGTCATCCGGNTNGTTTTGCGACGATATCGCCGGGCTAACGGAAAGANGGTTCGCGTCACGACCCTCCAGCACGTGGGACACAACAGCTGGTCTGCAGCCTGCCCCACCCCGGAACTCTCAAAGTGGTTCACCAACCCCCGGCTTCCAGATGATGAATAATCCGAGGGGCCCTGCCTGACACGGACAAAATCACCTGATCCCGTTCCGCTTTTCCCTTTTAACGCCGGAGGCCCACGGTAGGATTCCGCATGTTTGTGTTTCGCACAGGGCCCCTTCTGCTCCTTGGTTCTGGCCTCCTCCTGCTTCCTGCCGCTGCAGTCGAGTCCAGCTTCAGCCGGGAGATTCAACCCCTTCTGGCTGAGCACTGCTATGCCTGCCATGGACCGGATGCCAAGACGCGAGAGAGTGGACTGCGCTTCGACCTGCGCGAGGTCGCAACCAGTGAATTGAAGTCGGGGGCCCGGGCAATCACCCCGGGAAACCTTGAGGAGAGCGAACTGATCCATCGGATCTTTTCCAATGACCCCGACGAGATGATGCCTCCTCCGGACTTCCGGAAACGCCTCAGCGATGAAGGCAAGGCCAAGCTCTCCAACTGGGTCAAGGCAGGAGCAAACTACGAGCAACACTGGGCCTTTATCCCTTTCAGGAAACCTGCTGTTCCTACCGTCAAAAACGGGGATTGGTCACGCAATCCCATCGACAACTTCATCTTGTCCCGACTCGAGGAGCAGGACATGAAACCCTCTCCCGAAACTGATCGCAGCAACCTCGTCCGGCGAATCTCTCTGGATCTTCGCGGCCTTCCCCCGACTATTGAGGAACTCCGGAGATTCGGAAACAGACCGGGGGCAACTCCTTCCCCGGAAGGAGATAAAGGCAGCCTGTTTTCAGCACAGGAATATTCCCTCCTGCTGGAAACCATGATCGATTCTCCTCACTACGGGGAACGCATGGCCCAGGATTGGCTGGACCTCGCCCGCTATGGAGACACCAACGGCTATCACAGCGATTCCGTGCGCGACATGTGGCTTTACCGGGATTACGTCATCGAGTCCTTCAACCGCAACAAGCCCTTTGACCGCTTTATCGTGGAGAACATGGCGGGAGACCTTCTACCCGATGCCGATGATACCACCCGGGTGGCCTCCGGGTTCAACCGCTGCGTAACCTTCAACGAGGAAGGGGGAGCCGACCCGGACGAGTTCTACGTCACCTATGCAGTCGACCGTGCCAACACTACCGGACAGGTCTTTCTTGGCCTGACAGTAGGGTGCGCCCAGTGTCATGACCACAAATACGATCCGATTTCCCAGAAGGAATATTACCAACTCTATGCCTTCTTCAACAGCGTGGACGGCGAGATCGGGGCTGGAGGCCGGAGCGGCTACCACAACAAACCCCTTCCCCCGCTGCTCAAGGTCAGCACCGGGTCCCACCAGAAAAAGCGGAAGGAACTGACNTCCCGCCTCGAAACGAGCACCACGGAACTCAGGAATGCCCGCGAGCGCCTGGAGTTCACGGATCCCAGCGGCAAGCTTTCCCCGGCTCTGGAGCACTGGATTACTTCCCTGGCTCTGCCAGAATCCGGGACTTTGCCCGTCAGGAACGGCCTGCAGCTGCACCTCGACGCGGGCTCCTTCGATGCACCCGGCGGATTTGTAAAGGAATGGCCAGACCTTTCCGGAAACAAGCGCACTGCGCTGGCTACTGGTCAACCAAAGCAGTTCGGAAGAGCTCTCAACGGTCATCCGGCCATCCGTCTCGATGGCAAGAAGGACTTTCTTCGCACCAAATCCGGAGCCGAAAATCTAGAGGGTGACTTTACCATGGTCCTTGTTCTCCAGTTCACTGAAATGGCCAACCACCAGATGGCTCTCATGTGGGGCGATGAATCTCAGGGCAAGCGACGGGCTTTCTGGAAAACCGACAAGAACAAGCTGAGCTTCAATGGCTATGGAGCTGACATGGTAGGCAATGCGGATCTCAAGCGCGCGGTTCCGGTAGTGGCAATTATCACCCAGCAGGGCCCCGACAACGACACCCGTTTCCGCCTTAATGGCAAGGACGGAGGGGGCGGAGGGGTGAGCCTTTCCGGCTTCCAGAACAAGGCTATTACCATCGGAGCAAACAACGCAGGAGCAGAGAAGACAGCCGCCGATTTTGCGGAGATCCTGGTATACGATCGCGCTCTTGATGCCAACGAGCAGGCCGCGGTTGGGTTTTACCTCGGAACCAAGTATGAGATCGATGGAGACTGGAATCCAGCCCCGGCAGAAATCATGGCCCTCGCGGCCAGACCACGAAAGGAACACACGGAGGACGAACAGAAGAAGCTCTTCTCCTACTTCATCAACTACGTTCACCCTGAATCGCGTGATCTCTTCCGTAACCTCGAATCCAAAGTGGCAGATGCGAGGAAGAAACTAGAGGAAGCCAACAAGAACCTCCCCTCCACCATGGTGATGGTGGAGATGAAGAAGCGTAAACCTGCCCACGTTCTGATGCGGGGGGATTTCCGCCAGCCTGGCGAAGCAGTCGAACCGGACGTGCCCGCCATTTTTCCACGCCTGCCCGACAATCAGCCCCGCAACCGCCTCGGACTGGCCTACTGGCTGACGGACCCCGGTCACCCACTCGTAGCCAGGGTCATGGTCAATCGTCTCTGGAAGCAACTGTTCGGTACCGGATTGGTAAAAACCCTCGGAGACTTCGGCACCCAGGGAGAGCGCCCCAGCCATCCGGAGCTTCTGGACTGGCTTGCCGCTGACTTCGTCGAGCACGGCTGGGATATAAAGAGACTGCAGAGACTCATCCTGAGTTCGGCCACCTACCGACAGTCCTCGGTGGACCGACAGCGCTACCAGGACCGTGATCCCGGGAACCGGTTCCTCTCGCGCTCTCCCCGCTTCCGCCTATCCGCAGAAGAAATCCGTGACTCCGCCCTCTCCATCAGCGGGCTTCTCAATGAAACCTTGGGCGGGCCGAGCGTCTTTCCCTACCAGCCCGCAAACTACCTCAGCAGCATTGGCAAAGGATGGAAGGAAAGTGATGGTGATGCCCTCTATCGAAGGGGACTCTATACATTCTGGCGCCGGACCATGCTGTATCCCACCTTCCAGATCTTCGATGCCCCCAGCCGCGAGTTTTGTTCCGTCAACCGCCCCCGCACCAACACGCCACTGCAGGCTCTCGTCACCCTGAACGACCCGACTTTCGTGGAGGCTGCCCGCGTCTTCGGGCAACGCATCCTTGCTGAAGGAGGCAACAACGATCTGGACCGCCTCACCTTCGCCTTCACCCTGGCCACCTCCCGCCCTCCGCAGGAAGATGAGATGCAGATCCTGTCTACCACGCTGGCCGAACAAAGGGAAGAGTTCCGCGGGCACCCCGATCGCGCCGGACAATTGATCAGCAATGGAAAGTCACCGCCGGGGAAGGACACAGATCCGATCGAACTGGCGGCCTGGACCGCCATGGGAAACATCCTCCTCAATCTCGACGAAACGATCACCCGTGAATAAATCATGAGCGAATATCAGGACTCCCAGACCCGGCGTACTTTTCTGGCCCGCACTTCCTGTGGACTCGGGGCAGCCGCCCTGTCCCAGCTTTTCGCCTCCCGTTCCAGCGCATCAAACGGAGGATTACCGGGATTTCCCAACCTCGTACCCCGGGCAAAGCGGGTGATCTACCTCCATATGTCGGGGGGGCCGTCTCAACTGGAAACTTTCGATCCCAAGCCCGGGCTCGGCCAGTGGGACGGAAAACCACTACCTGCCGAGGTCCGTGGAAATCAGCGCCTGACCACCATGACAAGCGGACAGGGCGCCATCAACGTGATGGCCTCCCAGCACAAGTTCGCGCGGCATGGGCAGGCCGGCATGGACATGAATGTCCTGTTCCAGCACATGCCGGAAATTGCAGACGACATCTGTCTCATCCGTAGCGCCACGACCGATCCCATCAACCATGACCCGGCGGTCACCTTCCTGCAGACCGGAAGTCCCCTCTCCGGCCGGCCGAGCATGGGTTCCTGGCTCAGCTACGGACTAGGCAGCGCAAACGAGAATCTGCCCGCCTTTGTCGTTCTCCTCTCCGGAGGTGGACAACCGGTGCCTTCCCGCTACTGGCACAACGGCTTCCTCCCCAGCAGACACCAGGGCGTGAAATTCCAATCCTCTGGGGACCCCGTCCTCTTCCTCTCCAACCCCCGGGGCATGTCGAAGGAGAATCGCAGGAGAACCATTGATCGCATCAGCGCCCTCAATCAACTCAAGCACAGACAGTCGGGCGACCCTGAGATCGAGGCCCGCATCGATGCCTTCCAACTGGCCTACCGCATGCAGAGCTCCGTTCCTGAACTGATGGACATCTCCCGGGAATCCAAGGAGGTCCTCGATAGCTACGGGGCTCAACCGGGCAAGGCTTCCTTCGCCTCTAACTGCCTCCTTGCCCGCCGACTCGCCGAGGCCGGAGTGCGCTTTATCCAACTCTACGACCGCGGATGGGATCACCACGATGGCATAACCAATGCAATCAAGGGCAAGATCAACGCGGTGGACCGCCCCACCACCGCTCTTCTCAAGGATCTCAAGGAACGTGGCATGCTGGAGGATACCCTCGTCATCTGGGGAGGCGAATTCGGCCGGACGACCTACGCCCAGACCCGCAACCGCAACTTCGGGCGGGATCACCATCCGGCCTGCTTCTCAATGTGGATGGCCGGAGGAGGGGTCAAGCCCGGGGTCATCCACGGTGCCACCGATGAGTTCAGCTATAACGTGACCGAAAACCCAGTCCACGTTCACGACCTTCAGGCCACCATTCTTCACCTTCTGGGTATTGACCACGAGTCCCTGATCTTCCGTTTCAAGGGGCGTGATTTCCGTCTCACTGATGTCCACGGCAAGGTGATCCATGACATTCTTATCTGAATCGGCTACCAGTTCCCGGCAAAGCTCACCTTCGTCGGTAGTCCGCAGGAAAGATACTGTCACCCACCTGCCGTCGAACCTCATGGTACCACTTCCCAATCTCCTTGTCCGAAAAGAGCAACCTTCCCTGTGGGTCACGGCTGGCATAGGGTTTCAGGATCGCTCCCAGCGGAGCACGGTAGAGATCCTTCATTCGCTCCGGTGCCTTGGCAGGCGCAGAGGTCAGGCGCCGCACCATGATCCAGCCCATGGCCCGTAGATAAGCGATGTCCTTGAGTCGGTGCGCCAACTGGATCCTCTGACGCACCAGCGCAAGGTTACTCAGCGGACTCACCAGGGTCAGCGAAAGCAGGTGATCAAGGAGCTCTGCCGCCTTACCCACATCGGCCACCTGCTCATCATGCGTTTTTCCTGTGGCGTCCATGAGGCAGCGCATACGGATCTCTGCCGCCATCACATAAAGAGGGTCTCGATGGTCCTCCAGCAGGTAGTTCCCCGGGTCGAGCATCCGCACCCGCTGCAACTGTCCGGTCACCATCCAGTGCTCGGCCTCCAGCAGGGAGCGGTGACGCTTGTTCAATCGAAGAAACTCATTTTCCAATTCCTTGTCTTCTCCAAGGATGGCGGATAGATCCGACATCTCCTCTCCCCGGCCCCGCGCCTGTAGATCCCGCCTCATGAGACCAAGGCGAATCTTCACCGCCAGAGCGCGGGCACGAGCGAGGATACTCTCTCCTTTCACACTTCCTGAATTGAAAAGAGCATCCAGCCGGGAGATGGCCTGCCGAGGATTACTCATCTGAAGGCCCACCGCCTCGGTGAAAAGCTGTTCCTCCTGTGAAAAATGCGCAATGCGGTAGGAGGAAAGGTCAATATTGCGTGCGCTCCCTTGCAGCAAACGGTTGAGATACCCATGGTCAATCCAGCCTCGCCCTCCTCTTTTCAGGAGCCCGGCGTCTTTTTCATTGAGAAAATGCAGGGGGCTGAGCACCTCCCGCAACCTGCCAGGTTCGTTCATTGCCCCCTTTCTTGTCCCATCCAGCTTCTGTTTCGTCGCCATGAGGTTACGATCATCCGTGATCTCCGGAGATCCATACGCCAGCCCCCGACAGCCATTCTCATCCAGTTGCAGCTTGGCAAGCACGTCTTCAACATTGGACAGCTTGGGGTAATTGCTGAGCCGCGCCAACCCCCCCTCCGAGGTGGCCTCCGGGAGAAAGGGCTCTTCCAGGGACTTTCCGGAACCAACGAAAAGGAAATTGTCATCAATCAGGTACAACTGGGTATGAGGGAACACCGCAAGCATGGTCGCACAGAAGGACCGCAGGAGATCCTCATCCACAAAGTGCGCTCCTAACCACTGGACAAAGGTCCCGTCCTCTTCCAGATGATCACGGGCCAACTCAAGGAATTCTCTCGTATAGAGATGAGAGGCGCCAGCAGTCCAGGGGTGGGATGGCTGGGAAACGATCGTATCATAGCGTTTCTCCGTGAGGCGCAGCGCCCCACGGACATCATTGACGATCACATTGATCCTCTCATCCTGCAGAGGATCGATGGCTCTACGATGGGCAATGAGCTTGTTCGCCCTGATAACCTCGGCCTCCAGTTCGACCACATCGATGGACTCTACGCACCGCGGTACTGCTTCCAGGAGAGCTCCTCCTCCGAAACCTACCACCAGCATGGTGCGGGTCCCGGGGCGCAGGGCAACAGGCAGGGCGGGAAGCCAGCGAATACTGGTGTAGGAAAGGCTGGCTCCACCCTTCGAAAAAACCTCTGCCTCCGGCAGACCATTGGTTCGTATAAGGAAGCTGCCCTGCCTCTCCAGAACTGCTACGCTGGCAGAGTGCCCAACCGCGTGATGAATCAGCTCCGGGGCGTTTTCCCGGGCCACCGGTGGTGAACCGGGCGAAAGAGTGAGCAGTTTCTCTGGTTCCCCCGGCCGGTAAAAAATGGCGATGACCAGGACTAGGGCCACTGCCCCCCAGGCGGAAACCATGGGACGGGGCCTCATGCAGGCCAGAAGAAGGGCCCCCAGCAGAAGATTGCCAGTAATAGCCCACTTGAAACTCGCTGCATAACCAAGACCTGGAACAAGAAAATAGCCCGCTGTCACCGCCCCCAGAATCGCTCCAATCGTATTCCACGAATACACCCGCCCCGCAATACGGCCTGCTTCTCCCGGCTCACCGGCCAACACCCGCACCGCCAGCGGAAAGGTCGCACCAATACAGATAGTCGCTGGAAGAAGCAGCCAGATACAGAGATTCGCCAGCGACCCGGTCGTAGCCTCTCCCCAGCGCCTGTCCGCAAACCCATCGGAAGAAACATGGAAAAAAAGCAGCAGGGTTAACAATCCAGCCGCCATCTCTGCTCCGACCAACCAGTAACAGGAGCGCCTTCGGTCCCCGGCAAGCCGGGCTCCAACCAGACCCCCAATAGCAATTCCTCCCAGAAAGGAGGCAAGCATCGTTGCAAAGGCAACGAGGCTCCCTCCCAGGACATGTGCCAGCAGACGGGACCACAGGATTTCGTAGACGAAGGAGATCGCGCCCGAAAGCAGCATCACCAGCAGGACCGGGGTAATTAGGATCCCGGAAGCGGATTTTGTGCGACTACCCTCATCTGCTCCCTGACCTCCTTGCCCATCGGCTTCGACGTCTCCCGCACTGGGTGTCCGCAGCGCCACAAACCACCCAACGACCGCGACCAGGAGGTTCAGCAGGACTCCTACGAAAGAGGTCTTCCACAATCCTAGTGCGGGAATGAAGACAAAGGCTGCCAGCAGGGTTCCTGCAACTGCTCCAAAAGTGTTGAGCGAATAAAGCCAGCCCACGCGTTTGCCGATCTGGGACGCACGACGCACAACACCAGCTGCCAGGATTGGCAGGGTCGCCCCCATACAGGCAGTGGGAATGAGAAGAACCACACAACCGAGCCCCAGAAAGGCGAGTGCTTCGCCCGGCCCCCCATCAGAAGGAGGACTAGCTTGCCCTCCCAGCAGCCCGGCATGCAAGGCTGCCACTCCCTTCAACAGCAAGGGTACCAGAACCGCAGAAAGCGCAATGACACATTCGAGCACCGCGTAAGTCCGGATGGGGCGGGAGAGCAGGTTAACCTTTCTCGAGGCCACCGCTGCCCCGAGGGCCAACCCGCCCATGTAGGCCACCAGCACTGTTACGATAGCGAGTTCAGATGTCCCGAAGACCGTGGACAGGTAGCGCATCCAGACCACTTGGTAGACCAGCCCAGCCACTCCAGAGAGCAGGAAGCATAGCGAAACACCCCAGAAGGCGAAATCAAGGGTTGCCCCGTCGGGCGAAGGAGACTGGCGGGACTTCATCTGAGAGATCAGGGCAGGAACAGAAATTCCTGCCCGGGAAGCATAGGAAATTCCGGCCCCTCCTGCACTGAATTTCCCCGCAGCCAGACCCGGCAGACCTATGGTGAAGAGAATCCTTTAATAAGAAGCCCCGGAACGCTGCCTGCCCTTCTTGGAAATCCCCGTGGCATGGGACTCAATTCGGCTAACTCCTTGCCCAAGAGGGCATTTACGCGAAGATCCCGAGCGGTATCCCTCATCAGGCCCAAAGCGCTCCCCCATGAGTTCATCTCATCCAATCCGCTTTTTCTTCCGCGCGCTCTCCTGTGCAGGAGCTTCAATCCTTCTGCTTTCAGGATGTGGCGAAAAGGACGAGCCGGAAACTTCTCCTACCGGTTCCGGAGTACCCCCCGTATCACCGGCCCCTCAAACCCCGGAGCCCACCCTTCCCGAGGTTCCTCCCTCGACTCCACGGGTGCAGGACGACCCCGCATCGGACGGTTGGGAGACCGAGGTCCTGGCCTCCGAAGCCACCAAGCAGCTCAAGGCCCTGGGAAAACTCTTCTTCAAGAAAGACCGAGTCGCCCTCAAAACCCTTCTCGCTCCAGACTTCACCAGCGACCCACTTGTTCCTGCCGGGTTGCAGCCAGCCCTTCAGGATCACCTCTTCCTCGTCGAGCGGAAAGCAACTACGCCCTCTGCACTTCCTCCTGTACCTGCACACCCAAATGAACTCACCAAGGCGCTCGATGCAATCCGAGCTCTGTCCCTCTCCGGTCATGGGAAGGACCAGCACGCGCATTTCAAGGTCGTCACAGTCTCCCCCGGACCGAGCAGCAACACCTTTCAAACCGAAGTGATTGCCTCCCTGTCCTTTTCCACGGAAAAGGCTCTCGTTGAGCATCACGCCACATGGCTTGTGCGCTGGAATCGCACCCCGGATCAGAACACTCTCCCCACCCTGGCCAGCCTGTCCGTGCGGGACTTCTCCCGCACGACTACCAAGCGCAACACGCCTCTCTACACCGACGTAAGCGCCTCCGCTCTGGATGGCACTCCGTGCTACCACAGCCAACTCGGACTGGGACTTAACCACTGGCTGGGCCGTCTTCCCGTCCGGGCCATGCTCAATCGGTTCGGAACACCTGGACTGGCCATGGGGGATGTCAATGGCGACGGACTGGATGACCTCTATCTCTGCCAGGAGCCGGGACTACCTAACCGACTCTTCCTGCAGGAACTCGATGGCACCGTGAAAGAGGCCTCCAAGGCCTGGGGTATCGACTGGATCGACGACTCACGCAGTGCTCTTTTCCTGGATCTCGACAACGATGGCGACCAGGACCTCGTCGTGGCACTCTACGGAGTTGTGGTTATCGCCCGGAATGACAACCGGCGACAGTTCACGGTCGTAACCGCCCTGCCCTGTAGTCCCTCCACTACGATGCTGGCGGCGGCGGATTACGACCGGGATGGCCTGCTTGACCTCTACGTCTGCGGCTATACTCAGGATAATGGGGGCGCTTCCATCGGGGCCGCGGACGAACGCTTTGTCTACCATGATGCTGGGAACGGAGCCCCCAATTCCCTTTTCCGTAACAAGGGGAACCTGACCTTCGAGGATGTCACAACTTCCACCGGTCTCGACCAAAACAACCGGCGGTGGAGCTTCGCCGCATCCTGGGAAGACTACGACGAAGATGGAGACCAGGACCTCTACGTTGCCAATGACTACGGCAGGAACAACCTCTACCGCAACAACGGAGGAAAATTTGTCGACGTGGCATCCGTGGCCGGCGTCGAAGACAGCGCCTCCGGCATGTCCGCCTCCTGGGGAGACTACGACCGCGACGGCCGAATGGATCTCTACGTGGCAAACATGTTCTCCGCGGCCGGTTCCCGGATCACCACCCAGAAGCAGTTCAAGACCGCGACCGATCCTGTGATTCGCGAACGGTTCCGACGCTTCACCCGCGGCAACAGCCTGTTTCGCAACACCGACAAGGGCTTTCAGGATGTGAGTGAGCAGGCCGGGGTTACCCTTGGACGCTGGGCCTGGAGCTCCAACTTCGTGGATCTCAACAATGATGCCTGGCCCGACTTCGTCGTGGCCAATGGATACCTCTCTTCCGAGACAGACAGCGGAGACTTGTGAAGTTTCTTCTGGCGGCAGGTCGTGTCGCGCACCCTTGACTCGAAAGAAAAGCCATCCGACGCAGCAGCAAGCAGCGCCCACCGGGCCCTCTCCTCCATGATCGACTCGGGGCGTTCCTTCAGCGGACAGGAGCGGAACTCTGTCTTCCTCAATACCCGGGACGGACGATTCGCCAATCTCTCGGCAGGCAGTGGACTCGCCTTTCCGGACGATGGCCGGGCCCTCGCAATGTGTGACTGGGACCAGGACGGGGACCTCGACCTCTGGATCAGCAACCGAAATGCCCCACGCCTGCGCCTCCTGCTCAACGGGAGCAACCAGAACTACCAATTCCTCTCCCTGCGTCTCGAGGGGAATGGAACCTCCGTCAACCGTGATGCCATCGGAGCCCGGGTCGAATTGATCCTGCCCAGTGGGAATCCCCACCGTCTGACAAGATCGTTGCGCGCAGGCGAAGGCTTCCTGTCACAGTCCAGCAAATGGCTCCACTTCGGCCTGGGGGAAATAAAGGACATCTCGGCAATTCGCGTGCGGTGGCCCGATGGCACACTCGAGTCCTTCACTGGTATCGACGTCAACCGGTGCTATGCTCTCCTCCAGTCCAGCGGAATCGCCCGGCAGATCAGCATCCCAGAACGCAAGATCGCCCTCGTCCCTGGGGCCCAGTCTCCCTCTCCCTCCTCCACCAGAGCTCGCATCCCGGTCGTTACCCACCTTCGCGCTCCCAAGCTCAATGCACGAAACAACCAGGGACAACAACCGGCACTCGGCAAGCAGAGCCTCCTTGTCAATCTCTGGGCCACCTGGTGCGCACCCTGCCTTGAGGAACTACGCCAACTTCGAGATCGAGCCAATGATCTGCAAGCCGCGGGCCTGCAGGTTCTCGCCCTCAGCATCGACGATCTCGATCCGGAGGCCGCTGGCGATCCCTCCAAGGTGATCAGACAGATGCAGTTCCCCTTCCCTTCCGGAAAAGCACCCGCACCACTGGTGGCCGCCTTCCAGGAATTTCATGACCACCTGGTTGGACTCAACCGTCCCCTGCCAGTACCCACCAGCTTTCTCATCGAACCTGGGGGACATATTTCGGTCATCTACAAGGGGCCAATTAAGGTGGACCGGCTCCTTCAGGACCTTACCCACTCCTCCGGCAGCCTGGACGAACGCCTCCAACGGGCAGCCCAACTCCCTGGCTCACAGCTATCCCACCCCGTGGTGGCACGAAGAAGACTCACCCAGGAATCCTCCACACAATTTCGCTACGGCCTCGCCCGCAGGGCTGACAACGACCTCGAAGGCGCAGCCTACTACCTCTCCGCTGCCCGCCAACTCGACCCATCCTACGCCCCCGCCGCCCGGGAACTGGCCAGCCTCCACCTGTCCCGGAAACAGTGGGCGGATGCCCATTTGGAATTGCAGGCCTACCTTCAACTTCAGGACCGGGATGCAGTCGCCCATCGCGAAATGGCCCTGCTGGAGGCTCGGCTCGGCCAACGGGAAAAAGCCCTGAGCCACTTCGAAACCGCACTTCAAATTAATCCAGACGACGCTCTGGCTCACTTCCAGTTCGCCGCCTTCCTCGCCCCCCGGGATCCTGCCGCAGCAGTGTCCCACTACCGAGAAGGCCTCCGACTACAACCCCGCAATCAGATTGCAGCAAACAACCTTGCCTGGCTCCTGGCAACCCAGCCCGGCAAGGTTCAAAANGCGGTGGAAGCTCTCAAAATCGCACAACGGATTGACCGGGAGAGTGGTGGGAAGACTCCCAATCTTCTCGACACCCTCGCGGCTGCTCAAGCNGCCANCGGGGACTTTCCTGCCGCTGTCGCNACCATTCAGAAGGCTCTCCCCCTGGCCCGGAAGACCAATAATAAACAACTTATGGAAGGTCTAACTACCCGTCTAAAACTCTATCTGGGGAAAAAAACCTACCTCGAATCCAGACCTGTGAACAACCCCAATTGAAGCCGCTATTTGGAATCGAAACCCTGCAATTGCACCCTCATCTCTCCAGAGATTCAGAAGATACGAACTCCCCGATTTCAGAATCTTTAATAAACACCAAGTTATTCACATCATAGTTAACAACATAGGTCTCATTCCCAGAGTCCTTCAACTCACCCGCGATGAAGCACTCGGCTTCACAACCCGCGTCGGAGGAGCCNGCCAGGACCTTTTCATAGACGACTTGGTAATCACGACCGTTCCGGCGTACAGCNGACTCGCTCTCCTCGGATTGGGCGCATTCGGGCTTCTCCTGCGTCCCCGTCTCCAAGAGTGCGATTGCTCTCCGGGTATTTTGTGAAGGAACTTCGTTTGCGGAGTCCCGTTTTATTTTGCCATTCACGGATCCACTTCTTATCAAACAGGACCCCTTCCCCTGCTCCTGTCATGATCAATCCCCGAATATTCACGATGCTCAAGAGCATNACNGCCTCCTTCTGCATTGCCTGCAGTGCCGGTGCTGCCACTTACGAACAGAATTTNGACTCCTACCCCGACGGAACCACTGATCTTGGTGATGGAACCGTCATTACTGGTACTGCAGCCAGCGTTCAGGGAGGTCGCCTGCGACTCACCATCGATGGCCAGGCGCTTGGTTTCTCAAGCTTCAACGTCCCGTCACTGCCAGGCTCCTCCCAGGGCTGGACCGCTTCCTGGGACTACGAGATCTTTGACAGCCCCGGAAACAATCCCCCGGCAGACGGATTCTCATTCAACTACGGCAACTTTAATCTCAATGAACAGGGAGCTGCCGAGGAAGGCATGACCAACCGCGCGGGCGTGACCTCTAATCTTTCTTTTGAAGTCGATACCTGGATGAACGGCGATGCCGAACAGGGAGTCAACATCTCCGGCCTCCTCGAAGGGCAGGACCCCGGTGACCTTGCCTTTACCAATGGGGTCATTCTCAACGATGGCCAACGCGTTACCGGGAGCATGACCGCCAGCTACAATGCAGATGCAGGAACCGTGACCTTCACCACCACNGGACTGGAGACCGATGCCAACTTTTTGGATGTGGCTCTTCCTGCCGGCGTCACCGGAGAGGACAGCTGGAATTTCGGGTTCTCGGCCCGGGTCGGGGGCGCCAACCAGGATCTCTTTATTGATAATCTCATAATTACCACCACCGCTGCCGGAGATGATGACGGCGACGGACTCTCCAATATCTACGAGGAAGCTAACGGTCTCGACCCCAACGACGACGGAACAGCCGGCGAGTCTTCGCCCGGTGCCATGGACGGCCCGAACGGAGCACTTGGGGATCCCGATGGTGACAGTCTGACCAACATCGAGGAGCGGGATCTGGGGACCGACCCCCGTAATAACGATACCGATGGTGACGACTTGACCGATGATGTCGAGGATGGGGGAGGGATCTACGTCAGTGCCAGCCAGACCGGAACCGATCCCCTGAATCCCGATACCGATGGTGACACCCTTCCCGACGGCGTGGAGAATCCCACCCTGCCCTTCGTGAACGCCAGCCAGCCCGGCACCGATCCCAACAACAGGGATACCGACGGCGACCTTACCAATGACGGCTCCGAGATCACCCGGGGAAGGGATCCCACCGTGCCTGACAATGTAGAAAACGCCTACATCCAGGACTTCGAGGGTTTTCCCGATGGCACCACTGATCTCGGTGACGGCACCGTCCTGACTGGTCCCTCGGCCAGAATCCAGGGCGGACGCCTGCAGCTAACGCAGGATCTTGTCGGAGGTGGATTTTCCAGCTTCTCGATTCCGCCCCTTGAAGGATCATCCAACGGATTCAAGGCCTCCTTCGACATTGAGCTCTACGACAGCGTAGGATCCAACCCTCCTGCCGACGGATTCTCCTTTAACTACGGCAATGCCCCTCTCGGCGACCAGGGCAACGCTGAAGAGGGCATGAACGGGCGCCCGGGGGTAAGCGATAACCTCTCCTTCGAAATCGACACNTGGCAAAATGGTGACGCAGAGCAGGGGGTGAATATCTCCGGGCTGGCAAACAGCCAGGATCTTGGCCAGCTGGCCTTCACTAATGGAGTCATCCTAAACGATGGCCAACGCGTCACTGGCACGGTTGAAATTGAATGGGATCCAGTCAATGGAGCGACCTTCAATACTACGGGTCTAGAAACCGATGCTGAATTTGCCAATGTCAACACGGGGGACTTCACCGGTGGTGACTCCTACAGCTTCATCATCTCCGCGCGGGTTGGGGGGGCTAACCAGGACCTTTTCATCGATAATCTCAGCGTAACAACCGGATCTCCCGATGACCGGGACAATGACGGACTCTCTGACTCCTACGAAATAGCAAACGGACTCGATCCTGATGACGACGGGACCAATGGCGAGTCGTCGCCCGGGGCCAAGGACGGACCCNACGGAGCTCTCGGAGATCCCGACNATGACGGGTTGACCAATACCGAGGAAAGGGATCTGGGGTCCAATCCCCGGGAGGCTGATACCGACGGAGATGGCCTGTTGGACGGCGTCGAGGATGGCGGAGGTGTCTTCGTCAGCAACGCCCAGACCGGGACCAACCCACTGGAGCCCGACAGTGACCGGGACGGACTCTCCGACGGGGCGGAGGACCCTACCCTGCCCTTCGTGGACGCCAGCCAGCCTGGAACCGATCCCAACAATGCCGATACCGATGGGGATACCGTGGGAGACAATGCCGAGATCACAAGGGGGAGCAATCCCACGGTCTTCAACCCTCCTCCTACCAGCTACTGTCAGAATTTTGATAGTTATCCCAACGGCACCACCGACCTGGGTGACGGCACGGTCATGGCTGGAGCAGCCGCCAGCGTTGAGAACGGGCAACTCCGCCTCACCATCGACGGACAGGGTCTTGGGTTTTCCAGTTTCTCCATCCCTGGATTGGGCGGCTCCTCCAAAGGATGGACCGCCACCTTTGATGTCACCCTCGAGGACGGCCCCGGAGCAAACGTTCCCGCCGATGGTTTCTCATTCAATTATGGAGACGCAGCCCTCGGAATCCTGGGGTCAGCGGAGGAAGGGATGCAGGGCGAGAACTCAGTTACCGAGAACCTCTCCTTCGAGGTCGATACCTGGATGAACTTCGACACCGAGCAGGGGGTCAACATTTCTGGAAAGGCCGGGGGCGTCGATATCGGCGACCTCGCCTTCACCAACGGACCGATTCTCAATGATGGCGCAACCGTCACCGGGACGGTCTCAATCACCTGGGATCCCGTCGAAGGAGCAACCTTCATTACGACCGGGTTCGATACCAACGCCGAATTCATCAATATCGACACGGGAGACTTCGTCCCAGACGATTCCCATACCTTCGTCATCTCCTCTCGAGTGGGAGGAGCCAATGAAACCCTTCTNATCGATAATCTCTGCATCCTTACCGGACAACNGACCAAGACTCAATTCTCCCTCCGCAACGTAGNGAACAACCTGGAATTCACCTTCGCCAGTGAAACTGGCAAGGTCTATGACATCCTCAGCTCTTCCGACCCGCAGTCCGAACCCGANCCCNCCGCCTGGGCGATCTGGCAGGAAAACATTCCTGCCACCGCACCCCTGAACGTGGAAACCTTCGCGCGACCCGGCGAAGACAAGCTCTTCTTCGNAATCCGGNAAAAGGAAGCTCCTCCCTTTTTCATGGAGGACTTCGAATCTGGACAGGGGGGGTGGACGACTGGAGTAAATGACCCCGACGGACAGACCACCTGGGAACTGGGAACACCAAATGGCAGCACCGGACCGACCACCGGCTCTGACGGCTCTGCCGGCGCGTTTACCACTAATCTTGGCGATTATTTTCCCAACGCAGACATCTTCCTGCGCTCCCCTGTCATCGATCTCACCGGAGACAACATCTCAGGCGCCACCCTGACCATGCATCATTACCGTGATGCCGACGGATTCGGTGACCTCTTTGGCATACGCATCCTCAGGGCAGGAGACCTGAGTATCCTTGGAGAGATTGATCCTGATTCGACCGTCTTTGATCCCGAATGGGTTCCGTTCAGTGAAGTCCTGCCTGCCTCTGCCGTGGGAGAGGAGATCATCCTCGAGTTCTGGTTCACCAGCGACGCAAGTGCNGACGCCTTCAGCGGTTGGTCCATNGACAACGTGGCTGTTGAAATCGAATGANAGACAGGNAGGACAACCCGGAAAGGCGCCCGGGTNGATCCGCACNACGAGGGNCNCNGCACCTCGGTCAATAAAGCCTGATCCCAGCAGTCCCGCGAATTATTCTTTCACGNGAGCTATTTTAACACGGTCGGAACCTCTGCATTACCGCCANNCAGGATAGCCAGCTGGAGGCCCTTTCAGGCAAAGCGCTTCCACCAGCAACGAAAGGCGCAGTAATGTCCTGTCGCTTGTCTACTGTAATCCAAGCTACTTGAGGGGCTTGATTCTGATATTNCGAAAGCGCACCTCAAATCCTCCGGGAGAGTGATACTGCAGNGCGATAACTCCCTCCTTGGCCGCNTTCTTTTCGTCCTTGTCGTCAAATTCGATAGTGACCACCCCATTCAGCTCCTGNGTCAACTTCGACCCCTTCGCAGTAATCAGGTATTTGTTCCATCCGTTGTCCTTCTTGATGGCGGGCTTGTTCTTGTATTTACCCGCCAGCACACCACGCCCCCGTTCTTCATAAAGCTTCCCATACCATCCGTTTCCAATATCGGCCTGNTATCCACTCACCACCCATTTGTTGGCACCATTCGCCGACTGCTTGGAGCGGATCTGGATTCCACTGTTCCCCTTTCCATCCACCAGGACCCACTCCGCTTCCAGTTCGAAGTCTGCAAAAGGGTGCTTGCAGACAAGAAAGGTATTACCCCCCTGCAACCTCGCAATCTGACCGGAAATATAACCTTCCTTGACGCTCCAGACATCGGGGTTCCCCTCCCATCCTGTAAGGTCCTTGCCGTTAAACAGCGTAATCCAGCCATCCTTATCCGGCTTGGGCAGAGCATGGTGGTCTGCATGAAGCGGCGTTATGCAAAGGGCTAAAGCGAATGCGGCAGTAGTAATGTGTTTCATGGTATTCGAGTGTGTCCGTAATTCTCCAGATACGANTGGTGGATGCCAGTCTTTTCATGCCCTTCAGCCAATCCTTCTCCTTCACCTGACGGAAAATTGTTTCTTTGCAAAGAGAACACTTCCCTTCCACCCTTGAGACGGCTTCACTCCCTTCGTCCATGACCTCCTCGACAATTACTCGAGAAGAACTACGGCTTCAGGGCTTCGACCTGATTGACGAAACCCTGTCCCACCTCATCTCCTGCCTGTCGGATGCGCTCGAGTCACTCGGCGAAAACGACCTGATCCCCTACCTCCCCTGGAGTGGCGAAATTCCCGAAGGAGAACTACCCAGAAGAACTCAGCAACTCTACTCCATAGGGTTTCAGCTTCTTAACATGGTTGAAGAACGGGTAGCNTCGGCAATTCGCAGGGAGCGGGAGAAGGAAATCGGGGCTGATTCGATCCGTGGACTCTGGCCCCACGCATTGAAGGTCATGAACAAATCCGGTCTCGGACCTGACGAGATCATCAAGGTCCTTGGCGATGTAAACGTCCAACCAGTACTTACCGCCCATCCGACCGAAGCCAAGCGAAGCTCTCTTCGGGAACGCCTCCGGGCCCTTTACAACCAGCTGGTCCGCAGCGAGTACCCAAAATATACGGACCGCGAGAGGAGGAGAATACGAGAACGAATGGTTACCGCCCTGGAGAGCCTGTGGCGCACGGGAGAAATTCACCTCGTACGTCCAGATGTTTACCACGAGCTCAATGAGGCTATTCATTACCTGCGCGACCTTTTCCCCGCAGCCNTGAACCGGCTCGACCTCCACTTCACCGAGGCGTGGCGTGACGCAGGATTTCCNCTCGAGAAACTTCGCGAGGCGGGAAATATTCCCAGGCTTTCATTCGGAACATGGATTGGCGGAGATCGTGACGGNCACCCNCTCGTAACTCCCGAGGTGACCGGGCGCTGCCTCGNNCTCCTGAGGGGTGCAGCACTTCAGCTCCTTCACCGTGAGATCACCAGTCTGGCTTCGNTCCTCACCCTCTACAGCCATATCAATGACGTTCCNGGTGAACTGGAGGAACGGATCATTGAACTTGGTCAAGCTCTTGAGGATGAAGACATCGTCAGTGACCTGCGGCACAGAGTTGGCGATGAACCCTGGCGCCACCTGGCAAGCCTGATGGCGGCCCAGTTACAGAAGCAAATCGATGGNGCCCNGGGGTATCCNAATCCCGAGGCACTAGGCCACGATCTTGAACTGATCTCCGAAAGNATCATCGCCAACGGATGCACGCTGATTGAGGAGCAGCATATTCGTCCTCTCAGGCATAAACTTGAAATCTTCGGATTTCACCTTGCGACTCTGGATATCAGGCAGAATTCCGACTTTCACGACAAGGCGATTGCCCAGTTGCTTACGGCTGCTGGNATCAGGGATGGGGGTAACTATCCTGACTGGTCTGAGGAAAGGCGTNTAGNNTTCCTCAATGATGAGCTTCAATCTACCCGCCCTTTTCTTCATGACAGCATCGAATCAGGAAAGGAATCAACCCTTGTTCTCGACTCATATCGCGTAATCGCAGAGCATCTCAACGAGCACGGCCCGAGTGGTATAGGCGGGCTGATCGTCTCAATGACCCGGCAGGTATCTGACCTTCTGGGGGTGTTTCTGCTGGCTCGTGAAGCAGGGCTGATGACCCCGACGCCCGAGGGACTCGCCTGTCCCCTTGAGGTTGTTCCGTTGTTCGAGACCATTGACGACCTCGAGCGGGCTCCGGGTATCATGGANGAATTCCTGAAACACCCCATTGTCCAGCGCCGCAATGCTGATGAGCAGCAGGTCATGCTTGGATATTCCGATTCCAACAAGGACTGTGGAATTCTTTCCGCCGCCTGGGCTCTCCACAAGGGCCAACGACACCTTTCAGAGGTCGCCCGAAGACACAAGACCAAGCTTCGATACTTCCACGGACGGGGCGGAACGATTTCACGCGGGGCCGGACCGACTCACTGGTTCATGGCCTCCCTTCCCCACGGATCGCTCAATGGAGGATTCCGCATGACCGAACAAGGCGAGACCATCGCCCAGAAGTACGCCAACCTCGCCAATGCAACCTATAACCTGGAGTTACTTCTTGCCGGCAATGCGATCACCACGGCGGTTCACAGCAGGCCCGATACCCGGAAGGATCCTGCCGAGGAATTCATGCCCGAGCTGTCGGAGGCCAGCCGGAAGGCTTACCAGGAATTGCTCCAATCCGAGGGATTTATTGACTTCTATCGTGGCGTAACACCTATCGATGCTCTCGAAAATTCCTGCATCGGTTCCCGGCCGGCGAGGAGGACGGGCAGGAAAGGGCACTCTCTGGACGATCTCAGGGCGATTCCATGGGTGTTCTCATGGACACAGGCGCGCTTCTACCTGCCCGGCTGGTTCGGAGTTGGCACCGCACTGGAAGCCATGAAAATGAAACAGCCCGGTCATTTTGCCAGACTGAAGGAGGAGTTTCGTGACTCTTCCTTCCTCGAATACACCTTGACCAATGTGGAAACAAACCTGGCCTCGGCAAACATCGAGGTGATGAACCAATACTCTCTGCTGGTGGAGAACGAAGACCTCCGTAACCGGTTCATGCAGATAATCACCGCCGAGTTTGAACGAACCTGTGACACCCTCACCGAACTTTATGACGGGGACATGCTTAAACGCCGTCCCCGGATGGCCAAGACACTCGAGATTCGCGAGGCTCCCCTCAAGGTCCTGCACCAGCAACAGGTAAGCCTCCTGCGAGAATGGCGCAACCGGCTCAAATCAGGGCAGGACAGCAGTGCGGAAGAATTATTTCCCCGCATGCTTCTCTCGATCAACGCCATTGCAGCTGGCTTACGAACTACCGGCTAAAAACGGGAAAGCTAGGGCCCTGGCGATTTAAGGGCCTCGATCAATCTGGGTATCAACCTTGAAACCTCCTGCCTTGCGTCAATGGCGAACCACCGCTGGGAGCCTTCGCCAAGAGATCGGACCTTGAAGTTCAGCAGCCTGCCCTCCCCGCCAACCTCGTTCCCCAGAACCAGGAAGAAGAATCCTCCCGTATCGAGATCTGATCGCCAGGTGGGCAAATAGAAAAGCTCTAGCGATCCGTCTTTGCTGCTCCAGCGGGACAACCGGCTTGCCAGATCAAACCGCAACTTTTCCTTTCCATTCATAATCAGGGCAAATCCTTCGGTTTCAGGCTGGGCACTCCACCCAAGCCCACCCGAAAAACACAGGACGCGGGAAGCTGTCTTTTTTTCGCCCAGCAGGCTCTCCCATCCGATTTCAGCTCCCCGTTTGTCCTGCCGTATGAAGAGCCGCTCGACAAAGTCACCCGCAAGATTGTGCCATGAGGTGGATTCCGCTGTCCCACCATGAATTTTCCGAATCGCAGGCCTCGCCGCCTGAAGGTGCTGCCTCAGAAGTTTTCCCAGATCCGCCTCCGCAATACTTCCCGGCGCCGATGCCCACTCGGAAAGTCTCTCGAAGACAGCATCTTCCCCGCTTGGAGGGCGATGAAAGGGTGCTGGTTCCTGGTCTGCCGGGGCAGCAAACTCTTCCCCCACCACCCTGCGAACAGCGCCCACTACAACCTCTTCGACCTCCGGTTTGTAGCGACCAGGTTGCTCGTAATAAACCTGTGAAAAGTCCGCCTCGTATCCCCCTTCCGCGAGAACCCTTCTCGATGGAATATAACCGGGCATCCCATTGGCCCAGGCCGTGATCCAGAGTCGCGGCCACGCAAGTTCCCGGTTCAGTCGCAGGGAGTAATCAACCACTACCTCCCCGGGAAGAAAAACCATGGCAAGGTCCCTGCCGAACTTCCAACTGGTCACCGGATAGTTCACATGGGTCGGAACGGACTTTCCCGCATCGAGACGTTCCAGCATGGCTACTCCCAGCTGACCGTGAAAACCACCCCTGCCCTTCAGTTCTTCCCAGTGCTTTCGCGGTTTGGGATCTTCCAGTGGCAGCTCCACTGTTGCTTCGGATACGGAAGGAGCGCCCCCGAGCCTGTTCATTCTGCCTGACAGGAGGCGCCGGACTTCCTTGCCAATAGCCTGCCCATGCTCTGCCGCAATCTGGAGACCCCCTCCCGGTTGAGGTCCAATGTCGGCGCCACAACCGATGCTCATGAGGGCCGTGGCCGACGGAAACGCCTCTTCCATTGAATCGTTGGCATAGCCAGCCCAGTCCCCACTGACGTGATTGCGCCCACCGACCGTCGTACAATGACAGGCATAATTCGCCCAGAGGATCCTGACTCTTCCTTCCCGGTCCTTCGCCGCAAGAACCGGAAGACTATGATCAACGGGAGCGCCATGCTGAAGACCAAATCCCTGCCATTGCCCCCCCACCATGACCCTCCGGTTACCTCCAAAACTCGCCCGGCCCTGTGCCCAGGATAGCTGCATCGGTTGACGATTCTTCAAGGCCATCCTCACTGCCTCCGCCATCTTCTCCACTGCGAAATCCGTATAACGACTCATTCGCTCCTTCTGCCCGGGATTCATTCTTCCAGCCCAGAGAACCGGAGCATAACCCTCCAGATTGGGCGCATTGTGAGTATGTGTAACTGCCACAACCAAGCGCTCAGGAGTAATCCCCTCCTCTGTGAGATTACGCGCCACCCTCTCTTTCAGAGCTGCCGGGACTCCACAGTTATCAAGAACCACGATTGCAACCGGCTTCTCCTTCCCAATTACCATTGCGCGGGCCCATAGCCTCGTATCAATTCCCTCCAGTTCTGTTGTTCTCCCCCCGTATCCCGCAAGCACCACGGGATGAGCGGGAGTGACATCCACCTTGGCCGCACCCACGGGCACCAGTCGATCCTCGGACCGGACCATTCCAGCTAGCAGGAATGCCAATACCCCGGCTAATGGTACCGACCGGACAAGTCTTCCTCTCGTTTTCATGAGAAAGCGTATTCTGGACTCTTCCGGACAAAACGCGAGAATCGATTGGATCCTCGACGACAACATGAACGGCTTCCTATTCTCTGACATGTTTCGCGTCTTCGTCATTGCATGCGGCCTGACTCTTTTAATGGGTTCATCAAGCTCAGCCTCCGAGATTCCTGTTAACCTGAAGAAAAGCAACCTCGTCGCGTGGTGTATCGTTCCCTTCGACGCCACCAACCGAAGTCCCTCTGAACGATCTGCCATGCTCGCCGGTCTGGGACTGAGGCGAAGTGCCTATGACTGGCGAGCCCGGCACATTCCTGAGTTTGAGGAGGAGATCCTGCAATACAGGAAACACGGGATCGAATATTTCGCCTTCTGGGGTCAGCATGAAAAGGCCTTCAAGCTCTTTGCTGAACATGATCTTCGCCCCCAGATCTGGCAGACCCTCGGTGCCCCCGGAAAATCCTCACAGTCCGAGAACATTCTGGCTGCTACGGACGCCAGCAGGCCCCTCGCCATGCGGACTGCAAAGCTCGGCTGCAGACTCGGACTCTATAACCATGGCGGATGGGGCGGAGAACCGGGAAACCTCGTAGCTGTCTGCCAGGCGCTCCACAAGGAAGGTCACCGGCATGTCGGGATTGTCTACAACTGGCATCATGGTCATGAGCGCATAAAGCACTGGGCCCATGACCTGAAACAGATGCTACCTTACCTCCACTGCATCAACCTCAATGGCATGAACACAGCCGCAAAACCCAAGATTCTCCCCATCGGCCAGGGAGAGCATGACCTTACCATGCTTCGAGCAATCATCAGCGCCGGTTATCAAGGCCCTATCGGAATTCTTGACCACCAAACCCATCTCGACACCAGAGAGGCCCTGCAGGATAACCTTGAAGGACTCGCGTGGCTCACCAGAGAGATCATCGAACCGGGTTCCGGCGGCCCACGGCCAACCCCTGAGGCCAGCCCCATTCCCAAGTGAGTTGCTAATACCCTCGTCAACTGGAAGAACCGGCGCCCTCACATCCTTTCCTCCCAGCGCCCCACGCTCCCTGCATACGGCCAGGCACCATTTCATAAACGCACAAGCAGGCGAAGGAACTCTCCAGTCGCCCGCCCACTCGGTTGGCCATCTTTACATCGGGCTCCTAATTGGGATCATCATCAGGATCCCTCGTCCACACCACATTACTTCCTTCCTCGAGGGTCTTGACCTTGCCGCTCCCGGTTATGATGTCCATGGGAGATTTATTCTCTACATGTCCATCGGCAAAAAGAAGGAGTCCCGTCTGGTTGTGTCGCGCAGCAAAGGCCTTGGGCCCAGCTTTGGGAGATGCCGAGAAGTTCGCCTGAGACCGGATCACCATCTTGTCCTTGGGCATTCCCCTCTCCAGAAAGATTACGGTATTAACCGGAGCCTGAATTGATGCAAGGGTCCCAGGGTCCTTGTGGCCCGTTTCATTCTCCCTCCGCTGCAAACGGCTGTTCATCCCAATGGCAAACATGGGCGTCTTGAGCTTCTTTTCGCTTTTTGGATAAGGCGCTCCGGGAACATATAAGGGATAGTTTTCCTCGTAAAACAGCTGAGGTTTCCTTTCTTCGCCAAGCTCTCCCACTGAGCTGGCGCCCATCCGCCAGACAAGAGCATTATACCAGACATCACTGGCTCCCTCCTCGGCAGCAGCCTCCCATGTATCACCCGATCCCGAGTAATTCTCGCGGGGGAGCTTCCCTCCACTCTCGGCGGTGTAAGAAACAAAAGCCGAGCCCAGATCCTTGATCTTCTGAGTGGCCCTTACGAGGAGGGCCTTCTCTCTTCCGGTTTTCATCACCTGCATGGTGAGACCGGCCAGCACCATCACCACTGAGATAGCAACCAGAAGCTCCATCGCCGTGAAACCTGATCGCAGGCCGGCGCGAGTCTTTGAGCGGCTCGAAGCATTCATGGATTTGAGAGGATCCCTCACCTGTCGCATTAGCGCTCGGTGAAGCGCGTAATATTGATACTATCCCCGAAATCAGCACTCTAGGCAAGCCAGGTTTAGGTCGAAGAACTCGTTCTAGGGTCTGGTTTTAAGGGATTTCATGGTAATCTCCTCACCCAAAGACGGTAATCCATTCAAAATCGTAATATTGCAGCTTATGTTAATACCCGGATTAATGAGGGATTTCTCTTGTTGAGGACACCCTCCCAAAACAAGCTGTTTTACCCTTACACACGAGCGCCTGCCTGCCAGCAATGAACTCACAACCAGTCCCCCCCTGCAGACTCACCCTGCCCGGTTTTCTCGCCCTCCTCTCTGGAATTCTTCTCACCACGAGCATCTCCTTCGCTGGAGTCGCACAACCGCCGCTGGTAGAGATGAGTCTTTCCCCGGAAGAGATTGGGATTGGCAGCAGCAGTGAACTCACCATTACGATCGATAATTCGGCCAATCCCGGGCCCATCAACGAGATCGACTTTACCCTTCCCATGCCGGAGGGCGTTATTATCCGGTCTCCCTCCACTGAATGCGGAGGGATAGTCACGGTGGAAGATGACGGAGCCCTCCTGAGGTTCAGCAATGGTGAGGTCGGAGCCAGTGCCACATGCGAGATCAGGGCCCTGGTCACACAAAATCTACGGGGACCTCATACCCTAACCATCTCCGACTTCATCTCCGTTGCCGGACCCAGTGATCCCGCTTCCACCACCCTGAGAACCTCGTCCGAACTCGTTCTGGGATTTCGGAAAAGATTCGTTCCAGACCTCGTTCCACTCGGAGGAAGGACTACTCTGATCTACACCATCGAGAACCAGGGCACGGAGGATGCCTTCAATTTATCATTCAACGACTTGTTTCCCGCCGGCATCGCAATTGCCACCCCCCCCTCTCTTTCAACATCATGTCCTGGCATCAGCATTACCGCGACAAACGGGACCCAGGCCATCGAGGTATCACCCGATGATCCGATTCCGCTTCCCGCTGGTGAGACCTGCACCCTGACCCTTGACGTCGTCGGCGTTTCCCCTGGGATCCACCTCAGCGTTTCCGGCAATCTGACCGCCGTGGCGGAGATCGGCGGAGAACCTGTTTCCGGAGGCCTTGCCGTGGCACAACTCGAGGTGCTCGACCCCGCTTCGATTCTCGACGTTTCTTTCACCAAGGAATTCATCGACAACCCCATCGCCCCGGGCGGCACGGGAACTCTGGAGTTCTCCATCACGAACAACAGCGCCACCGAGGCAATCACCGACCTGGAATTCACTGATGACCTGGAAGCCACCCTTCCAGGCCTCGTCGCAGCCGAAATTCCTTCCCGGGGCGGTACCCTCGTGCAGGCCTCCTTCGATGGCGGCGGAGGCGGGGGTGCACCAGTCATAACTGGCGCCTGGGATTATCTCGACCGTATCGAAAACGAGAACGGAGCCAACCAGGGCTACCCGACCGACGAGAATGGAAATGCCTGGAACTCGATCGATTTTGATGTGGCAACCTCAAGCATCGGCCCGTGGGAATCCGAGGATGTCCCTATCCAGGTTGGTGGCATTGATGGATTCCCCGGGGCACCGGATCTTCTATTCGGAATCGACGCTGCGCCCAATGGACAGAATCTCATTACCACCTATCTGTTTCGCAATACCTTTGAAATATCGGCGGAGCAACTGGCTGAAGCTGAATGGCTATTCGAGTATCTTGTCGACGATGGAGCTGTCGTCTACATCAATGGAACCGAGGTATTTCGAACACCCAGCATGCCTGCCGGGCTCATTGAAACAACCACCCTTTCAAACATTGGTGACGAGAGCGGATTTTCCACGGCAAGCATCAATCTCAGCGGCATCCTGGTCGAAGGGGCCAACTCAATCGCGGTCGAACTCCATCAGACCACCCTCGAGAGCAGCGACGCAGGCTTCCAGGTGCAACTGATTCCCGGCTCCCAGTCTACCGACGGGGGCTTCACCTACGTAGACGACCCGTTTCAGGACCAGGCTGACCCCGACTTCTCCTCGGGTCAACTGGAGCCAGCGGGAGGATTCACCGGGGGAGGCCTCCGGGTGGAGACGGGAGGTCAGAACTTCTTTGCCAATTTCTTTTCTCCTGAAAGCTCGGGCGGGTGGACCCGTGAGTTCACCCTTGAGGAAGCAACCGTCGCCACCATCAATCTGCGCTACCGGCTCAACATTGCAGGGCAGCTCGATAACGGGGAATATGGAGAAGCCGTTCTCACTGTCGACGGGATCCGGCGGGGAAGCGGTCCTGACAACTCACTCCTTCGACTCAATGGCAGCAGTGACAACGAGATCGCCTCCGACTCGGGCTGGCGTGAAGCGGAAATTGAAATCTTTCTTGGGGCTGGCACTCATACCCTCGTCATCGGTGCCTACGCAAACCGCACGACAGCTGCCACCGAAATAGTTCAAGCCNGGTTTGATGATGTCAGCATCGCGGTTCCTGAAATCAATATCGAACCCTGTGGCCCCGGGTCCAGTATCTCAGGAACAAGTCTGCTTTCTGTTACCGGCGGAACACTCCTTCCCGGGGAAACCTGCAGGTTCAGCGTGGAGGTATCGGTTCCGGTAGATACCGCGCCCTTTGGATCCTACCTCAATGTTACCAGTCGCCTCAGCGCCCAGATCGGCGGCGAGCCCAAGGTTGGTCTTCCTGCCACTGATACCCTTGTTGTCGAACCTATCCCGCCCACGATAACCAAGTCTTTCAGCCCCAGCTCCGTAGCCGCGGGAACAAGCAGCACCGTCACCTACTCGATCGACAACAGAGCCAGCGCCATCGAGGCCCGNGCCCTTGCGTTTTCGGACATCTTCCCCGAATCCTTNAGNNTCGCAGGAGNAGANCTCCCTCCCGGNNCAGAGCTCCCCGTCACAACCACCAACTGNGGAGAAGGAGGCATCTTCAGCTTNTCTCCGGAGACGAACACNTTCTCCGTCAGCGGGGACGCTGTCGTCCCACCCGGNGCCATCTGCACCATCAGCTTTGATGTCGTAGCCGATGCACCGGGGANCTACGGAAGCACCACCAGCGCCCTCTCATCTTCCCTCGGCAGCAACCCCGGAGCAAGTGCCAGTCTGACGGTGGTTCCCCCGCCGGTCTTCACCCAGAATTTCTCCCCGGAGAACTTCAATGCCGGCCAACCGGGAATCCTGACCTACATCATCGATAACAGCGCATCCTCGCTGGATGCCACCAACCTGTCCTTCACTAATGCCCTCCCAGAAGGACTGGTCCTCTCGGATCCTGTTAACTTTTCCAGCACCTGCGTGGGGGGCACCGTCGCAGCAGGACCGGGGGCTTCCGTCTTCTCCTATTCCAACGGGACTGTTCCAGCAGGTTCGAGCTGCACCCTGCAGGTAGAGGTCATCAGCCTCGAAGGAGGCAACTTTACCAACACATCCGGAGATCTCACCAGTTCCCTTGGCAACAGCGGTCCCTCGACCGGTTCGCTTGAGATAAGGCCCATCGTATCTATCCGGGTCACCCAGACTGAATCGGCCGATCCTGTAATTGCCGGAGCGAGCGACGCCTTCGGAGGACAGCTTCTGGTATACACCATCTCCGTCGAAAACGGCGGCCCTTCCACCGCCACCGGAATCACCATCAGCGAAGTCCTCGGNATTCCGGAAGAGGGCGTGANCGTCGAAGGTATCGAACCCAGCGAGGGCAGCTATGCAGATGGGATCTGGGAACTGGAAACCCTTGGANCCGGGTCCTNCGCCACCCTCACGGTCTCGCTGAGAATCGAGTCCACCGCAACCGAGGGTGTGGATGTCATTTCAAGCACCGCCACTCTTACCGCTGTCAACGAAACCAATAACTCGACCATTACCTCCGCTTCTGAAACCACGTCAATCATTACCCGGTCCGACCTTCAGGTGACCAATATGGACCTTACCGATCCGGTAATAGCAGGTTCGGGCGAAGAGAATCTCGAATACATGGTCACCGTAACCAACCTCGGCCCCTCCTTTGCCAGCAACGTCTCTCTGGAAAACCAGCTCACCCTTCCCCCCGGGGTCTTTCTGGATTCCACCGAGGCATCGGCGGGGACAAACACCGAATCCTCTGCAGAATCCGTAGCCTGGATTGTAGGCGACCTTCCAGTAGGCACCACCTCTCTCCTGCGCCTGCGACTCACCGTGGATGCCTCAGCAGAGGCCGGTGAAGACCTCATCACAAATCTGGCCTCCGTAACTTCCGTGGACCAGACCGATGTTAATCCACAGAACAACACCGTTTCTGCAAGCACATCCGTTGAGAGAGAGACCGATATCACCATCTCGATCACCGAATCCCGCGACCCGGTCCTGGCAGGATATTTCCCCAGCAATCTCCCGGGAAACCTCTCCCATTTTATTACCGCCACGAACAATGGACCGAGTGACGCAAGCGACCTGAACATTTCGCTCGAATCACTTGTTCCTCCGGCAGTTTCCATCCTTGATGGTGATGCCCCCGTCTGGAATATCGCGAGTCTTCCCCGGGGTGAAACTGCAACATTCAAGGTGCTCTATGATGTCCCCCGCCTTGCGCCCGGGGGGATTGACAGCATTGTTGCCACTGCGACCCTCCAATCGGCTGATGAGAGGGTCATCAACCCGGACGATGACAGCGCAACGGAGGCAACAAGTGTAATCAGCCCCGGCAATATCACCCTCCTCTCCGGGGAGATCACTCTCGACCTGCAGACCGCCCTCTTCAAGCAGAAGGTCACCCTCACAAACAACAACCCCCTCGCAATTCCTGCGCTTCGCCTCCTCGTCAGTGGCCTCCCGGCCGACGTCACTGTCCACAATGCCCAGGGCACATCGGGAGATGCATCATTTCTTCTCTACAATCAGTCCCTTGCCCCGGGTGCGAGCGTCGACCTGATCGTCGAATACTTTCAGATCACCGCTTCCGGAGGGTTCCAGCCAATTCTGGAAATTGAACTCGTTGACACAGTCGAAGTCACCAACTCTGCGGAAGGTATCGAGTTGAACCGGATTGCCTCGCTACCCAATCAGGACAAACTTCTCGAATTCATCTCCGTGGTAGGAGAAACTTACACTATCCAGTTCAGCCAGAATGGCGAAGAATGGACCAATGTCGTCCCCGATGTCATCGCAGGTGCCAACGTCACACAATGGGTCGATAATGGCCCCCCAAAAACTCCCAGTCATCCGAGTGCGGCGAAAAACCGGTTCTACCGCGTTGTCCGCAAGAACGTTGACAGTAGTTTGAACTCTCCCTCCCAGCCATGAATCCCAGACCCGGAATCACGTTCCTGATAATCTCCCTGCTATCCACTGCTGCAACTCGTGGAGGAGACGGTGCGCCTTCAGCCAAGGACGCGCTCACTCCCTCTCCCAAGGATGCGCTAACTCCCTCAGCCAAGGACGCGCTCACTCCTTCAGCCAAGGACGCGCTCACTCCCTCTGCCAAGGATGCTTCGCCCCTTTCACCCAAATCCAGCAAAGACATCATCCCCGCAATTTCACGCCCCCCACAGGGAGACTGGAACCTCGGAGCTGGCATCTCATGGCGTGACATCGGGGTGATCAATTTCCGTAGCGGCATCAGCAACTTCACGATTCCCGGCTTCTATCAACCCAGTAGCACCCCCGTCCCGGGGATTGGTCCAGCATCCGGTCCAGCAGACCGAGACTACGACGATGGCTTTGTTCGGACCGATGCACGGGCAACCCGGACCACTGACTACGGTTACGAGGCACTCGGCCAGATCCAGGGCAACACCCTGGTCTTCAATGCCACCGGCGGAGAGCGGCAGGACGTCTCCCGCACCACCAGCTCATCTGATTCGGCCTGGCGCGAGGACCGGGACCATGTTGTCGCACCATACCTGAAATTGAGTTACCAGAGTGACCTGGGCAACGGCTGGAGCGCAGGGCCAGCCATTCATCTCTCCTTTGCGGAGGTCAATGGTGCCCGCCGGGGGCTCAATACCCTCTTCGGCCGGGAACAGATGGATACTTTCGATATAGCGGCGACCGATTTCTTTGACATTACCGGATTGGATCTGCCTCGGGAGGTCCCTTACACCGGCGCCCCCAACATTGTAGCCCCCCTCGTTCCCAACGCTCCGGTCGCTGACAGCCGCCTCCTGACCCCTACCCTTCGAACCACGGATGTTGTTACCTGGAACGATTCCATTGCTGAATCGCTCGAACTCGACGCCTGGAGCCTTGGGGTAGGCGTAGAAGCCACCTACCAGGTTGATGACCGCTTCTACGCCTCAATCGGGGCAGGCATGGTACTCAATGTGGCTTCCTGGGATGCCGCACGAAATAATCTTCTCTTCCAGCAGGTCAATGGCGGCACCCCCACCGTAATTGACAGCAGCAGCGCAAGCAGCATGGGAAGTTCAATCCTCTGGGGATTCTACCTGCAAACCTCGTCCGGATATAAGCTCAGTGAAGACTGGGCCCTCGAACTCAGCCTTCGCTACGATCATACGGAAGAGCTGAATGGCAGGGTGGGAAACAGTTCGTTTGACGTGGACCTCGGTGGGCTAAGCCTGGGACTTGGAGCAAACTATAGCTTCTAGCCGAACATCCAAGCCCCGGCCCTGAACGCGCCGAAACTTCAGGGGGGCACAGCCTCTGTTGCGCCACCGGGGGACTACTCGGGGACTGAGCTATGAGACGATGTCCTTCCAGACATGCCCATGCACATCAGTGAGGCGCAAATCGCGTCCACTCCACCGGAAGGTCAGCTTCTCATGATCGATTCCAAGCTGGTGCAGGACCGTGGCCCAGAGGTCATAGACAGTAGAAATGTCGACTGCGGCCTTGTAGCCAAACTCGTCGGTCGCACCGTGTGCGGAGCCTCCCTTGATGCCTCCACCAGCCAGCCAGACGCTGAACCCGAAGGGATCATGATCACGCCCGCTCGAACCCTGTGAAAATGGAGTACGTCCAAACTCCCCGGTAAATACCATCAGGGTTTCCTCCAGCATCCCACGCTCATCAAGATCCTTCAGGAGCGCCGCTATCGGACCATCAACCTGACCCGCCATCGCACCGTGACCACGCTTCAGGTCTCCATGCTGGTCCCACGGGTTTCCTCCTCCACCTGCCCCAATTCCGTAACTGGCACATGAGAGTTCCACAAAGCGCACACCCCGCTCTACCAGACGCCGGGCCATGAGGCATTGCCGTGCATACTGAGCCTTGTTGCCATCCTTGCTGTTAATCCCGTACATCTCCCGGGTAGCCTCACTTTCCTTGCTGATATCGGTCAATTCAGGAACCGCTTGCTGCATCAGAAAGGCTGTCTCCGCGTTTCTGATCGAGGAAATAACGGCCTCCTTGGCCGCCATCCGCTCAGAAAACCTCCGGTCCAGCGTGCCGATCAGGTCAAGCGCCCGGCGCTGTTCACCCTTGAGCATGGCCGGATTGATGTTGGGAACCGCCTGCTTGTCAGAAATGTTGAAGATGGATCCCTGGGTAGTGGCAGGCAGAAAGGCATTACCGAAGATACTCACTCCTCCATGGGGAATGGCGGCCTTGTTAGAGCGAAGGACAACATACCCGGGGAGGTTCGGATTCTCTGTGCCGCACCCATAAGTCACCCACGACCCGGCGCTGGGGTAACCCAGGAATGGGAAGCCAGTGTGCATGAAGAAATTTCCCTGGGAGTGCTCACTGAACTTGGCTGTCATTGAGCGCACGATAGCGAGGTCATCTGCACGTTCCGCTATCCTGGGAAACATATCCGTCATCTCCAGACCCGATTGCCCCCACTTTTTTGCCTCCCATGGCGAAGCCATGATATTACCGTTGGCGTCAAACTGCGTTCGTTCGATGGTCATCGGCAGCGGCTTACCGTGCATCTCCTTGAGCTTCGGCTTGGGATCAAAGGAGTCGACGTGGGAAAATCCCCCTGACATGTAGCAGAGAATAACTGACTTGGCCTTCCGCTCGTGGTGCAACCTGGGGACTGCGGCATCAACCGTAGCAGCTGTCCCCTTGTTGATCAGGCTGGAGAGCGCAAGCGCACTCACCCCGCTTGAGGTCAGCTTGAGAAATTCACGACGGTCACCAGCGAGGACAGACCGGACCGGATCATCAGGGTGGATGCTGGGCTTAATAGACATAAATCAGTTCCTTTGAATTTAACAGGGCGTGAGCAATCTTGAAATATGGATCCCCTCCGGCATTCTCCGCTTCCCGCCGGATTTCGATATCCCGATCAATCTTCATGAGCCGGTCCTCAAGGGTTGTGATCTTGGAGTCATACTCACTCAGGGCCTCCTTCTGCCGGGAATCAAGCGCCTTGGCCAGCGCCTCCTCGGTGACCACCTCCAGTAACATTCCAGAGGAAGCCGCTGCCACTTCCTCGGGAGTCAGAACCCGGTCATAAAGCCGGGCCTCGAAAATCCGACCGGTCAGAGCCCGCCCGCCACCGCCCGGAGCCAGTCCATGGCGCACCCCGAAAACAACCTGTGCTTGTCCCTTCTTGTATTCGACCCTGCCCCTCTTGATCGGTTTGCCATAAGGCTTGCCATCCCGGTAGGCAATCGTGGTGCCATCAGCCTTGTAAACCATCACCATCCGCACCGGCCGCTTGTCGGACTCCTTGTCTTCAGGCCCTCCGAAGGGGGCAGTCCGCTCATGACGGTCACTGCCGGTCAACCAGGTCCTCGGTTTTACTTCCGCATAGACGACTCCGTCAAAGACCTTGCCATCACTCCTCTGTATGATCATTGCTCCCCCACCGGCCTGGCTTCCGTTATCCAGCTGGACCTGAACTTCTAGGGTAAACTCACGCAGGTCCTTCGTCACCGGCTTGGTCCACAGCCCACCGCCTCGCAGGAAAAGTGCTCCATCAAGCACCTTGGCCGCGCCCTTGGTCTCTCCGTGCATTCCTCCCACGGCATCCCTGCCATTGCCATCGAAGTCCCAACGCGCGAGGGGCTTGAGATCGACCTTCACCTCTCCTTTCTGCTTCTGAGCCTCATTCCGAGCATCAACTCCGGCCTGCAGTCTGGCACGTACCGGCGCAATCTCCCTCTCACGATTCTCCCGCAGAAGAGAAAGCTGCTTCTTCACCGATTCCTGCTCCTTGGTTAGCCGGGGCAACTCATCGCTCGCCTTGCCCGAGAGATAATTCAGACAGGCCGCGACTTCCTCTTCACTGGCCGGCCGGGAATAAGCCTGCATGAAGAAACTCTGAATTCTCTCACGATCGGTTTTTAATCCCGGATCTGTTTTAACCCGGTGACTCCACTGCTGAGCCGCTTTCCTCGTAGTATCACCGTTCATCAACATGAGCGCCTGGGCTGGCACATTGGTTACGTTACGCACTCCCACCGTGCTTGTGGGAATCGGATAGTTAAACGCCGTAAGAAACCGGTTGAGCCCGTTGCGTTTCTGATTGGTGTAGACAGCGCGCTGGCCCGCTTCATTCGCGGCCACAAACCGAATGGTATCCAGCAGGGCTTCCGCATCGAGACGCCTCGGGGTGTAATAAGCCAGCTGAAGATTGGCATCATCCTTTCCCCTGTTCGCCACCGGCACCATACTCGCAGAGCGGAAAGCCCGGCTCATGACCAGTTGGCGGATCGTTCGCTTCATCGACCATCCATTCTCACGAAAATCCGAGGCCAGATAGTCGAGGAGGCCGGGGTGAGTGGGTTTGCTCCCCAGTCGTCCAAAATTGTCCGCTGACGCAACCAGCCCCCTTCCAAAGACATGATGCCAGAGCCTGTTCACAATGACCCGGGTGGTCAGGGTGTTATTCTTTCCCACAATATCCTCCGCCAATTCCCTGCGCCCACTCCCGGTCTTTGTATACGTCCGTCCCCCGAACACTTCCAGAAAGCCGCGCTCTACGGGATCTCCCTCTTTCTTATAATCGCCCCGGTCCAGAAGGGGTTGATCCCAAGGTTCTCCATCCATCACTCCAGGCACCCGGGCCGGATTCCGGATTTCCGCTTCCAGACTGCGATACTGCTCCACCAGGGATTTAAGGTTCTCCGGAAGGCCCGCCACTTCACTTGGCAGGAACCCGCGACTCACCATTGAGTTCAGCAGGAGGGCCTGGGCATCATTCATGTTCAGATCCCGCCAACCACTAAGTGCATCCACAAGTGACCGGCGGTAAAAACCTTCAAGTGACTGACGGTCTTTGATCGAAGTCAGGTCTCCGGGCAGCGCAACCATCGGCGCACCCAGTTCCCGCATCGCCTCGTCTCCCGCATACACTTCGAAAACCCCGAACCACGACCGTGAATTTCCTCCATTCCTGAAGGTGGAATCCGACGAGGTGTTGACATGATAATAGCCCTTTTCCCCGTTCCAGTATTTGTACTTGTTCAGGTTAACCCAACTCATCTGGGGACGTAGCCCCGGAGTAGGATGCAGCCCCCCATGCGAAAGAGGATAGCTTCGCAGGGTAAAACGGGCAATCGATCCCTCCCCCATCGCCCGGATGGAATTGCGCCCTCCCCTGGCGAGATGGAAAACAGAGCTCAGGGTCGCACTGTGCTTGTCGGAGAGCATGTGAGAATAGACTCCGGCAGGATAGATTGCCTTCAGGGCTCGCCCTCCTTCCGGAGCCACCACAAATGAACCGGAGGGACTGACCGTGGCACCAAGGCCATTACCGCTTCTGAACCACTGGTCATAGCCAGCCTGCTCCCGGAGATCCGCGTAGAATGTGGCCTTGCTCTTTACCTGTTCATTATGAGCTATTCCTTCCTCATATCGTTTACGCATGGCTGCCAGCTCCCCGGCCAGCTCTTCTGGTTTGCGATCCCGCAACCTTGCCCAACCCGCCAGGGGATCGGTGTCCGGAATCTTATCCAGCTTGTCACCCCATAGCCTCTCCAGCGCTGAATCAACCTGCTCCGTCCAGTATGAAGCAAGGGAAGCGCGGATCCGCCCCTTGAGGGCAAGAAGCTCCTTCCGGTGCAGATCCTTCAATTTCGGAGAATCCACGTTGACGATAGCCGGCCGACTACTGACGACCATCCCATAAAACTTATAGTAATCCTTCTGGCTGATCGGATCGAACTTGTGGTTATGGCAACGCGCGCACGATACAGTCAGGCCCATGGTGGCCTTGGTCAGCACATCAACTGCGTTATCGGTAAAGGTGATCTGCTCGTCATAGGCATCCGTAACCCCGAAGCCATGCGGAACCATTCGGAAATGAGCTGGGCCGATCGCACTCTCATTGAGTCCCTCCTCCTCGTTGACCCGGGGCTTCTCCAGTAGATCACCAGCCACTGCTTCGCGCAGAAGCTGGTTATAGGGCACATCCTGATTCAGAGCCCTGATCACATAATCCCGGTAGCGCCCGGCGTAGGGAACATTCGGGTCTCCCTCACTTCCGTAGGACTCCGCATAGCGAAACCAGTCAAGCCAATAGCGCCCCCAGCGTTCTCCATAGGCCCCGGAGGCCAGCAACCGATCGACCAGAGCCTCGTAGGCTTCCTCACTGGGATTCTTCACGAAGGCCTCCACCTCCGCCGGTTTGGGAGGAAGTCCCGTCAGGATCAGGTGCAGACGCCGCACCAGGGTTCCCGGGTCAGCGATCACCTGCGGTTCGAGGCCATTATCCTGCAGCCCAGCGTGTATGAATCGGTCAATCTCCGTCTTGTTCCATTCAGCTGCATTTGCCTGCGGAGGATTTTTCCTGATAACAGGCTGGAACGACCACCACTCAGACCTCTTGTCCCGCACCGCTTCCCAATCCACCTGACTCGCCAATTCTTCCTTGGTCGGCTTGCTTCCCCGGGGGTCGGGTGCACCCATGCGGATCCAGTCCTCGAAATTCTTGATGATGAGCTTGGCTAGCTTGGGGCTCTTGTCGGGCATCGGCTCGTAATCCTCCTCATGCCTGATCGCCTTGATCAGGGCACTCTCTTCCGGTTTTCCCGGAATGATCACTCCGGACTCGACCAGAGGCTCCCTCCAGTCCAGGGCCAGATCCCCCTTTTTCTTATCGATGCTGTTATGGCATTCGTAACAGCTCTCAGCCAGAACGGGACGAATTTTCTGTTCAAAAAATTCCGCCTGTTCCGACGTTAATTCATCAGCCTGGAGCAGCGATAGCAAAGCCCCGTAGGCAAGGAGCACTAAGACGGTAATGGGTAGCCTCATAGTGGACTCCGTATTGGAGCCTCCGGCAGACCATTTTTCAAGTGCCAAGCTCAGAGGAGCACTCACACGATCCTCTGACGGAAGCCCACTCATCACTGCAGTCTGGTGGACCAGGAGTGGGGTCACCCCATCCCGCCACTCTGCAAGATCCGCCTTTTCACCAAACGGTAGTGCGAACCGGACTCGTCTTCAGAGAGCTCGGGCTTCACATAGAAGCATACTCCAACCCGGTGAGGTTTCGTTCTACAGGATTGAGGAAATGATACTCTCGGCCTCACTCACGATAAGAGGGTTACCTCAAAAATCCCCGGAAAATACAGTGGTTTCATTCACTCTTTCTACCACGGGATCGTTCCTCGGAAGCACTTCGATATTTCTCTTCCACCAAATTTGATTTTCAGAGCGTGGACCGTAGCTTGCTAAGATCTGGGCTTGGACAATTTCACAGATTCTCTTGAACCTCCGCC
>PAQU01000047.1 GCA_002709395.1 Roseibacillus sp. | reverse complement strand
TTGATAGGAGAACCCTCCCTTGGCCTTGTTGTAGCAGCTTCTCACATAATTCACCGCGTCATCGATAGTGCCCTGGGGTACTTTCAACCCTCCATTTTTTGCTGCCCGCAGGGCCACCACCTGAAGAACCGTCACCGAAATATCTGCATCGGTAGCAGTGGGCTTGTAACGCCACCCTCCATTCTCGTTCTGGCTTGAGACGATAATCCTGACCAGTCGCTCCAACTTGGTCCGGATCGCTGGATTGCTGGTTTGCCCATATAATTCCGCCAGCGCGATGGAGGAAACCCCATGAAAGTACATATACTGGCCGTTGTTCTTGTCCCCGATCAGTCCCTCGGGAGAGACGGAATTCAGCAGGTACTGCACTCCGAGGGAGACTTCCCTGCCATATTCACCTTCTCCCGGCAGATGCCCCGCAGCCTGAAAGGCCATCAACGCGTATGCGGTCATTGCAATCGGATAATGACGCTCCTTCTCGTTCCGCCCCTGCCATGACCCATTGGGGGCCTGATACTTTGCAAGGTACTTGAGCCCCCGGTTAATGATGCGTTCCGTCTCGGCATCGACCTTGACCTCGTCTTCCCCCTGTGCCCGGACCGATCCCAACACCGGAGCTGAGACAAATAAAAACAGAATCAGGAAGCGCATGACAGGTGGCTACTTTCCACGGGGTGAATCCGCGAGGTTCTTCAAATACTGCTCAATCATCCGGCCGTACTCCGGCGAATAACGCTCTCCCTGGGACTGGCGCAAGGTCCCTCGCTCTCGCTCTGGCAGCCCGATATGCCTGCTGCCCCCTGTCCTGCTTCTTCGGGGACCATCCGCCCCTCCCTTGCCGGTCCAATTTCCTTCGTTCNCCTCNCCCTNNCCCTNCTCCTTCNCCCTGGCCCTGTCCTTCACCCTGGCCCTGTCCTTCACCCTGGCCCTGTCCTTCACCCTGGCCCTGTCCTTCGCCCTGGCCCTGTCCTTCACCCTGACCCTGTCCTTCGCCCTGGCCCTGTCCTTCGCCCTGGCCCTGTCCTTCGCCCTGGCCCTGTCCTTCACCCGGACTCAGTCCGGCCTGAGCCAAGGAAAGCGCGGCCGCCGCCTGGGAAAGGGACTCCTGGGCGGATTGCGATTCCGACTGGGAACTGGAAGGGTTTCCGGCATTCGCCTGCGCGGCGGCATTAGCGAGAGATTGCTGAGCCTCCTGCAGGGCAGCTTGGGCTCCCAGGGGCAATGAGCCTTCCGCCCCGGAGGCCAGGGGGCTGATCTCNCTATTTGCAGCCTGCAGCGGGCTGGCAGATGACTGCGCCTCCGCCCCCAGCGCCTCCGCCAATTCCTGGATCTCCCCCTGTTCCTGAGCCTGGGCCGCAGTGGCCTGCTCGCCTCCCAGAGCATCCTGTACCTTCTGCATCTCTCCAATAGCTCCTGCCACATTTCCTTCTGCCAATTGCTGGGCGGCCTGGGCTGCCGCAGGCTGCGCCTCAGCTGCTGCCTCCGCCGCGGCGGGATCTCCGGGAGCCTGCGCAGCCTCCTGCAGTCCATCTGCCAATGCCTCCTGCCGATCCTGAAGTTCCTCAAGAGCACCTGCTGCTGGCTCCAGCTGGGCCTGCGCCTCGGAAACCTGCTCCTGCGCTTCCTCGATAGCGGCTAGAGCTTCATCCAGCGAAGCCTGCTCCGAGCCCGGGGGCTCTCCCAGCTGCTCCTGCAGCTCCGCGATCTTTTCATCGATTTTCTCCCTCGCAGCCTGAAGTGACTCCAGCGCCTGCCCCTGCTCCGGCTGGGCCGCCAAGGGATTGGTCTGCTCAAGATTTCCCTGGGCGGCCTCCATTTCTTCCGCTGCTTTTCCAAGGTCCCCGGCAGCCTCGGGCGCCGGACTCTGTGCCTCACTCTCCAACTGTTTCGTCTTCTCCCCAAGCTCACCCTGCCGCTTCGCCAGTTCAGCGGATGTTGCTTCTTCCGGGTCAGCCACTTCATCAATGGTGTCCTTCTGGGTTTCCTGCTGCCCCGCAATAACCTCATCAAGCTTTTCCCTGATCTCCTGCAAGGCCTCCAGGTCTTCCCTCGCCTGTTCCAGGGCCTCTATCTGCTCCTGCAGCTGCTGCTTTGCCTGATCAAGGGCATCAAGGGCAGCCTGCTGGGCGAGGGGATCGTTTTCTCCGTTAGCGAGGGCCTCCTGTGACACCTCCATCTGCTCAGCTGCCTCGGCAATAGCCTCCGCTGCTTCCGGGGATGCAGACTGAGCCTCGCGCGCAACCTTTCCCGCCCGCTCCTGTAATGCCTCCTGTGCCGTGGCCTNCTCCTCCTTCAACTGGTCAGTATCCCCTGCCTCCTCTGCCCGGGCACTCTCCGCCTTGATCGTTTCTTCTGCCTCCTCAAGCTCCTGCACCTTGTCGAGGAGCTCCTTGAGGTGCTCCAGCCTGTCGAGGGGAACTTCCTCCACGAATTCCGCCTTCTCAATCTCCTCAAGCAGTTGCTCNCGGGCTTTTTCCAGTGCGGCCAGGGCCCTTTGCTCGGGCGGAAGGGCCGCCGCCCGGCGCTGCTCCGGGGTGCCAGGCTCGCCCAACGCGGCCCGCGCCTCCTGCATCGGCGCGATTGATTCGCCCAGGGACTCTGCAACCCCGGGAACAAGTTCTGAAAGTTCCTGCTCCAGGAAATCGGCACGGTCCACCAACTCGGCCTGCTCCCGCTGCAACTGCTCCGCTCTCCGTTCGTCGCTGAGCTCCGGACCTCCAAGTCCCATCTGCTCCCGTACCTTTTCGATCTCCCGGCTGAGACGCCGCTTTGTATTCTCCATCAGATTTGTCAGCGCCACCTGCTGCTCGGGCCTTGCGTTTTCAAGACGCCGCTCCAAATCAGAAACCTGCTTATCAAGGGCCTGCACCCGCTCGTTTTTCAGCACCAGTTCCTCGGCCTCAACTCGATCCTGGTCATCAAGATCTTCCGTCTGTTCGATCAGGTCCTTTTCGCCAGCGATCAACTCGTCGAGCTTCTCCAGGCTGCGAAGAAGCTTGTCGAGCGGATCCCGATCCGGTTGCAGGATCATGACCAGGCGCCACAGGGTATCCCTCGCGCTTTTCTCGTAACCAACCGCACTCATCAGTCGGTCGCTCTTGAGGTCAAGAAAAGCAGATTGGAGGACAGAGGTCAGCTTCTGCTCTGCCACATAAGCGAGGGCTTCCCCGGGTCGGTTTTCAAGAGAACCGGCAAAGGACCGCTCCATTGTTTCCAACGTGGAGAGAACAAGGCCCACCTCCTTCTGCAGAGCCTCCTGTTCCGTTTCCTGCAACCTCCGGGAGATCGCGAAGTCGTTCTTCCGGCGAACTGCCGAAGGCTTCCGCGAAGCTATGATCAGGGCCACCGCCTCATGCAGGTTGGTCGACTGCCGGTCCCCAAGAGCCTGCAAACGTTCGGCCAGTTGATAAAGCGCAAGCTGACGCTGATATTCGAGAAGAACCTGACGCATCTGATAAGAAGCCGACTTCTGGCCAGCATAGGCATTGAGAGCCTGGGCCCTCCNCCCCGGCGCATCCCCGCCGGTACGAGCGGCGTGGAGCTGCCCCACGATCTGGGGCATGAGCTCACCGGAGACATTCCCCATGACCTTCTGGATGCCCCCGAGGATCTCGACGTCGGTTCCCTCCAGTCCGTTACGGCCGAACTCGTCTACCAACTCGGCAAGCAGGGCAGCGCTGTTAGCGGTCGAGCTGCCGATCCGCTGCTGTCCCTGCTCCTGCTTGAGCAGAGAAGTTTCTGCTACGAGCGTAAGAGGAACGAGGAGGAGGCAGAATCCCGCAATCCTGCTCCTCGTTCGACTGGTCGATCTCGTTGTCATTATTCCGGCTTCCTTTCTATTGCTTCCTGCTGTTGGCCGGAGGCACCCGGCTCCAACAGTTCCCGCTGGGCACGAATCCACTCAGCCAGTGCGGTATTGAGGCGGTCCTGGTCATCGGTAACGCGGTCGATCCGCCCTAGCGAATCTCCCACCCGACTTAGCAGATCATCACGTTTTTCGCGAGGGGTAACCACCTTGAGAATCCGGGAAGCGCTCTTTCCCTCTTTTGTCCCGTTGTTCTGATCATAGGCCTCGAGCCAGAACTCAATTTCGTCTCCTACCTGGAGAGGGGGCTCAAGCTGGCTCAGCTCCCAGTCGAACAATTCCTCCAGTTTGGTGCTTCCTCTCTTCGGAATCGGCAATTCCAGAACCCCCCCGGCACCTTCCGTGCCTACTTTATAACTTAAAACCACTCTCTCTATCCCGAAGCGATCTTCCGCCTCATAGCCTACCAGCACCCGGGCCCCGGCCGTCACCAGCTCACGCTGGCGCGATGGCTTTACCAGGCGAACCTTTGGCGGTTCATCGGTGAGCACGTCAACCCGGTAAACCGCGGTATCCCTTGAGTCCATGCCTTCGGTATCCAGCAGATCCACGGTGAAGCCCGTCAATCCCTGTCTGACTCCCACGACGACCTCGGCAATCCGTGGATCCCCGGGGTCTACCTTGCCCACGAGCGAGACCTGCTCCCCTTCTCCAAGAAGCCGGAGCGTTGCCTGGTCTAGCGGCTGACTGGCCGTGATCCTGAGAAGGAGCTGGCTCTCCGGATAGAGCAGAAACTCCCCGGGTTGGTGCAGGGTGGGTGGCAAATTCATGTATCCGGGATATTGCTGCTCACCTGCCAGTGACTCCACGGAGGGGCGCGGCAGAGCAACAACTGACTCCCGGCTGCTCCGCCCATCCTTGATCACAACCCGAAAGGTAAAGGACTCCTGCACATTCTCGAGAGTCGCTCTGTAAAGGTTTCCCTCACTGCCACGCTCCATTCGAACCTTCTGCCGGCGACCCGATGCATACCGGATCCGAAGGCTGCCCTCCTCAGGTTCGTATCCCTCCACCCGGCCTTCCACGGTAACGGTGTCACCGATCCCGATCCGGAGATCGCGTGACGTCCAGACCACCCGGGTCGCCCTCGGCACGGGCACATCGGAGAGGAAGGCCCGTTTGAGAAGGTCTTCCGTGATCGAGCCCCCGAGGTGATAGCCTGCTCCTGCCAGTCCTCCCACCAGAAGAAGAACCAGGAGCGTTCGCTTGAGGGGGCGGGTATTTACAACCTCAGCGAGCTTCAAGGGCCGGGCAAAGGATTCGGTTTCCTCCACCATTCGCTCGACGATGAGGCGAGCTCCTTCATCCGGCACGGTTGCCTTGCCCTGCGCAAACTGAACCGAAGCGATGAGCCGGCTCCGGAACCCGGGTTCGCTCTCTTCCACCATGAGGGCAAGGGTTTCCTCATCTCGCCGCTGGGTCACCAGCGCCACCAGGGCCCGGAGGAGAAATACCGAAACCAGTCCCCCCAGACCGATGATCACTCCGGTTCTGACATCGAGAGGAAGGTCCACCAGCCAGTCCACGGAGAGAACCAATACGAGTCCGACCACCGCGACACTCATGGCAACAGCAATCCGGCGGACGAATTCCACCCGCACCAGCTTCCTGCCTACCGTGGCCAGTTTCCGGCGCAACCGGAATCCCAGTTCATCGGGAAGAGCACTTGCGGATGGTGACGGCAGATCGCTCATTTACTTCAGCTCTGAGAATTTGCGGACAATCCATTCGGCCGTCAGGACCAGGACAATCAGCCCAAAAAACAACGGGGAACACCATAGTTCCACCTCCTTGAGACTGGTAAGGCGGGCACTCCGCTCGGTGAGGGCTGCCGGCAGCTGCTCCAATCCGGCCAGTGAAAAATAGGTGCCCCCGGTTTCCGTCGAAAAATCGCGAAGGAGGGGCTCGTTCAGGGCCGCGCGGGCATATTCACGATTATTGTCAGAAACCGTGAAATCCAAGGTTGCGATCTCTTCCCCGGGCAGAGCGAGGCGATAGTTTCCGGGTGGGCCTGCAGCAAGTTCGGCCCGGTAGATCCCGGGCTGTCCCGGGACGGCACGGAGAGATATCTCCTGGCGACGACCCGGATCATCCGCCACTGCCAGCACGGCCTCGACCAGTTCATCTTCGCGGGGTTCCCAACTGGCGTTGAAGAGTCTCGCATAGATCCGCACCCGGTCTCCCTGCCCGAAACGGCGGCCGTTGGCACGCAGGGTAATCCGGGGCACCTCGGTCAACAACCGGGCCCCTGCCATCCGCTGGATAATCTGCCCCCAGAGGACCGTATGATAACGATCCCCCGTATTACGACGGAAACGCCAGAAGTTGTCGGTTCCGACGAAGAGCACTTCCCCTGCTCCATAACGATGGAGAGCAACCACGGGGGTGTTGGTCACCCCGGAGTCCGGATCCGGACGCGTGAGCAGGACTTCCGCCGCTGGCTTGGCCCGGGCCACGCGCGCGGCCCAGTAAATGGGAGGCAGCCGAGCCCAGAGAGCTTCGCTCGCCTCAGGATCATCACCGAGGCGTAACATCACACTTTCCCGGCCTTTCCCGGTGAGGCTGAGACGGAGGGGGCGGACCGCCGCGGAATTTGCAGAGCCAATAGAGGTCCCCGCCAGCTCTACCGGCAGCAATTGCTCGAGGTCCGTCCGCGCAAAGGCTGCAGGCATGAAGCGCTTCCCCGCAATCACCGTCAGGGCTCCCCCCGCACTTGAGACGTAGTCTCCCAGAAGGGCAAGGCGTTCCTCCGTAAGAAAACGTGGATCGATATCGCCCAGCAGGATGAGATCAAAGTCAAAGAGCTCTTCCGCCCGGGCGGGAAACTGTTCGATATGAGGGCTTCCTTGGACCCGGGCAATTTCAGGGTCTCCCTCGAAGAGAAAACAGGAAAGGTCCACCCGCCGTTCCCGCAGTAACATAGCCTCCAGATACTTGAACTCCCAGCGAGGAGCCTGGTCGAGGAGGAGAACCTTGAGCCGGCGGTCCACTACGCGCAGGCTGGTCCGCCCGGAGTTGTTCCCGGCCAGAGCCTCCGAAGCCCCCTCAGACTCGAATCGCGCTTCCAGGACATACTCACCAACCCGTCTGGGCACAAAAAGGGTGGAAACCTCCTGCAGGCCGTCCTCCCCGATTTCCACTTCTTCCTCCGCCACATCTACTCCACCCAGCGAGAAGATGACTCGTCCGCTCTCCCCTTTCATTCCCTGCGTCCGCAACTTCACCGTTACCGGGGCGGCATCGTCTGCCAGCAGAACCTCGCGCATCTCCACTCCCTCAATTGCAACATCACGGGCCGCCGGATCCCCCACCCCGACAGCATATACCGGGATGCCCGCATCCTTGAGCTGCCGGGCAGCTTCTCCAAGAGGAGCTCCGCTGTTCTGGCCCCCGTCGGTAATGAGGAGGACCCCGGCCAGGGGAGCACCGCGATAGCGCTCAATGGTCTTGCGAACGACCTCCCCAAGAGCGGTCCTGTCCCCTTCTGCCACCAGGGGCCCGGAGGAGCTGTTCCATTCCTGGAGGGAATCCGTGCCAAAGGTAAACCGCGGGATCTCCAGGTCCTTCTCCAGAGACCGGAGCATGGCACGTCCTTCAGGGGTAGCGAGGGCTTGCTCCGCTTTTCGAAGTCGGCTCATCCCATCCCCGTCCTCAAGCGCCATACTTCCACTTCGGTCCAGGAGAATCGGCAGGGTGCGCGGCACCTCCCTCTCCAGGGTAAGCACAAGGATCGGTTGCAAGAGAATCGCAACAACGAGGCCAAGGAAGGACAACCGAAGAGCCGTCAGAAGAAATCTGCGAGCGAACGATACTCCCTGCGGGCTCCTGCGGTAGAACCACCAGGACAGCAGGGAAAGAATCCCCATGAGCGCTACGGCCAGAAGACCCCACTGCGCAGTTTCCCAGCGCACGGACCATCCGGCCAGCCCATCCACATCTCCGGCATCCATGCCAAGAGCCTTAAGGATCCAGTCCGTCATCGGGTTTCCTCTCTTCCCCTCTTCATCACTTCGATCGGCTGAACCACTGCGCAAGGACGATTTCAACTGCCGCCAGGGCAATCACGACAAGAAGAAGCGGCCACCAGAGCTCTGCCCCCTTTCGATCTCTACCGAAAGAGACGCCTCCGCTACTGGCACCCCACCGGGAAACTGTTACCGAATCACCCAACCGTCCGAGCTGTTCCACCCCGAGAAGAGCGAGACTCGATTCACGCAAGCTGGGACGAGCTGCGAAAAGAATAGGGATTGGCTCCCCTTCAACGGTAGCCTGATATGCACCCGCACGGCCGGTATGGTCAAATTCAAGGACCGAGCTCCCCTCCCTCTCCGAAAGCGTGGTCAAGCGTCCGAGCGCTTCCGGGTCCCCTACTTCATAGACCGTGGCCTCCCGGCCCGCGAGGCCGGCATCAAGGCGATGTCGCAGGGTCTCTCCCGCTTCAACATTCAAGCTGTTTTCACGGTTCAGGACAATACCCCCCAGGAGTCTGTTTACAAAGGGCACGAAGGCAGGGCGAATCGCAAAGTCGTTCCACTCGAGATCTGCCGTACTGCTGAATACAAAAACCTTCCCCTGCCCGAAGTCGCTCTCGACCAGAGCAGGGGTCCCGTCATCATAACGCAGGACCTGTCGGTGTTCCAATTCCCCGGCCTGAAGCTCCACGCCCTGCAGAAAATCAACCCCTGCAAGAAGATCCGCGTCCAGCCCGAGCGGGTTGGTCTCGGTTGGAACCGCGGTCCGCGGCCCGGCTGCGGAATCCTCATCGCGGGGGACAAGGGAAACGGGCAGTAGCTTATGCTTCCGGTGCAAAAGAGTATTGTAGGATTCCGGACGCAGGTTCCCGCCCGGAAATAGAATCAACCCTCCTCCGGCTTCGACATAGCGCGCAAGACGATCTGCAAAGGAAAGAGGAATATTCGCAACGTTGGCGAGCACGATTGCGTGATAACGATCCAGTTCCTCGCCCGCGAGACCCGAGACCGAAACCGTTCGGGGCTTCACCGGATAAGCCTCCTGCTCCTGGGCCGGGACCGGAACCAGGGCATGGCGAAGGAAGAATGTTTCCGACTCTCGGTCCTCCGCCCCGGGATCACCATCGACCAGAAGAACGTTCACATTCTCCCTCGCACGCATGACCACCGTGCGACGGTCATCAAAGGGCACGTTGTCCTCCTCCAGGGCCACCGTCACCCGATGATAGCCTACCCCGGGCAGCGAGGCGTAGAAGGTGGCGCTTTCACTACGACCCGGCTTCACTTCATCAATGACCCACTGCTCACCTGCTGGCTGACCATCGACCAGCAGACTTACCGGGACATCAAGAACCGAGCTCCCTCCATAATTGGTGACATCCACGTCGATCCGGAAAGGCTGATTCACCGCAGGAAGAGTGGCGGCAGGAGTGAGGCGGCTGATCCCGAGATTTCCGGAGACGGGAGAACCCACCATGACCAGATGGATCGTGATGCCTGCAGCAATCTCGCGAAGCCGTCCTTCAAGGGCAGCGAAGCCCCCCCACTCCTCCGCATGTCCATCGGTGATAAGATACAGCTCCTTCTCCACTGCAGCCTGTCCACCCAATGAACGGGCAGCCTCCTCAAGCGAGTAAAGAAGGTCAGCATGGCGGTCAGTCTGCGAGATCCCGTCGATGCGTGATGCCACCAGCTCGTGGTCATTAGTTGCCTCATGGGAGCGGAACGCCCCCGCAACCGCTACCGGGGACCCTCCCGGCAACCGGGCGAGAACCGCATGCGCCGCCTCCCGGGCGAGTGCAAGGCGAGTGGTCTCTCCTTCACGCGACCCCATGCTGGCCGAGTTATCCATCACGATCGCCACCGCGACCTTGGAACCCGGCACCCCGGACACTCCCTCCATCACCGGCCGCGCCATCAGCAGGGCAAGGAGGGCCACAAGGCCACAACGAACCAGCAGAAGGATCCAGTCCTCAATCTTCATCCTCCTCTGGTTCTGCTCCACACTCACCCTGAGAAAACGCATTGCAGCCCAGGGAACCCGCCGGAAACGGCGCCGGTTGAGAAGGTGGATGATGATGGGCACCGAGATCGCCGCAATCCCCCACAGTAAGGTCTGGTTCAGGAAGTTCATTGTGGTCAACCAGCTGTGCTCTTCCTGAAGGAAAGGTAGTTGGCGAGGGCCTCGTCGAGTGATTGATCCGTACGCAGTCCTACAAAATGACACTGGTGCCGCTCACAGGCCAGCTGCAGGCGATCGCGGAACGCTTCAAATTCGTGGTGATAGGTCTTTTTGATCTGACTGGGGCGGGTCCGGACCAGGGGGATGTCCTCCAGCCCCTCGAATTCCACCATCCCGCCAAAGGGGAAATCGATTTCGAATGGGTCCAGGACCTGCATCATGATTACCTCATGACCCTTGAAACGGAGATGCTGGATCCCCTCGAGAAGCTCCTCCTCATCATCAAAGAAATCACTGATCACAATCACGATTCCCTTACGACGAATCTGGTTCGCCATCCCATGAAGCACCGGGGCAATCCGGGTCCCTCCTACGGGGTCAAACCGAGCCAGTCGGTCCATGATCCGGAAAAGGTTATCCCGGTTGTCGCTACGAGGAAGATACTCCCGAACCTCTTCATCAAAGATCCCGAGGGCAACCGCATCCCTCTGGTGAAGAATCAGGTAGGACAGGCATGCCGCCATCATCTTGCCATACTCCAGCTTGCTGATCTCACCTGAGCCATACTTCATGCTCTCGCTGCCATCCAGCAGGAGGTGCGCCACGAAATTAGTCTCCTGCTCGTATTGCTTGATGTAGTAGCGCTCGGTCTTGGCCTGAACCTTCCAGTCCAGATGCCGCACATCATCTCCGGGTGCGTATTCGCGGTGCTGGGCGAATTCGATGGCAAACCCACGATAGGGGGACTTGTGCTCTCCCGCCATGTAGCCCTCCACAATGAACCTCGCATTCATCCCCAGAGCTTCCGCCCGGGCAATGGCGCGGGGATCAAGGAGTTTACGGGTTTCGGCGTCCATGAAAGGAGGTTGTTGCCGTCGTGTTCACCAAGCCTTCTGGGGCTATCAGAATACTCAGTCTGCTAGTCCAGTTTCCTGTCCTTCGGCACGGACTCAAGAATCCTCGACGTGATGTCGTCCGCCGTGAGGCCTTCGCTCTGGGCACTGAAGTTGGGAATGATCCTGTGACGGAAAATCGGCGGCGCGACGGCGGCCACATCATCACAGCTCACATGGCTCTCTCCCCTGAGGAGAGCATTCGCCTTGGCCGCCAGCACCAGGTTCAACCCCGCCCGCGGGCCCGCTCCCCAAGTCAGCCACTTGGAGCAGAATTCCAGCGCCTCATCGGAATCGGGCCGCGTGACGCGCACCAGTTTCTCCGCGTAGCGCAGAATATGGTCGGCGACCGGCATATTGCGAACGGCACGCTGCATCCCGAGAATCTCCTCTCCCCCGAGGACCGGGTCAGGGCGCTCCCCTTCGTTCCCAGTGTAAGCCTTGAGGATCTGGAACTCCTCTTCCTCATCGGGATAGTCCACCTTGATCATGAACATGAAGCGGTCCAACTGTGCTTCCGGCAGCGGGTAGGTCCCTTCCTGTTCGATAGGGTTCTGGGTGGCCAGGACAAAAAACGGCTCTGGTAGCGGATGGTCCTCGCCGCCAACCGTGACCTTGCGCTCCTGCATGGATTCCAGCATCGAGGCCTGGGTCTTGGGCGGGGTCCGGTTGATCTCATCCGCCAGGATAATGTTGGCGAAGATCGGACCCGGCAGGAACTTGAACTCCCGCTCGTTGGTGGCCGGGTCGGAGTAAATTACTTCCGTCCCCGTGATGTCTGAGGGCATCAGGTCAGGCGTAAACTGAATCCGCTTGAAGGAAAGGTCGAGGGCCTCCGCCAGACTTGAGATGAGAAGGGTCTTGGCCAGTCCGGGCACCCCGACGAGCAGCGCATGGCTCCGCGTGAGAATTGCGATCATCACCTCATTGACGACCTGGTCCTGGCCGATGATGACTTTCGAAAGCTCCGACCGAACGCGCTGGACCGCATCCTGCAGCTTGGCCGGGTCCTGGGAGGCTGCTTCTGTGCTTGTGCTCATGAAATAAGGGTAAGTTGTGAACCGCAGGCTGACGCCTTTTCAGGACCGGCGCAATCGCGACAACCCCTTTCCCTGCACTTTAACGGAACCGGCCCCTATCATCGGGGGACCCTGCGCTCGTGCGATACAGCAGAACCATGGCTGCCCAATGGCGCGCAGGGCGGCAATCAGTGGCCTGAAGGGCACACAATCCACTTCCTCGCCTAGGGCTGGGAAGTCTCTTTCTTCTTGGGCGGATTCTCCACTCCCTCTTTCTTTTCCTCTTGCGCGGCCTGCTTCCCCGCCTTGGGAACATCCCACGCCGTCATCCACTCCTGTTTCCCCTTTTTGTATCCCATCTTGAAAAGGCGGCTCTCCAGGTCCGGGTTATGCGCTGCTCCGTAGAAGACCCCGATGGTCTTATGCCCCTTCTTCACCTGCTTGCGAAGCACCTTGATGCACTTGGCGTTACGGTCCCCGATAATCACGTTGTTCCCCGCCAAGGCAGTAATCTGGTCATCACCCTGCCCGAGATTCTTCATCATCTCCAGCTTGAGACTGTTGGAATCTCCCGAGAGGAGAGCTGCAATCAGCCGGGCCGGATTCGGCTGCTCCACGCCCTGGTTCTGGGCCTGCTGAGCCGCAGAAAGGGCGAAACTGAAAAGAGACTCCCCCTTCTCTTCCTGCTTCTTCTCGAATTGCTTCATGGTCAGGTCGGCATGAACGAAATTCCTGGGAGAATAATCAATCTCCTTTACCTGGCTGGACAGCTGAAGGAAGCGCGACATTCCATCAACCATTCCCTTCAGGAGATTGGTCTGAATATCACCTCCTTTTTCTTCCCGGTCGGGGATTCTGCCTCCCTCCATTTTTTCGCCTCCAACCATTTCAAAAAGCAGCACATCATATTTCTCAAAGGACCGGTTGAGATCCTCGTAGTATTTCTTGTCCCCGATGTGGACCGCTCCAATCAGGTCAACAGTCACCCCTTCCTTCTCATAGCGGGTCACCGAAGTCTGGAGCCGGGCTGCCTTGTCATCTTCATCAATCCGGATGAAGTCGGTGGGCTCTTCGACCTCGGCTACAGGGACTTCTCCGACCTGGTCCTTCTTGGAGGCCTGATCTTCCTCGGCTGCCAGCGGAAAGAGGCCCCAGACACAGGGAAGAACGAGACTGAGAAATGGACGGATTAGCTTCATTGCAAGAGGGATGTGACCACATGCCCAGCGCGGCAAGAAGCGGAATTTGTGTAATGCTTCTACAAAAGCCGTGAAATCAACCCGTGCCCTTGCTGGTCAGCACTCCCGATTCGCGCTATAAATACCCCAGATGAGCGATACGCCGCCACTCCACTACTGTCCCGACCTCTTCCGCTACCAGCGGCGGATGTCGCGGGAAGTAATGGTCGGGGCGGTCGGCGTGGGCGGCAAGAACCCAATCCGCGTCCAGTCCATGATTACCGCGGATACCCGCGATACCGAGGCCTGCGTCCGGGAGGTCCTCGAGCTTGCGGAGGCTGGGTGTGAGATCGTCCGCATCACCGCTCAAACCCGTAAATACGCCGAGAACCTCGAGCACATCCGCGATGGGGTACGAGCAGCTGGATGCGGGGTTCCCCTCGTGGCAGACATTCACTTCAAACCTGATGCTGCCCTTGAAGCAGCCAAGTGGGTTGAAAAGATCCGGGTTAATCCCGGGAACTACGCGGACAAGAAGAAATTCGAAGTCCGTGAGTATTCGGACGCGGAATACGACGAGGAGCTCGCCCGTATCCGCCTCAAGTTCATTCCCCTCGTAAAGCTCTGCCAGGAACTTGGGCGCGCCATGCGTATTGGGACCAATCACGGGTCGCTCTCCGACCGGATCATGAACCGCTACGGGGATAGCCCTCTCGGAATGGTTGAGAGCGCCCTCGAATTTGTCCGGATTGCACGGGACCTCGATTACCATGAGATCGTCTTTTCGATGAAGGCCTCCAATCCCAAGGTCATGATCGAGGCTTACCGCCTCCTTATCGCGCGCCTGGACCAGGAAGGTCCGGACTGGAACTACCCGATTCACCTCGGGGTTACCGAGGCGGGCGATGGCGAGGACGGTCGGATCAAGTCCGCTATCGGCATCGGCTCGCTCCTCGACGACGGCATCGGTGACACCATCCGGGTTTCCCTGACCGAGGACCCCGTCCACGAGATCCCGGTGGCAAAGGCAATAGTCCGCAACCAAGGTAATAACCCCGGAGCTTCGAGCCTTTCTCAGGATGGCTCCTCGATTCAGCCCTGTTGGGACCCCTTTTCATACCAACGTCGTTCCAGCGAAGTGATCGAGATCGGAGGTCATGAACTGGGCGGCGATCGGGAATTCAGGGTGGTGACCACCAGGAAGAAGTGGGATGCCCTTGCCCACAAGCTCGACAAAATGGGGGATTTCCAGCCCGAGATCGTGCTGGAAGAGAGTGGCGTGGTGGAAATTGATCCTCGAAGCACGGAGGCCATCAGGGAACTCTGCTCCCGGGAGCTCCCCACCCTCGTCACCGTCCCAGATGGACTGGGCCTGGAGGTCGTTCCCGCCTTCCGCCTCCTGGCCTCAAGACTGGAATCCCGGCACCCCATTCTGCTGAAAGATACCCTGGACCCAGCCGGGAGCGCAGGCCGTGACTTCCTCCCTGCCTTGTTGGCGGCATCCCGCAATATTGGTTCCCTCCTCTGTGACGGAATCGGTGATGCGGTCCTGATCCAGGGCGAGGACGCCCCGGGACAGAGCCTGCGCATCAGCTACAACATTCTGCAGGCTTCCGGGGCACGCATCTTCAAGACCGACTACGTGGCCTGCCCCAGCTGTGGTCGCACCCTTTTCAACCTGCAGGCCACCACCCAGAAAATCCGTGAGGCGACAGGCCACTTGAAAGGCGTCCGCATCGCGGTGATGGGGTGCATCGTGAACGGTCCAGGAGAAATGGCCGACGCCGACTTCGGCTACGTAGGGGGCGCCCCGGGCAAGATCAACCTCTATGTAGGCAAGGAAGCAGTGAAATTCAATATTCCGGAGCAAGAGGCCGTGGCCCGTCTGGTCGACCTTATCAACGAGCACGGGAAATGGATCGAGCCGCCGGTCCGGGAAGCCGCAGAGGCCCAGGCCCCCTGACCCGGGACAAGCAATTGCGCAACATCTACGCTCTTGGTAGCGTCGCAAGAGAACTCGGTGTGACCATCTTCAAAAACATCTCGGCCGGCACGATCACGGAAAGGCAGGAGAAGACCTCTACGGAACTGGCAGGAACCTGGAATATCCTGGTCTTTGATGACCCCGTCAACCTGATGGGATATGTCACCAAGGTTTTCCAGAAGGTCTTCGGCTATTCTCTCGAACAGGCAGAGGATCTCATGATCACCGTCCATACCGCAGGAAAGGCGCTCGTATGGTCCGGGGCCCGTGAACCAGCCGAACTCTACGTCCAGCAACTGCACAGCTACCAGTTACAGGCGAGCCTCGAAAAAGCGCAGCAGTGATGAAAGTGGTACCAACCTTGGAAGGGGGACTCAGGATCGAGGTCGAAACCGCTACTGACTGGCTGGTGCTCGAACAGATTGCTCCCGACGCTCTGGAGGGTGGAGCCGAGAATCTCCCCACTCGTCTGAGCGCTCTGATGGATGAGGAATCCGAGTGGGACGAAATGGTCGTTCCGGAACTGCAGGATTTCTTTACCGGCCAGCTTCGCATGGTCCGTGACACCATCCACGCCGCCCAGGAAGAATCCGGCGACTCGCCTGAGGGGCAGTTCCTGATCATGCGGGAGCACGGTACCCAGTGGTATGGAGCCCTCAATCAGGCAAGGATTGCGCTCGAAACCCACTACAGCTTTGGCCCGGGGCAGGACGTAACCGAGGCCGAATCCTTTCCGCCCCCCAAGAGATCGGCCTTTATCCGCAGCCAGTTCTACTGCGCCCTGCAAAGTGTCCTGCTGGAGCACGTTCTTGACTGAACGCCTGCCGCTGCCGGGGAGGAAACTATCCCCTGACCCACCGTGCGTAGCGGGAAGGCCGGTGGAAATCAGGATCTCCATCACCAATGTTGACTGCGGTCAGGAACTTCTGGGCTGGCGAATTGACAATAAATGTCACGTTCATCCTGGTGCGCGGCCCGAAGTGGAGGTGTTCCTCCAGCCATAAGAGAGGCAGGTCAGCGCGAGCCTGCCATCCTTCCGGCCCACACGTCCCACGAGAACTCGCCCCCGTCTCCCTCAACTCACCGACCGGACATCGCGGCGACTTAAAAAGACAAACCCAGTGGGCACCATTGGGAGAGAGATTAAACTCCAGATAATTCCCCGTAACCGGGTCGCTGAGGAAGAACTCCGCCACATCATACTCCCACAGGTGCTCCCGGAATAAGCCCTCCCGTGCCAAGGGGTGGCAGAGAGCTTCCGCTGGCCGTGAAGCACGAAAAACAAGCGCCTCCTTCTCGAACGAAAAACTGAAAAAGGCAGACGGATCGACTTCCTCACAAAACCAGTCCCGCGCAATTTCGGTAAGGGGCGGACTGCCACTGCTGGAGGGTTCGAAGATGGTCAGTTCATTGGTGTTCAATTGATCTATTTCAGCTTAGCAGATATTTAATAAATGTGAATAATTTGGCTGGCCCCATTTGAGCCAAGGCAATACACTGAAACACCGTTTCGGACTACCGATCCATGCTGAATCTGCGCCCAATCGAATATGTAGGCAACTCTCCCCGCAACCAGCCGCGGAAGAAGAAAACTCACAAAGGCCCAAGCTTTTTCGGAGGCTGGTTCCTGCTCATCATGGTTCTCGCAATCGGGTTCTTTTACCTTCGCCCGATCATTCCCTTTCTCCAGTCACAACGCGCCCAAGCCTCCGCGGCCAACAAGCAAAAGGCGATCGAAAGCCTTCAGAGTTCAACTGAATTTGCCAAGAACCTCGCCGCGGCAGCCCTCGAGCGCACCAGTAAGGCAGTAGAGTATGATCCGGGCTACTACGACCTTCCCTATCCCGGGGGCGACCTTCCTTCCCACAAGGGGGTCTCAACAGACCTGGTCGTCCGAAGCTACCGGGCCGTGGGCGTAGATCTGCAAAAACTCGTCCACGAGGACATGTCCGCCCATTTCCGCCTTTATCCCCAGCTCTGGGAGCGCAAGGGACCGGACCGTAACATTGATCATCGCCGCGTCCCGAACCTGCAGAGATACTTCTCCCGTTTCGGAAAGGTTCTCGAGAATTCTCACTCCCTCGACGACTACGAAATCGGGGACGTGGTGACTTGGAACCTTCCATATGGAGCTGCCGAACAGGCTGGCGGCCACATCGGAATCGTGGTTCCCGGTCCCGGAGCACGCAGCAACGAGAAGTGGGTTGTTCACAACATCGGATCTGGTCCCGAGTGGGAAGACAAACTCTTTGACTACGAAATCGCCGGCCACTTTCGCTTCGAGCCGCTCAGCGGAACGATGACTGCAGCCGCCGATAGCAAGGCCGGGGCTACTCTCTCGACCTCGCCCTGACCCTCAACAGGGTTTCCTCCATAAGATTCAAGAGTTGGCGGATCCGCCCTTCAGTAGCCCTGCCCCTGCAAAAAAAGCAGGCAGCTTCACGAAAAGAGTGAGATCGCTAAGCCGTGTTGACTAGTAGTTGATTTGTTCTGGCAGGACTTTGGGATCTCACTCCTTCGCTTTACTGCCTGTTACAGTCTCAACCGAGCACTCCACGGATGATTTCCAAAATAGTGAAATCTCTCGGAATAACAATTTTCCTGCCCGTGCCTGGAAAGAACAGACCTTCTCTCAGTTCTGGAACAAGTGGTGGTCCGGGTCGCCGGACGAGAGAAGGTAGGCGAGAAGGTCCAGAATATCAGTATCTGTCATGGTCGAGAGCAATCCGGAGGGCATCAGCGAAACCCCGGAAGGCTCGATTGATACGATTTCTTCGGCCCCGATGGCCTTTGTCTCATTCGGCTTCATCAGGTCCGTGGTGATTCGGTAGACGTCTCCCTCTTTTCCATCCTTTCTCCTGTTGAGATTCATGATCCTCCCCACAACCCTGTCCCCGCTCCGGAGGTTGAAGATACTGGCGCCATACTGGTCACTGATTTCCTTGCCTGGTTCGATGATCGATTCGAGAAGGTCATGTGGGCTGAACTTCCCGTAGACTGACGTAAGATCAGGGCCGACCGCCCCCCCCTCGCCATGGAAGCGGTGGCACGCGTAACAACTACCCACCCCAAACATCTTCCGCCCATTTGCAAAGCTGCGCCCTCCCTCGAGGCCCGCCCCAAGCAAGCCCTGCAGGCCTTCCATCGTCCAGTCCTCGACGAATTTACGAGGCTCAGCACTAAACTGGGGTGCCCCGCCCTGGGCCGGTCTCTCCAGGATCTTCTCCAGCTCCGGTGATCGCTGCCCCACAGGAAGAGACGCGAGAGCATCCCGCCTTATATCAGCAAGATAGGCCCTGAATCGTGGGCCTCCATGGTAATCAACCGTGCGGCCCAGCCACTGGAAATATTTCACCCTCAGGGCCGGGGTCCAACCCTCCTTCATGAACCGAAGATTCATCGCGTAGGTGATCTGCTCTTCCTGGCTGGTTGACCTCTCCAGCAAAGCCATGGCCTTGGGCACGAAGGTGGGAGACCCCAGATACGCCAACAGGACAGTCAGTTCTCGGTTCTCCCGGACCGAGGTCGCCGGGTAAACCCCGTCAAGCCAGGCCTGGAGCCTCCCCCGGGATTCTGGCGGCGGCATCCCTCCCCGGGTCAGCGCAAGGGTAAGAGCTCGCAGGAAGTTGAGCCGGCTCTGCCCGCTCCTGATTTCCCTGTAATCAAACGCAGTCACCTTTTCGACCACCTCGGCAGCGGAATGCCTGCCCCCGGCACGGGCCAAGGCAATCAGGCCAAGAGCTGCCCGGTCACTATCCTGCTCTTCGAGGACCAGGTCCTTCCAGAGCCCAACCGGGTGCTTCTCAAGCACCGCCCGGGAAGCATGCCTCAATGCCCGATCGTCCTCACTACTGATACTGGTCCAAAGTCCTGCAAGGTCCCGGCCTGCCATGAGCTTTGTGCCCTTACGAAGCCGTAGCTCCAGAGCCCTTCGCCTTTCCCGCTTCACCCTGTGCCCATCTCCTGTCCCCGGGAGTTGCTGAAAACTGTTCGAAACCTGTTCGCCTCGATAAGTCATCCGGTAAAGCCCTGACTGCACCCGGCGCCCGCCTATGATAAAATACATCGCCCCGTCTCCCCGGTTGACCAGGAGATCGGTCAGGGGCAGGGGAGTTCCGCTGAGAAACTCCTCAAATCGCCCCCCATACGTTGAACCCTCCTCTCTGAGGTGCACGGCGTACAGCTTCCCGTAGGACCAGTCGCAGACAAAGAGAGCTTCCCGGTAGTGCTCCGGGAACTTAGCCCCGTAACCAAAACATACGCCTGTAGGAGACCCCGGACCAATATCTACAACGGATCCGAAACTGTCCCGATAGTACTCAGCGAACTTGGCCGAACCCGTCCGCCACCCAAAATCAGCTCCACTGATCACATGGTTAATACGAGTAGGCCTGTACCAGGGAGTATTCAGGTCTCCCTCCATATCCGCATCATAGGTGAAAAGCTCTCCCTCCCGGTTAAAGGCCGCGTCATATTGATTACGAAAGCCAGTCGCGATGATCTCCCAGGTCTTCCCTTCCGGATCAATCTGCGCAATATGACCAACCGGGGCCCTCGCCCCCTTCATGAAGTGTTCCATGGGCGGGAGAAGCTGGTCCTCCCCCCAGAGCTCAGGAACCCTCGAATGAGTATAGTCCGCGGGCACCTGCGTCTGGTTGCCCAGCAGAACGATGAGATTCCTTCCATCCGGAGTCGGGATGATAGCATGGGGCCCATGCTCCCCACCGACAGCATCCAGCTTCCTTATGGGCACCACCTTGTCATACTTGTCATCCGAATCCGTATCAAGGAGTCGGAAGACTCCCGACCCGGTCTCACTACGCCGGGAATTAACCACCACATAAAGACTACCAAAGGCATGACAGAGTCCCTGGGCATGCCCAATCGGGAGATCTATTCTCTCGATACCCGCCGGATCAAGAGGCACGCCGGGAGGCGGGGGCAGAAACCGATACAGACTTCCATACTGATCGCTCACCACCAACCGCCCCTTGTCATCCTGGCACATTGCAACCCACGACCCCTCCCGGTCGCGTGGAACTGAGTAAAGGAGTTCGACGACAAAGCCCTCCGGCACCCTGATCTTCTCAACCGGGGTGGCGGTGCGCTGCCCACTGAGTGGGCTCAACATGAGAAGACCGAACAGGGGGATGGAAATGATCCATTTCATCGTGAAGCCAAGTCCCAGATTCCAGATTTCTCTCCCGGGGGCCAGTCCAATCCTGTCCCCGGACCCGGCAAACAATCCGGCCAACCCGCCTCCCCGGATCTTCTGCTCCTGATTTTGCCACTTGCCGAACTGCATTCCGGAAGCTCCCCTTGTACCCTGCCCCTGTCTACATGGAAGAGCCGCCCCCCGCGATCACCAGCGAACTCCTTGACCGAGTCAAGGCAGGGGATGAGTCGGCTAATCGGACACTCGTTGAAATCCTCTATCCCTCCGTCCGCGCAAACGTCCGCAACCACCTGCGGAAACAGGCAGATCACGATGACGTGTCCCAGGAAATCTTCCTCAAGATCTTTCTCAAGATCGATCAGTATAGAGGGCCTCAACCATTCAACCACTGGGTGTCCCGGATCGCCGTAACTACCTGCTACGACTGGTTGCGCAAACACCGGGCTCGTCCCCTGGCAACTTACTCTGACCTCAGTGAAGCCGAGGTAGAGATTATCGAGAAAGGCCGCCAGACAACTACGATGGGAACTTCCGATACCGAGCGGGAGTTGTTTTCCGGCCTTCTGGACAAGCTGATCGCGACTCTCAATCCGCGGGAACAGATTGTCATCCGACTCCTTGACCTGGAAGAACGACCGGTGCGCGAAATAGCCGAGCTCACCGGATGGGGCGCCAGTAAGATCAAGGTCACCGCCATGCGTGCTCGCCGTAAACTGGCCGAGCACCTGCAGCATCTTGAAAGCCAGCAGCAGACCCAGGACCGCTGAATTCCAACTATCCGAGACCCATGCCCGAACCCGATAAGAACAATCAATGGAACCGCCTCGTCGATGCCGCCAGAGAAGCAGGGGCAACGACGGAAAACGGAGAAGGGCCAGAAGACCATGCCCCCTCGACCTTTGTCTCCGGCGTGATCACGATGCGGCAAGGGCTCTGGAAATTCGCCCGGACCGTGCTCTGGCGACGGTGGTCCCTGATCGTCGCCCTTATGGCAATTGCACTCTACCTTGTCTTCTACACCACGATGAACTCAAATTCACGGGACCAGAAGGCCGCACCGGAACCAAGTCGAACCCTCCCCCTTCCACCTGACTCTGCACAATGAAGCCAACCTTCAAAGACTACCTCAGTATCGCCCTGGCCCTTCTGGCCATCTTTCTCTGCGGCTACGGGATTGGATTCCTGCTGGGCGAACGCAAGGGCCAGCGCAACCAGCCTTCCCCCTCATCACCCCCGGCCCCCGTCACCAGAACCGTCGACTGGGATTCCTGGCAGCGCTCCGCGATCCAGGCCATCGAAAATGCCATCGATGACCTGTCCCCGGAGCAAAGACAATCCATCCGGCGCGAGGTCTCTGAAACTGCAAGGAGGATCATGGAGGCCAGGCAAGCCGGGCGGAGGGAATTCCAGAACCTCGATAAGCGCCTGAAACAGCACCTCACTCCCGAGCAACAAGCCAAGCTGCCCGGAACCTCCCCCGATTGAGGGAGAAATGAAGCCGATTCGCCATTCTTCAACTTCCGACGTGTAACCACCGGGAAAAGAAGCTCGTCAGCTTATATAAGGAGGCCTTCCGCCTGCGCGGCTAACCCCCCAAGGTCGGCAAAGGCGGAGGGCCTCTCCCTCATTACCCCCTGTAATGAGGCCTGAAATTAACCAAAACCTTGGCACAACCTGTTCTCGACACGGAGGTTGTATCCAGACGACAATAACCCTCCTAACGGCATGAGATTCGGAAACCTCATTTTCGGTGTCGCCCTCCTCCTGGTGGCAACGACCCTCGCCATCACGATCACCTTCAGGGATGATCCGGAGAGCCCGTCCGCACGACAGCCGCAGGACGAGAACTCCCCCACTCTGCGCAAAACCGGGAACCTTCCTTCCCGTGGCTTCGCAGGCTCCCCGTCCGGGAGGGCCTCCAGCTCTGACAGGGCCCCACGCCAGCGACTCCCGCAAGTCGAGGACCTCGAAGTGGCCATGGACGATAGCCCGGCCTCCCGGGCTCTCACCCCGGACCAGCGTCAGGACATCGCCAAGCGCCTTCCCTGGGTAAAACAGAATGCCATCTCCAGATTGGACCGGATGACGGAGAGGCTCGATCTTACTCCAAGGCAACGCCACAAGGTTTTCCCGCAGCTCCTCCGCTCCACTACGGGATACCATCCGGCAATGGTCATTAACTACCCCGCTGGGATCTCCCTCCCCTCCGAAGAGCTCGCCGACAACGATAAAAGCCCCGATGAGGTCATCCACGATTCTCTGGATCCCGGGCAGCAGGAGGACTTCCTCCAGCAGAAACTTGACGACCAGGCCTGGTGGGAGGAAATCGTCGCCCAGTTGGAGGAAGATTTCGATGCCTCCGTCGCCAGCGAACAGGGCGAAGGCCCTGTCGCCGCCGGACAGGCCCCCCCTGAAACAGAGGCGATTTCCGAGCCCCAGGCGGACCCGGAGCCCCAGCAGGGCATAAACCTCTTTGACCTCCTGAACGAATAAAATTGACCCCGGGTGTAACCACTACACCCTCAACGCCGTCAGGCCCTCCAACAGCAGAACATTTACCCCCAGATCATTATGAAACTTAAATTCCTCCCCGTTGCCGTGCTTGCCATCGGCATCGGTTTTGCCAATGCCGGCCGCGATAGAACCTTCGGTGACGGCAAGCTGCCTGAAATGCTTGCGCAGTTTGACCTCAACGAAGACGGGAAAATTGACGAAGAAGAGCGCCAGGCCGCCAAGGAGGCCCGCCGGGCTGCCCGTGCCGAACGTCGCGCCGCCCACATCTCAGAATTTGACACGGATGGTGATGGCGAACTCTCCCGAGAAGAGCGAGAAGGAGCCCGCGATGCCCGCCGGGCTGCTCTCGAAGCCAAGCGTGAAGAAAAATTTGCAGAAATCGCGGGTGATGATGGATGCCTCGATGCCGACGAATTTGCTGCCCTTCCTCCCTTTGAAGGCAGAAACCCTGAGCGCGTCGCTGCCATCTTTGGCCGTTTGGATTCTGATGACGACGAGTGCGTCAACCTTGAAGAGTTCACCGCACGGCTCCGTCATCACCGCAAGCCAGGCGGACGTCTCCCCAGACCTCCTCAGCCTCCACGCCCCGGCGGCGACGACAATGAAGGCGAGCGTCCTGAGCGTCCTGAACTCCCTGAGCGCCCGGAACCCCCCAAGCCGCCCGAGCGCCCAAACCTCCCCGAGCGCCCGGAGCGCCCTCAACTCCCCGAGCGTCCGGAGCTCCCTGAACTCCCCGAGCGCCCGGAGCGCCCTGACATCGATGAGGACGATGAGGACGAAAGACCGCGCGGACCCCGCGGATTCGGCGGTCGGAAGTAACCCTTCCACTGCTTCCCTTATTCTCAATACTAGGAGGCAACCTGGATCACGGGTTGCCTCTTTTTCTTGAAGCAGGAACGGTTCCACCCACCCCCATGGCAAGGCCTGTCTCACACCTCCTCTTGCTCGCCCTTCTACTAGGAACGGTCCGGGCCGAACTCTTGTACTTCACGGATTTCGACGAGTTCCCGACAGGTGACAACGCGTGGCACAACTTTGAAGGCTGGCAGGCAAGCGACAGGAGCAGCGGAGCCCAGGCCATTGTTCCCGACCTCCTCAAAGGGGCCCTCGGAAATACCGCTACCCTGGGCTTCAACCGCCCAAACCGGTCACTCACCACGGTCGCCAAGACGGTAAACTACGACCCTGCGGCCAGTGGAAACCCCCTTGTCTCCTTTGCGCTGCTCTTTGGTATAGAGGACTCCACGGACTTCACCAACTACCGGCGCGACGACTTCTTTGTCACCTTCTACAACAACCTTGGAGCTCCCCTCGCATCCATCCGGATTTCCAATACCGATACCGACTACGGTTTCTGGTATCGCAATGGGAGCCCTCAGTCGCAGGGCTACGAGGAAATCGATACCGGCCTGGATTTCGTCCAGGGGGAACTCCAGGAATTGACCGGGTTTATCGATTTCGAGTCCAACCGCTGGAGCGCGGAGATTGATGGCCTTCCGCTTTTTACCGAGGCAGTTTTCAATGGCACCAACCGTCCCCTCTATTTCGGGTTCATCGCGATCGAGTGGCAGATCGCCCAGGGATCGCCCAGGGATTTCGGGGACAACTTCCTCCTGCTCTCCGACCTGAGACTCGAAACAGTGGAAGATCCTCCTCCCCCGGTCAGGATCTCTTCAATCAGGCAGAGCGCGGATGGGAATATCCAGATCGCCTGGCAGGCGGCTCCCGGCTACAACTATGCCGTGGAATACTCCGATAACCTCGTTTCCTGGCAGGACGATTTATCAGGTTCCACTTTTTCTGCTCCTCAGCAAAGCCAGACCTTCCTCTTTACCGATGCCTCCTCCCAGGGTGAAAGTCGGTTTTACCGTATCATCCAGACCATCGCGGAATGAATGCTCCCTGGGCATCTTTCGTGAGAAAAATGTAACCATCTCGCCCCGCCATCGTCTACCCTCTCGACAGACACAACTGGGCACGGCATTCCGCCACAGCCACCCCGCAGAAACAGAACCATGAATATCAAATACCTCCCGATCCTTGCAATTGCCGTCGGCATAGGGATCGCAACCACCAATGCCGGCCGCGATAGGACCTTCGGTGACGGAAAGCTGCCCGAAATTCTCGCGCAGTTCGACCTCAACGAGGACGGAAAAATTGACGAAGAAGAACGCCAGGCTGCCAAAGAGGCCCGCCGGGCCGCACGGGCCGAACGCCGGGCCGAGCGCGTTGCGGAATTCGATACCGATGGTGATGGTGAACTCTCCGATGAGGAGAAGGAAGCTGCCCGCGACGCACGCCGCGACGCCCTCCAAGCAAAACGCGAGGAAAAGTTTGCAGAGATCGCGGGCGATGATGGCTGCCTCGACTCCGACGAATTTGCTGCCCTCGCTCCCTTCGAGAACAGGGAGCCCGAGCGCGTAGCGAGTATCTTCGAGCGCCTCGACGCTGATGAGGATGGCTGCGTGTCATTTGAGGAATTCACCGCCTGCCTCCGCCATCACGGCAGTAGATCGCGTCCCAGCCGTGACCGCGGCCGGGGACCACGCGGCCGACACCCACGTGGCCGTGGCCGTGGCCATGACCGCGGTGACGACGAAGGTGACGACGAAGGCGACAGCGACGCCTGATTACCACGCCCTGCGCACCATATACCCTTAAAATTTAATCAGAGGCGGCTCGGTAGCGAGCCGCCTCTTTTTTGCTATCTCGCTCCGGAACGAAGCCCTTGGATTTATTCCCCCTGCATGTGATACGAGCGTTCCGTCCTTTCCAACCTCGCCGAATTCAGAGATTAACAAGCCATGCGCCTCAAGCTGACGATCGCCTACGACGGACGTGGGTTCGCCGGGTGGCAGGTCCAGCCGGGCAAGGATACCATCCAGGCGCGTCTGGAAACAGCCTTGGCCGAGATCGCCAAGGAGCCCCTTCGCCTCCATGGCTCAGGAAGGACCGATTCAGGGGTCCATGCTGCCGGGCAGGTCGCGCACTTTGACGCGCCAGGACAGCTTACCATGAATCCGGTCAACTGGCTGGCGGCCCTCAATACCAAGCTTCCCGCAACGATCCGCGTGCTGGAGTGCGAAGAGGTGCCTGCTGAATTCCATGCCCGCTTTTCAGCCCGGTCCAAGACTTACCGCTACGAGCTCAGTATAGCTCCGATCCTTCCTCCTTTCCAGGCCGCCAGGGTCTGGCATCTCCCCCGCCAACTTGACCCGAAGACCTTGGAAGACGCCCTCGCCTGTTTCCTCGGCCGACACGATTTCCGTGCCTTTGCCGCCAACCGTGGCAACGAGACCGAGGGAACCGATTTCCATCGCACCCTCAGTGAAGCTTCTCTTCGCACCATCCCTGAGGGATACCTCCTCACCTTCACCGGGGAGGGATTCCTCTACAAAATGGTCCGGCTGCTCACCGGGGCTGCAGTCCAAACGGCTCAGGGATATTTTCGACTCGATGATCTGGCGAGCCTC
>PAQU01000046.1 GCA_002709395.1 Roseibacillus sp. | reverse complement strand
TTTTTGAGGTGCAAAGAAATAACGCGGGTCCGGATGGTGGGATGGCCTGATCCGATTCCGGCCTGTTTACAGGGGATTTTCCGGCAGGAATTAGGATTTGGATGTATGCTCGGAGGGGCTAAGAAAGATGAAGTGACCCTGCCTGTTTTTGATATTCGGAAGGAATTAGAGGAGCGTCTGCGGGAAAGTGGGCGGGTTCTTCTGCGGGCTCCTACCGGGTCAGGAAAGTCCACGGGGGTTCCGGTCATCCTCCTGGAGGGGGAGCTGGCAGAGGGGTTGATCGTGGTAGTGCAGCCACGCCGGATTGCCGCCCGCCTGCTGGCCGGCTTCGTGGCCCGTTCCCTGGGGGTCAAGCTGGGAGAGGAGGTGGGATATGCGGTGCGGTTTGATACGCGCTATGGTGATCATACGAGAATTGTTTATGTGACGGACGGAATTCTTCAGCGCTGGCTGCGTGATGACCCGGAGTTGCAGGGGGTAGGAGCGGTGATTTTTGACGAATTCCATGAACGGAGGCTGGCCTCGGACCTTTCCCTTGCTCGCGTGCTTGATCTTCAGGAGGGACAACGACCAGAGCTCCGGGTTCTCGTCATGTCCGCTACCCTTGAAACAGCGGGGTTGGCAGAATACCTGAAACCCTGCGAAGTGCTGGAGGCTGGCGGCCGGATGTATCCGGTGGAAATTTCCTATCGGCCCCCACCCGCTCCCCGGCGCGGGAAACATGGGGCGATGGAGAGTGTTCCGGTATGGGAACAGGTAGGGAAGGTCTGCCGGGATGAAATCATGGCACGGGCCAACCCTGAAGGATCAGCGGGAAAGAATGGGGAAAGAATACTTATTTTTCTACCAGGAGCTTTTGAAATACGTAAGACGGTGGAGCTTCTTGAGCGAAGTAGCTGGTCGCGAGGCTGGGAGGTGAAGCCGCTCTATTCCGCTCTTTCCCCCGTGGCACAGGGAAAAGCAGTTGGACCCGGCACGATGCCGAGAATCATCGTAGCGACAAATGTCGCAGAGACTTCAATCACCATTGACGGAGTGGTTTCAGTCATCGACTCGGGGCTGGCCCGGATTGCGGCCTTTGATGCCAGGAGGGCGATTGATACCCTGACGGTAGAAAAGATCTCCCAGGCGTCCGCCCAGCAGAGGGCGGGACGGGCGGGGAGGACCGGGCCAGGGAGGTGTGTCAGGCTGTGGAGTGAGCGGGATCATTCCCGCCGTCGAGAGTTCGAAGACCCCGAGGTGCACCGGGTTGATCTGGCCGGTGCGGTCCTTTACCTGAAGGCTGGAGGAGTGGGTGAGATCCGGCAGTTCCGGTGGCTTGAGGCCCCCGGAGAGGACTCTCTGCAGCGAGCGGAGCACTTGCTGGAGATGCTCGGAGCGGTCGATGCAACGGGTTCGCTTACGGAGACGGGTGCTTCCATGGCGCGCTATCCCCTGCATCCCCGTGCGGCTCGTCTTCTGGAGGCGGCGGAAGAGGAAGGCTGCGTGGCCGAGGCCTGTTTTGCGGCAGCAGTGCTTCAGGCTGAGGGTGTTTTTACGAGGAAAGCGACCCGGGCACAGAGGGCTGAATTCCAGGGGGAGGATGACCGATCCGATTTTGAGGCCGAGTGGAGGGCTTGTGAGGCCGCGGAGGTTATGCGTTTTGATCCGGTTCGCTGTGGAGCACTGGGGATCCATGGGCGACAGGCAAGGGAAACCCTTCAGGCGTGGAAGCAGCTTTGTAGTCTGGTGGGACGTCCATCGATCCGAAGTGGACAGGTAGCCATGGAGGAATTGAGGGTCCCTCTGGGACGGTCCATATTGGCTGCCTATGGTGATCACGTTGCGGTTCGCACCAGCAGAGGATCCCTGGCCTGCAGGGTAGTGGCAGGCAGAAGAGGGAAACTCGACGAGGGTAGCGTGGCCCGGGAAGGTGGGATGCTGGTAGCTACCGGGATGACCGAGGTGCAGGGGCGTGAGATGACCGTGCGCCTCAGTCACGCGGTACGGGTGGAGGAGGAGTGGTTGCGCGAGTTGTTTCCAGTGGGGTTCCGGGAGGAGGAAGGAGCGGCCTTTGATGAGGTGGCCCGGCGCGTGGTGGCTCGCCGGCGGGTGATGTTTTATGACCTCGTGATCGAGGAAAAGGAAGGGGGGGAGGTGCGTGATGAGGAAGCCGCGACCCTTCTGGCTGAGCATATTGTGAGTGGATCTCTCAAGCTCAAGAGGTGGGATGCAAAGGTGGACTACTGGATCGCAAGAGTAGACTTCCTGTCCCAGTCCATGCCCGAACTGGAGATCAGCGCCATTGGGGAAGAGGAGAAAAAGCTGATCGTCACGCAGGTGTGCCGAAAGGCCCGTTCCTATCGGGAGGTGAAGGACCGGGAAGTCTGGCCGGTTCTGCGGGAATGGCTTTCTCCTACCCAGTCCTCAGCCCTCGAGAGTTATGCGCCCGAACGGATCGAATTGAGTAATGGGGTCACAGTCAGAGTGGCGTATGAGGTAGGGAAGGATCCCTCGATTTCCCTCAAGGTACAGCAATTGTATGGGGTGCGGGAGACACCCGCTATTTCCGGCCGGTCGGTGCAGGTGCAGGTGCTCGCGCCGAACCAGCGTCCCTGGCAGGTGACCCAGGACCTGAAAAGTTTCTGGGAGAGCGGCTATCCCCAGATGAAGAAAGACCTCGCGGGACGCTATCCCAAGCACGAGTGGAGGTAGCAGGTGATCCGGGGGCTATTTGGTATCCGTCCGCGGGATTATCAGGTAAAGTCGGGTTGTGGCACGGCTGATACTGCTGATCTCACTTCTCCCCATCATTCTTTCGGTGGTGGTGCGGAAGTTTTTCTGTGACCGGGGGGTTCGTTCCGCGGGTGATGCGGAAACCTCTCGAACCGGAAGAGAACTGGCCGAGTTACTCCTCTCCAAGAGCGGCATCTCGAACAAGGTGGTGATGGAGGAGAAGCGTCGAGCCGATGTCAAGGTAGGCAAAACAGTTAAGCTTATACTCACCAAGCGTCTGAAAGAAGCGAAGAACGTGTTGGCCCTGGGCGAGGTGGCTCTCCTGTGCGGGCATGCCCTGGTGGCGACAAGTAACCCGGACCTGCTCAAGTGGCGCCAGTGGGCGGTGAAGTTCAGTTTAGCCTTTCCGATCTTCACCGTGGTGGTCCTTGTATTCGCGGTGGTCGTGGCAAAAGTCCCGCCGGGATGGGGATTGGCGGTTGCTGCTGCGGCGCTGGGTGCTGGGAGCCTGATGTCGCTGGTATCGCTGCAGGTTGAGGTGCAGGCGGCCAGGATGATGGCAGCCATAATCGATGAGTCCCGTATTTTTCCGCGCCTCAGGGAAAGTGAAGCCGTGGCCCTTGCCTGCAAGGCGCTAGCCTACCGGCAGGCAGTACCGGGGGCGATCGAGATCCTGATGGGCCGTGACATGGAACGTAAGATAGCGAAAGAGGTTGGCCGCAGAGTAGCAGGTAAGGTCCTGCGGCGCTGATTCCGGGCGCGAGGTTACTGCTGGGAGCGGAGGAACCGGGAGAGTTCCCTGAGTTTGTCGGTATTGATCAGGTCGACCCCGGTGTCGTGCAGAACCTGCCAGCATTCGACCCGGTCCGGAACTGCCCAGAATCGCAGGAGACGTCCGTCTTTCCGGGTGAGGTCCACGAGTTCCCTGAGTCGTTTTTCTTCGCCGGGAGGAATGGGTCCTCTTCCACGCCACGTGAAGTGCTTTGACCATTTATCGCTGATCAGGGGGACGAGATGAGCAGGGGCCTTGCTGCCAAGGTCTCCCATGCGGCCATCGAGGGAGCAGTAGCGGGTTCGGTCAGCCTCCACGAGGTCCCTCGGTCGTGCGCCGCTCAGGATTGCGGTGACTGGTCCAGGACGCTCCCTGCCCTCGAGATGGGCGGTGAAGAGGGTGTCGTAGCGCGTGAGGAGCTTGTCGAGGACCGGATAGGCTTCGTTACCATCGGACTTGATGTCGATGAGCAGGATGAATCGTGTTTTCTCAGGATAGACATTACCCCCATTAGCACGTACGCGCTCGGCCAGTGGTTTGAGGTAGAGTTCCTCAAGAGTGCGGTTCTTGCGGATTCCGAACCGGGTGTGGGCGACATGAAACTTTTCTCCCCGCAGGAAGATGTCGGCCTCCACACTGCAGAATCCCTGTTCCAGAGCCTCGAAGAGCGGACGCTTGTGGTGGTAGTCGTTGTGGGCGTGGGCCCGGGGAAGGGGGGATACGGGTTCGTGGAGTGGAACCCCCTTGTCCTCTGCCCCGCATGATATTGACGGAGCAGCGAGAGCGAGGACAAGAAGTGAGGATAGCGGAGTGGAGGTCATGGAGAGTGGAGTGTATGGAGGGGGCGGAGGCAGGTATGGAGGACGATCTGGTTCCGCGGCGGGCGCAGGATACACCTGGAAGTCTGCAGTTGGGTAAAGAGATAAGTGCGTTGCCCCCCAGTTCATCAACAAAAATGGAGACTTCCAGAGCTTGCGAGCTCTTCATGGTCGGATTCCTCGACCCGGGAGGGGGCTGCCCCCGGGAATCGAATCGATGAGAAGCGAACCACGTTAACCCGCGGCGGCCTGTAGTAAGCCGGCAGTATGAAACCCGGTGACTACCCCTGCAATCCCAGGAGTGGACTGCATGGTGAGTGTTTACTCCTGTCTTACTCGGAGGAACAGTCGCGGGTTCGCGCTGGTGTCAAAGGTGTAACTCTCCTCGACGGTTGTGGTCTCGGCCACGATAGGATCTTCGAGAACATCTTCCCAGTCGAGGAGGTTTCGGGAGCGCTCCAGTCGGTAGGACTGCCCCGGCATGGTGCTGAAGATGAGACTTACGGTTGTCTCGGCTTCGCTCTGCCGGGTGGACAGGATCCGGAGTCTGGGTATGAATGTGAGGGATCCCGTCAGGGTGTATTGTCCCGTGAGATTGATGAGGCCCGAACTCACCCGGAGGTGATAGGTTCCGGGAAGAACGCGGTAGTTGATCCTGAAGTTTAGTCCGTTGGCATTGTTGTTCTGGGTGAGGAACGTGCCAGACGAATCGAAGAGAGTGCCGCGGGTGTCAGTCTCGCCGGTGGTCTCCAAGGTGAGAAAACTCTCGTGGTCCACCTCGATCCGGAAGAAGTCCACGTCCCCCGGGATATCGAGATTGGCAGGAAGAGAAGAATCCAGATCAAGAAGGGATGCGGTTTCAATGGTGTTCCCGTGGGCGTCGGGATTCCCGGCCTGGGTGATTATGTGAATCCGCTCCTTATCACCCTGTAAGAACAGGATTTCGGCCCGGCGAACGTCGGGAGAAGGATTGGGCCTCACCTCGTAGGAAAATACCTGGGCTCTGCTCTGGGTAATGGGCTCGCTGATGCGTAACCAGTCTCCGTTTGCAGGGTCCCGGCGCCAGCTCCAGACGGATGGAGCATCAACGTCGAGGATAAAGGATCCGCCCGATGCAGAAACCTGCCGGGAAGCCGGGTTGAGATCCAGGTTCTCGAGAGTGGGGGTGCCGTCCACCAGAACTACCCCAGTGCCGGTCCTTCCTGTTGAGTCAGCAGCAGTGTAGTGGAACCAGTCCAGTCCCGAGAGGTTGGCAGGTGGAGTGTAAATCAGATCGACTCTTTCCTGCGTCACGGTGCCACCTGCCGTGCTCTCCGAATCAAAGGCTGAGATCGTAAGCCGTTGCCCGTTGGCATCATGATCGTTGGCGAGTGGTGCCAGCCTGGTGGGTGGAGAAGGTTCCGCAGCGTCCAGTCCGGCTACGAGCTTGGCCTGGATGAGAAAGTCACTGCTGCTCGTGCTTTCATTAAGGCCATGGATGGCCAGAATGTTCTCCCCTGATTTCAGGGCGTCGAGGTGACTGCTAATGTTGAAGTCCTGATAGAGTATGGCGGCGCTGTCAGAGGTTGTCGTGGTAGCCAAGGAGAGGTGATTCGCGTTCTCCGGGGCGTTGGCGGATGAGACTTCCCGGCCATTCAAATAGGCGATGAACCCGTCGTCGTAACGCATTTTCAGGATCATCCGGTTCCACTTCTCGAGATCTCCTTTCTCCACCGTGAAAGGGATGCGTATAAAGCAGTTCGTGCGACTCGCCATTTCGTTGCCGACGTTGATCTTAATGAAGGGGCTGTAGCTGATGTTGTTGTTGTTCGTGTTGCGCTCGTAACCGACACCATTGGCGCCCAAGGTCCACGCCCGGTCATTGAAGGGTTCATTGCCACCCTGCCACCTGTCGCCCAGATTCCGAACCGGGACAGTTGCCCGGACGGGATGGTTGTCGGAGACGAGGACAGATCCGGTCATCGACCTCTGGAAGCGCAGGGTGTCCATGCTGGCATAAGGGGGCAGTTCTACGTCATTGAAGCGGGCTTCCCTCCGGATGACACCCGCACTGGCACGCTGATTACGATGGTTGAGAATGAGAAAGGCCTCGCTGCCGCTCATGCGTGCCGGACCGCCCCTGCCCATGATTCCCAGTCCCTCGGGGTTTCCTCCGGCGTTTCCCGTGGAGCTCCAGTTGAATCCGAGTTGTCTTCGCAGGGCATCATCGAAATCTCCGGCGGGACCGCTCTGGACCGAGGAGTATCCATTACCAGTTCCCACCACTCCATTCCAGGACCAACCGTTACGGAAACCACCACCGCCCACCACCGTGACCAGTTGGCGAATGGCATCGGCCTGGTTGCTGTTCCATTCCGTGCGGGCCCGGGACATCATGTTGAACCATCCTGAAGAACCGTTGTAGGGATCCCGGGATACAGCGGTTCTGAGAATGACCCTACCAAGGTAAGGGCGTATGAGGGCATCCCTCATATAGATCGCCCGGATGAGGTTGACGGTGAACTCTACTCGCTCAAGGGCGGTGGTCGTCTGCGCCCCTGTCTGGGTGTAGTAGCCATTGGATACATCCACTCCGAGATCGAAGCCGTGCATCTGGGCACCGCCGAGGGAGGAGGACATCGTCGCCCCGGTGGGAAACTGGTAATCGATGAAGTCCTCGTAATCAGTTGCCTGCGTCCTGCTGACATTTTCTCCCTGAGTGTACCAGGTCATGCCGCGTTCAAAAAGGATCGCACCCTTGAAGGTTCCGTCATCGAGTTGAATGCCGCAGGAAACTGCGCCTGGACGATCGTCAACAGAACCAAGATAGGAGCGCTCAGGAACGGGATTCAGGGTCCGGATCGAGCCTTGGGCATCCTGGGACCGGAAATCAAAGTTCGGGCCGCGGAGGTCAAGGCGGGTGAGTCGCATTGTGAGTGTTTCCTCGCCAAGTGTTACGTCCTGGATGATTTCGTCGGGGGCGCCGAGCGAGGTTGGAGAGAGTGCCGGAAGGAGGAGAGAGGCTATCCAGAGGGCAGGGCTGCATCGTGGAGGAACTGGAATCATGAGGTCTTGAATTTATGGACGAACCGCAGGGTGTCACAGACTGCGTCTCAGCACGTTCGATGCCGCCCTTTTAAGAACGTGCGTGCTTGCACCTGAATTTGTGTCATCCGGAGGGAATTTTCCGGTGGACGCGAACGGGCGTTGTGATGGGAAGGTCCGCCCGGCGGAAGGTTTGTTCCATGCGACCGGGGAAAACTGGAGGTCCCATCAGGGCCACTGGTGGCTGGAACTGGTCGCCTGACTTGGTGTAATCACATCAAGGTGTGATCAACTGGTAGCTCGCCGGTTAAAACGGGGAAATGGTGCTCGGTACTGGATTTGAACCAGTGACTTCATCCGTGTGAAGGATGCACTCTACCACTGAGTTAACCGAGCCACTTGGCGGAGACTTAGCGCAGGGGCGAAGGGGTGGCAAGCGTGGATCATTTCTTGGGGTGCAGGCCTTCGGCCTTCCCCTTCTTGACCTCGACTCCGCGGAGGACGATGTCATCGAAGTAGCCCCTGTCGTCGAAGGAGCCGATGCCGACCTGTCCCCAGGTGAAGGTCTTGTCGACAGCTGACTTCACGGGCTTCTCCATGTCGTCGAAGTAGACGTCGATTTTGCCGCTCTCGACGTCCCGGACGATCTTAAGGTCATGGAACTGACCGTCCTTCCACGGGATGCCTTCCTTGGACAGAATAAGGTTTTTTCGGGGAGCATGATTGACGATAAAGATCTGGCTCGAGTTGGGATCTGGCTTTTCCCCGAGGTGGAGGTAGTAGAAGTGGGAAGGATCCTGGTAGTTGAAGAAGAAGCAGAGATCGCGGTGACCCCGGGAGGTCTGGGTTGTCTGGATCCGGGCGGTGAGAACAAAGGATCCAACGATCTTGTCCTTAAGGAGAGCTATGCTGTGAGGGCTGCGGAAGGGGGGGCGATATCTGGAGACGCCGAGGAGTTCGTAGACCTGGTTGCCATCCACGGTGGTGAGTTTCCATTTGGTGTCGTCGGTGGTCTTCCATGCGCTGGCATCCTTGGAGAAGTCCTCCTTGTGAATGACAGGGAGTTCCTTGTCGGCATGGGATGGGAGGGCGAAGGCAAAGGCAGTGAGGATGAGAGATAAACGCATGGTTTTCACGGTTTGAGTATAGGGGGGATGGGGAGTTGGAAAAGGGAAGAATGAGGGTGTTTCAGTCGTTCTGCTGGTTCCGGGCTTTCTCGAGGAGGTCGATCCACGGTCCGACGAAGTGGCCGCTGTCATGGTAAGTGCGGCCGCTGATGAGNTTNCCGTCCACCACACAGGGTTTATCGACGAAAACACCTCCGCAGACCTCGAGATCGAACCGGCATTTGGGGACGGTGGCCATCCGGCGGTCCCTGACGCAATCGGCGAAGGCGGGAATCTCGACTCCGTGGCAGACGCAGCCGACCGGTTTGTTTTCCTCGAAAAAGTGCCGTGTGATGCGGACAAGGTCCTCATCATAGCGGATATATTCGGGGGCCCGTCCTCCACTGAAAAAGATGCCAAGGTAGTCAGAGGGGTTGATCTCTCCGAAGGCGACATCCGCTTCGATGGAGTAGCCCTCCCATTCCCGGGTGATGGTCCAGCCCGGTTGGACCTCGTGAAGCACCATCTGGTAGCGGCGTTTTTCCGGGGCGGCAACCACCGGCTGAAATCCGCTTTCGATGAGGCGATAGTAGGGGTAGAGGGTGTCTACGGTTTCGGTGGCGTCGCCGACGATGATAAGGACCTGGGACATGGCAAAGTAGCTTCGGAGGAGTGGAGCACTTCAGGAACGGGTGTAAAGCACGGGCTGTGGTGGACGGGTATTCCTCAGAGGTTTTGGAGACACTTCTCGAGGTAGGACCGCGAACGGTTGATCTCGGCGGTCACCCCGGCGGTGGAGTTCTGGATTGGGATGCCGCGGGGGAAAGGGTGCATGAAGGGTTCGGTGAAGCCAGTGAAGTTTATCTTCTTCAGGCCCCGGAGAAGAGGGGTGAAGTCGAGGGGGCCTCGGCCGGGCATCTGCAGCAGTTCTTTTTCGCGGGGTTGCTGCCGGCTGGATCCGGTTCCGTGTTGCTGTCCGTAGAAAAAGACCATCTTGTTTCCGAGTCCGGCAATAAGGTTGCCCTGCAGTTCGGCATCCTGGGGAAGATGATGAGGAGCGAAGGCGAGGGCGAGACTCGGGTGGGTGGTCAGTTCGGCAAACCACTTGATGCCGTCCGGGGTCGCCAGGATCTGTCCGCCGTGGTTCTCGACTGCGATGGTGACGCCATGTTCTGCAGCGGCATCGGCATGGGGTTTCATCCGCTCGATGAATTTCCGGACCTCAGCCCTGAGATCCGGCCCTGTTGCGCTTCGGTCGCCGCTTGCACCGCAGACTATTACCTTGCAGCCGAAGCGCCGGGCGACGGGTAGTTCGGGAGCCAGTCCGAAGGGTCCTAGTTTATACTGGGTGAGAACCCCGAGCCTGACTTCATGCCTGGAGAGGAGTTCCTCGAAGGCTTCCAGGCCCATCATGGAGACTTGTTCACGATGATTGGCGTGAGGGCGCGGCCAGATGTCAATAAAGCGGGTCCCGGCTTTTGGGACCTCTGCGAGCACCTCGTCCAGAGCGGTAGTTCCATACATGGCGGAAGAGACGAGGTAGTTCAGCTTGAACGATCCGGGCTTTCCTCCGGCGGAGAGAGGGCCGGCAAAGGCAGCAGCTGCGGCAGACTGGCAGAATGATCGTCGGTTCATGGCATTAGCGACCCCAGAACTATGTCCTTGAGTGCCGGGGAGGAAGGATTTTCCTGCCGTTAACCAAGGGGTAAAGTGATACGGTTGAATGACTTGAATTGTTTCCCGGTCCGGCCAAGCTTCCCTTCAAAGCAACGTGACGAAGAAGGAATGAAGCCTCTTGGAATGCAGGGTCTGGTGGCCGCGGTAGTTACTCCGATGACCGATACAGGGGAGTTGAACCTGGGGCTGGTTCCGCAGATTGTTGATCATCTGGAGCGGAACAGCATTGCGGGGGTTTATATCGCCGGAAGTACGGGGGAAGGAATGTCCCTCACTGATGAGGAGCGGATGGCGGTGGCGGACGCCTATCTCGAGCACTGCAGGGGGCGGATGCAAACGGTGGTCCAGGTGGGGCACAACAGCATGAAGGCGGCGGCAACCCTGGCGGCCCATGCCGAGGCAAGCGGGGCGGATGCCATCTCAGCGACTCCAACCGGTTACTTCCAGGCCGAAGGAGAGGAGGGACTGGTCGGGCTCATGGCTGCCATCGCGGAAGGGGCCCCGGCTACTCCGTTTTATTATTACCACATCCCGGCTCTCTCCGGGGCCTCGATGAATCCAATGCGTTTCACGGAGCTGGCCGTGAAGGAGATTCCGACTTTTTGCGGAATAAAGTACACGGATGCGGGGACGTCCTATAACCTGCCCTCCCTGCAGAAGGCCGGTCCGGGACTCGAGTTCCTGAGNGGAACGGATGAGGCNTANCTCCAGTCCCTGGCGCAGGGCTATGAGGGAGCGGTGGGAAGTACCTATAATTATGCGGCCCCGCTTTATCATCAGGTGCGGAAGGCGTTCGAGGAGGGGGACCTAACCGGGGCGAGGCTCTGGCAGGCCCGGGCCCTCGAAATGCTGGAGGCCATGCTGGGCACCTGTGGGCGGGCCAGCCTGAAGGCGATGATGTCGATGGTGGGAATAGACTGCGGCCCCGCCCGTCGTCCCATCGAGCCAGCTACCGCAGAGCAACTTTCCGATCTCCGCAACCAGCTTGAAGCGATGGGCTGGTTTGATTGGGTCAACCTGCAAGATATCGAAGTCCCATGAAGCCATTGATTCCTGTCATTCTCTTTTCCACGTTTCTGTGCGCGCCGTCCCTTTGTTCTGAAGAGTCCGGGAAAGGGCCGCTATCCTGGAGTCACCTACCTGCCTTGCCAGATGAGGAAGGGTTCGCTGGTGCTTTCGCGGGGGTCGTCACTAATAAGGACACTGAGAAAGACTATCTGGTGGTGGCGGGAGGGGCCAACTTTCCGAAGGGCCGGCCGTGGGAGAAGGAAAAGAACCCGGAGAAGGTCTATTACGATCTCGCCTTCAAGCTGGAGATGGGAGCTGAGGATGCCAGCTGGGAAAAAATTGAGGGGCCGTTGGGACAGCGACTGGGTTACGGAATGTCAGTCACTCTTCCAAAGCGAGGTTCAACGCTCTTTATCGGAGGCAAGGAGCAGGCTGCCACTGATGCGGTCTGGGAGGTGACTGCCGACNAATCGGGNAAGCTCACCTTTGCGCCGAGGCTCAAGTATCCCCTTCCCATCGTGGAAGGGGTGGCTGGAGTAGTGGGAGAGACCGTGATCGTGGTGGGGGGAGCGACTAACAGGGAGGGAGGCGGATTCAGGACGGTGCAGGAGGCCTACATGCTCGANACNAGCAAGGGGGACGGCGAGTGGAAGTGGGAGCCGCTTCCCTGGCCGGAGACCGGGAAGGGCGAGATGGCCCGGGGTCGGGTCTATGCGGTTGCTGGAGTGCGCTCTGACCAGTTTTACCTGTTCGGTGGACGGGATTACGCCGGATCCGCCGATCCCGCTCCGGGGAGAGTGCACCAGGAGAAGCTCGATATCCTGTCCGATTGCCATGTGCTCAACCTGAAGGCGGAAAAGCCGGAATGGAAGCGCTTGGCAGACCTGCCGCAGGGCATGAGTGCGGCTCCGTCAGCGGCCCTGCCGGTAGGTGTCTCACACCTGCTCATGCTGGGTGGGGTCTCGGCGGAATACTGGCGTCAGCAGTTTGAGGATCGCCCGGAACTGAACGGNGCAGGAGAGGANCATCCCGGATTTGAGGGTANGCTCTGGGCCTATGACACGATTACGGACACCTGGGNCGAGGCCGGNGAACTCNCCGCCGAGGCGCAAGNTATTCCTGTTTCGGTTCCGGTGACNACCCCGGTTGTGGCGTGGAAGGACAAGTTCATTGTNCCNACCGGAGAGATGAAGCCNGGNATTCGGACGCCGCAGATCCTGGTGGCCGAGGTGGAGGAGAAGGTGGCGAAGTTCGGGATGGTGAACTGGGTCGTGGTGGGAGCCTANCTGCTCGGGATGGTGGGGATCGGATACTGGTTCATGCGGCGCAAGGCGTCGGCGAGTACGGAAGCTTATTTCCGGGGTGGACAGAAAGTGCCATCGCTGGTGGCAGGGCTGTCGATTTTCGCGACGGTTCTCAGTTCGATTACCTTCATGAGCATCCCGGCCAAGGCCTACGCGACGGATATCAGTTGGTATATCGGGCAGACGGCGATGCTCCTGATCGTGCCCATTGTGGTCTTCTGCTATCTGCCCTTTTTCCGGAAGTTGGATCTCACAAGTGCCTACATGTATCTAGAGCGCCGCTTTAGCCTTGCGGCTCGGTTGTTTGGGAGTCTCTCGTTCATCGTCCTTCAGGTTGGGCGGATTGCAATCGTGCTGTATCTGCCGGCTCTCGCCCTCGCAGCAGTCTCGGACATCTCTGTGAACGGGGCGATCATCATCGTGGGAATCCTNTGCATGGTTTACACCGTGATGGGAGGGATTGAAGCGGTGGTATGGACCGATGCGGTGCAGGCNGTGGTGTTGCTGGCAGGNGCGATCCTGTGTCTCTTCCTGGTGGTTGGAAAAGTCGATGGCGGATTTGGTGCAATGATGGAGGTGGCGAACACCGATGCGAAGCTCTTCCAGGGGGTGGAATGGAAGTTCAATATCAAGGACGGAACGGCGACATGCTGGGTGATCTTCATCGCGCTCTTCTTCAACTCGTTCATTCAATATACCGCAGGCCAGGATGTCGTGCAGCGCTACGTCACGACAAAGGATATCGGGGGTGCGCGCAAGTCGCTCTGGACTACGATGTGGATGTCGGTGATCTTCTCGATGGTCTTCTTTCTCCTGGGAACAGCGCTCTATGTTTTCTACAAGTCGCAGCCTACTTTGCTGGATCCCGCCATGAACTCGACGGATGCGATCGTGCCGTTCTTCATCATGCAGCAGTTGCCGGTCGGAGTAGCCGGGTTGATCATCGCGGCGGTTTTCGCTGCTTCGCAGTCATCGGTTTCTAGTTCGATGAATAGTATTGCGACGGCCTGGACGAAAGATTTCGACGGGCGGATTTTCCGGCCGAAGGCGAATGACCAGCAGTATCTCTCCTCGGCGAAGGTGGTGGTCGTGGTGGGAGGAACCGTGGGGATTACGGTGGCACTTTGGTTCGCGAATACCGGAATTGAGAACGCCTTCAAGACGTTCCTCGGGATCACGGGCCTGGCGACCGGATCGCTGGGAGGGGTCTTTGCTCTGGGAGTATTCACGAAGAAAGGGAACGCGACCGGGGCGATCGTGGGCGCGCTTGCGGGAATCGCAGCTGTGGCCATCGTGAAGTTCGCGAAGTTGCCGGTCACGGGCATTCTCTACGCCCTGATCGGATTGATGACCTGTTTTGTGGTGGGCTATGTAGTCAGCCTCTGCACCGGGCGGGATGAGCGGGAAGGGCTCTCAGTGCACGGATAACTCGTGAGCGGCTACTCGGAGGAGGAACTCAGCGAGTTGGGGGCGTTCTATCGAACGAGCCTGCTTGATGACACCCTGCCATTCTGGTTGCCCCGGGCGCTAGATACGACGCACGGAGGCTACCTGACCATGCGGGAAAGGGACGGATCCCTGCTCGATGACGACAAGCCGGTCTGGTTCCAGGGGCGTTTCTCCTGGCTCTTGTCGACCCTGCATCGGACGGTGGAGCCCAGGCAGGAGTGGCTCGAGGCGGCCCGGAGCGGAGTCGATTTCCTGCGCGATCACTGTTTTGACGAGGATGATCGGATGTTTTTCCTGGTTTCCCGGGAGGGAACCCCGCTCCGCAAAAGGCGTTATTTCTTTTCCGAAGCGTTTGCGGTCATGGCCCTGGCTTCCTACGGGTCGGCTGCGAGTTGCGGGGACTCGACGGAGCAGGCCCGGCAGTTGTTCCGCCTGTGCCTGGAGTATATCGAGGGGCGCCTGCCTGCCGGCGAGGCCAAGTGGATGGAGGAGCGGCCGAACCGCTCGATCGGGGTCCCCATGATTTTCCTGCAGGTTGCCCAGCAACTGGTGGAGACCGTGGGTGATGAACTGGCTGAGGAGGTGATCGATGAGTTCATCGGGGAGATCCGCCTGTTCGTGGATGATGAGCGAAAATGTGTTTTTGAGCAGATTGCGCCGGATGGTTCATTGAACGATCATCTGGACGGTCGCACGATGAATCCCGGACATGCCATCGAGGCGGCGTGGTTCATCCTGCACGAGGCGAAGAGGAGGGGAGGAGACGAAGAACTTACCGCGCTCGGGTGCCGGATGCTCGATTACATGTGGAAGAGGGGATGGGATGAGCAGCACGGCGGGTTGTTCCACTTTGTTGATGTCCATGGTAATCCGGTCCAGGAATACTGGCATGACATGAAGTTCTGGTGGCCGCACTGTGAGGCCACCATAGCGACCCTGCTGGCCTACCGGATGACCGGGGAAGATCGTTATGCGGAATGGCATCGCCTCGTTCATGGTTACGCTCACCGGACCTTCGCCGATGGGGAGAATGGAGAGTGGTTTGGTTATGCGCACCGTGATGGAAGAATCTCCAACACCGCGAAGGGAAACCATTTCAAGGGCCCATTCCACCTTCCTCGCATGCAGTGGTATTGCTGGAAGTTGCTGGAGAACGGGTAGGTCAGGAGAGGGTTGCCGTTTGGGATGGTAAGATGGCGGGAAGCGTGCAGGCTGGACGGTGATGATGCGCCATGTCCTTACTGCTTTTGTCAGTCTGCTGCTGCCAATGATGGCGGTAGTGGCGGAGGATCGCCTCAATGTGGTTCTTTTCGTGGTTGATGACCTAGGTTGGATGGATCTCGGATGCCAGGGAAGCAGCTATTACCGTACGCCCAACATTGACCGGCTTGCGGCGCGAGGCATTCGGTTTACGGACGCCTATGCAGCTTGTGCGGTGTGTACTCCGACGCGGGCAAGCTTTATGACAGGGCGCTACCCGATCCATCTGGGACTTCAACACGGAGTGATCCGCGATGCTGTACCCG
>PAQU01000045.1 GCA_002709395.1 Roseibacillus sp. | reverse complement strand
GGATTTCGACCGGGTTGGGCTGGCTCGAACACCAGCAGGGAATGAGGGGCGTGTGATGCTTCCGTTCTTTGGCCCGGAAATCACTCCCCGGGTGGATTCCGCCGATGCGATCTATCACGGATGGGCGGATAATCAGCGGGATCCGGCGTCTGTAGTGAGGGCTCTGCTGGAGGGGCAGTTTCTCAATATGAAAATCCATTCCCGCTGGCTGGGGGTTGCCCCCGAGAGTATTTATCTTACCGGGGGAGCTTCCAAGAATGATGGGATTGCCCAGACGGTGGCCGATGTCTTCGGGGCTCCGGTCTCCCGGTTGAGTGTGGCCGGGTCCGCTGCACTGGGGGCGGCGATCAGGGCTGCCCATGGAGGCTGTGGGATCCCGCTCGAGGATCTGGAGGCTGCATTCTGCCAGCCAGAGGCGGGTTCCACGGTAACTCCGGGAGACGGGACCGAGAAAATCTATGAGGAATTGGAGCAAAAGTGGGTCTCAGCCTTGCACGAGGCCTTTTCGCTCCCTAATGACTGAAGGCAATACGCAACAAGATAAACCGATGGCACGACCTGTAACACTCTTCACCGGCCAGTGGGCCGACCTTTCTCTCCCCGATCTTCTGCCCAAGGTAAAGGACATGGGCTACGATGGCGTCGAACTCGCCTGCTGGGGCGATCATTTTGATGTGCAGAAAGCACTCAATGAAGATGGCTACGTCGAGGGGCGTTGGGAGCTCCTCCAGCAGAACGACATGGTCTGTTATGCGATCTCAAACCATCTGGTCGGTCAGGCGGTATGTGATAATATCGATGAGCGGCACCAGTCGATTCTCTCGCCGTCTGTGTGGGGCGATGGTGACCCGGAAGGAGTAAGGCAGCGTGCGGCCCAGGAGATGATCGATACCGCCAGGGCCTGCCGGAAGTTCATCGATGCGGGAGCATCTTTTATGGCCGGTAAGCCGGCGGGCTCCGGACGAGCGGTAGTCAATGGGTTTACCGGGTCCAGCATCTGGCACTCCATTTATGCCTTTCCTCCGACGAGCCAGGAATACTACCAGAAGGGGTTCGAGGATTTTGGTAACCGCTGGAAGCCGATCCTTGATGAGTTCGATGCGGTCAACGTGGATTTCGGGCTGGAGGTTCACCCGACCGAGATCGCCTTTGACATCGCATCGTCCTCCCGGGCTATTGAGGCCGTGGACGGACACAAGCGTTTCGGATTCAATTACGATCCGAGTCACCTGGGCTACCAGGGAGTGGATTACGTGAAGTTCATCCGTGATTTCGCGGAGCGGATCTTCCATGTGCACATGAAAGATGCCTGGTGGGGTCATGGTGATGGCACGGTAGGAGTTTTTGGTGGTCATACCGACTTTACGGATGCGCGACGTTTCTGGGATTTCCGATCAGTGGGGCGGGGTGACACGGACTTCGAGGAAATCATCGTGGCCTTGAATGACATAGCCTATGCCGGACCACTTTCAGTGGAGTGGGAGGATGGCCGGATGGACCGTTTTCATGGTGCTGCGGAAAGTTGTGCCTTCACCAAGGATCTCGATTTTGCTCCCAGTGATGTGATCTTTGACTCGGCCTTCGATAAGGAGAATCAGTAATTTCCAACCGCATTTCGGATCATGGCAACAAAGGTAGGGGTTATCGGGGCTGGAGGGATGCTCCAGTATCATGCTCCCGGGTTCCAACAGGGTGGGGGCGAACTGGCTGCCGTCGCGGATGTGAACCGGGAGGCGGCGCAGGCGTCGGCAGAGAGTTGGAATATTCCCAATGTTTTTGATGATACCGGGGAGTTTCTCGAGTCCGATATCGACGCGGTCAGCATCATCGTTCCCAACAAGTTTCATGCCCCGCTGGCCATCCAGGCTCTGGAAGCGGGTAAGCATGTCTTCTGTGAAAAACCTCCGGCTCTTAATGCAGCGGAGGTTCAGGAGATGATTGATGCAGCTGAAAAAGCGGGGAAGGTCCTCATGTTCAACTTCAACAATCGGGCCCGACCAGAGTCCCAGGCCATGATGAAGTTGATCGCGGATGGCACGGTGGGCACGATCAATTCTGCCCAGTCGCAGTGGATTCGGCGAACTGGGATCCCGGGCTTCGGGGGTTGGTTCACCACCAAGGAGTTATCNGGTGGAGGCCCGGTTATTGATCTGCTGCACATGATTGACCTGGCTTTGTATTTCATGGGCTACCCCGAACCGGCGCACGTCCTGGGGCAGACCTTTGACGACTTCATCACCGACAAGGCCTTCAAGGGGCCCTGGGGCATTCCTGACAATGCGGAAGGAAAGACGGACGTGGAAGCTGCTGCGCACGGCCTGGTGACCTTCAAGAGTGGACAGGTTCTCAGCCTGCGGAATTCGTGGGCGGAAATGATTGAGCGGGAAGTCGTCTCGGTCGTGTTTCAGGGAAGCAGGGCTGGAGGCAAGGTCGAACGCCTTTTTGGAAGCGACGGTCTTGACGAAACCGCGATAGATTCCTGTGAGCTGTATGTGCAGGAGGACGGAAAGTCGGTTAACCGCAGTATTGAAACGGAGCCCTGTGAAGACATGGGGCGGATTGCCTCCGCGGCTAACTTCGTGGAGACCATTGAAGGAAATTCCGAGCCCTTGAATACTCCCCAGGAAGCTCTGAAACTGATGCAGATTATCGATGCCCTTTATGAGTCAGCCGACTCGGGAGCTCCGGTTTCCCTGGAGGGTTGATCTTCGTCTGCTAACAATTCACAACCAAAAAGATACCTCTCATGGCACTCAACAGAAAACTTCGTATGGGAATGGTTGGCGGGGGGCGCGGTGCGTTCATTGGCGCCGTGCACCGCATGGCGGCCAACCTTGATGGNAAGATTGAACTGGTGGCGGGGGCGTTTTCATCCGATCCCGAAAAATCGAAACTCAGTGGCGAGGACTTTTTCCTGGATCCCGACCGTGTCTACGAATCCTACCAGGAGATGGCGGAGAAGGAGTCAGCCCGGGAAGACAAGATCGATTTTGTCACTATCGTGGTTCAGAATCACCTGCACGTTCCGGTGGCGAAGGCCTTCCTTGAGGCCGGATTCAATGTNATCTGTGACAAACCGCTCTCCAGTAACCTGGACGACGCGAAGGAATTGCAGCAACTGGTNCATTCCAGTGGAAAGGTCTTCTGTCTTACGCACAACTACACCGGATATCCCATGGTCAAGGAGGCCCGGCGGATGGTTCAGGATGGAGAGCTCGGGCGGCTCCTCAAGATTGTCGCAGAATACCCTCAGGGTTATGCAGTAGGAGACGTGGAAGGGGACGGACAGGGCCAGATTTCAAACTGGCGGGCTGNCCCTGCGATCGCGGGGGCCTCCAATTGCATGGGAGACATAGGAACCCACGCCCATAATCTCGTGCGTTATATATGCGGGGTTGAAGTAGATGAGCTGGCTGCTGAATTGTCGGCCTTCATNCCCGGACGCGAGCTCGACGATGATGGCAACTGCCTGGTTCGTTTCACGGATGGGGTGAAGGGAATTATTTATGCCTCCCAGATTTCGAATGGAGACGAGAACAATCTCAACATTCGTGCCTACGGGACGAAGGCTTCCATTGAATGGCATCAGGAGGATCCGAATGAGCTGGTTGTCAAGTATGCGAACGCTCCACGAAAAACCTATCGTCGTGGCAACGACTACGTAGGAGAAGCAGCATCGGCAAATTCACGTACCCCGTTCGCGCACCCCGAAGGCTTCATCGAGGCCTTTGCGAATGTCTACCTCGCAGCTGCCGCGGCGATTGGGGACCAGATCGAGGGGAATGATCCGCCGGCAGGTGGCTATGATTTCCCTACCGTGGACGACGGGGTGGCAGGAAATGCCTTCATCAAGGCCTGCGTTGAGTCCTCGCAGAACAACGCGGCCTGGACCAAATTGGATCTGTAGAGCTGTAAACAGCGTCCAGATTCTCAGGTCAGAGCCGCAGGGAGGTCCTGCGATTGAAGGATTGCGGTGTTCTATCCGGTAATCTAACATGTACGGAAGACCCATATTCATCATGAAACAGAAACTGTCTCTCCTTCTTCCGATTGCCCTTGTGGCGACCATGGTTCCTCTGGCCATCGGCCAGAAAGATGGCAAGCCCAAGGGTAAGAATGCCGATAAGATTGCTCCCAGTCTTCCGGAGAAGGCATTTGCCGAGGCCAAGAAGAAACGCAAGCTGCTTGTTTTCTCGCGCACTACCGGGTTTCGCCACGGTTCCATTCCAACGGGCCTGACCGCGATGAGGATGATGGGGGAGAAGACTGGTGCATTCGAAGCCATCCTGAGCGACGACCTAGATAATTTCGAGAGTGACAAGATCAACGAGTTTGACGCGATCCTCTTTCTAAATACGACGGGTGACCCCTTNATGGAGAAGGGAAAACCTGACGCCCAGGCGCGCTCCGAAAGATTGCAGAAGAACCTGCAGGATTTCGTGAAGGGGGGAAAGGGTTTCGCTGGATTCCATTCGGCGACCGATACGCTGAAACCGAGAGGAGGAAAGACCCCGGAATATTCCAAGATGATCAATGGTGCCTTTGACGGACATCCATGGGGAGGGGGTAGCAATGTCACGATTGCGGTTGAAAAAGGTCAGGAGAAGCACCCCATCGTTGCGCACCTCAATGGAGAGAGCATGAGTTTCAAGGAGGAGATCTACCAGATGCGTGACCCATACGATTCCAGTAAAGTGCAGATGTTACTGCGCCTCGACCTGGAGAAAAGTGACAAGAAGAACCTCAAGCGTGCGGATCGTGACTATGGGGTGGCCTGGGTGCGGAAGTGGGGTGAAGGTCGTGTGTTCTATTGCTCACTGGGCCACAATGATGCGATGTATTGGCATCCGGAGGTGCTCAAGGTCTATCTCGGAGGCCTTCAATACGCTCTGGGGGATTTCGATGTTCCGTCGAAATAGACGACCAGAGACGGGGATATCGGGTCCCAGTATTCCGTTTTAAAGAGGCCCGTGGCTATGACCACGGGCTTCTTCTTGTTCCTTGGAGTGGCCACGTTGACCGGCAGAGTGGGTTTGCCTACGGATCCGGACCTCCAAATGTCCTCGCGGTTCTGAGTTGGAATAGCTTTTAGAGCCTCAAAACAAGGGGTTTTCCCCGGGAAGGTCTTCCTGACTTACTCAGATTCTGCAGCTTGTGAAAAATTTCACAAACCGCTTGTGAAAAATTTCACAAAGTACTACAGTTCCCCAAGACAAGCCCATGGCCAATTTCTTCCCGCGTTGGACGAATATCCTGCCGCTCAAGATCGCGGTCTGTCTTGGGGTGGCTGGAGCTGGAGTAGTAGTAGGATTCACGTATTACGCGACTCCGAAGGCCCAGCGTGTTGGGTATATGCCGTCGCAGCCCATTCCCTATGATCACGCCCTGCACGTGAACCAGCTCGGGATGGATTGTCGCTACTGTCACAGCTTCGTGGAGCATTCGGGGCATGCCAATGTCCCATCCGCCAGCACCTGCTGGAATTGCCACCAGCATGTGGCCAAGGATAGTGAGAAATTGCAGCCCTTGCGGAGGGCGTTTGACAAGGACTACGAGAATTTTGACGGGGAGCCGATCAAGTGGGTGCGGGTGCACAAGAATCCTGACTACGTGTTTTTCAACCATTCGGCTCACGTCAACCGGGGAGTCTCCTGCGAGTCCTGTCATGGCAAGGTTAATGAGATGGAGGTGGTCTACCAGGCTGAATCTCATTCGATGGGCTGGTGCCTCGACTGTCACCGAAACCCCGAGAAGCATCTCCGCCCGCTGGAAGAGGTTTTCAACTTGGATTATGACGCGGAGGAGTGGCTGGCCGCCAATCCGATGAAGCATCCAGATACCGGGGAACCCCTTAAGAGCCAGAAGGATCTGGGCCTCTACCTGAAAGAGCACTGGAATATCAAGGCGAAGGAGAGTTGCTCGACCTGCCACCGCTAACCCATGAGTAAACGAATCTTCCACCACCCTGAGGTCCCTTCCGATGAATCGGGAGTGACTTCATGGCGGAGTGTTGGTGAGTTGGAACGGACCCCTGCCTTCAGGGCCCATCTTGAGCGGGAATTTCCTGAGGGATCGGGTCATCTCAGTGAAGAGGACCAGAAGGCGACGCGGCGCAGCTTCATGAAGTTGATGGGAGCTTCCTCAGCCCTGAGTGGGTTGACTCTGGTTTCCTGTCGTCGTCCGGAATCCTATATTGTCCCATACAGGAAGGCTCCCGAGTGGGTCATTCCGGGTAAGCCGCTGTATTACGCTTCCACCCGTCCCCGGGCCGAGGGATCAGTTCCATTGATCGTGACAACTTACGAGGGACGGCCCACGACCCTGGCCCCAAATGGGGATCATAACGATGGGTGCGGTGCTGATGCCCTGACTCATGCTTCGGTCCTCAATCTCTACGACCCGAAGCGTTCTCGTGATTTTCTCAAGAGCGGGAAGAAGGCCAGTCAGAAGGAATTTGAAGCCGTTTTTGGCTCCATTGCGCGGGAGGGTGGAAAGCTTGCCGTTCTGGTAGGTGAAGACGACTGTCCGACTAGAAAACGGCTTAGCGAAGAGATTGAAAAGGCATATCCCGGGTCGAAATTTTACAGCTATGAGGCCCTGCGAGGGGAGGCTCGGCGTAAAGTTCAGGACGAGATTTTCGGGAGTGGCTCTGAGACCGTGGTCGACTTTTCCAAGGTAGACCGGGTCCTCTCCCTTGATTGTGATTTTCTGGGAATCGACCCTGCAGGGAGTGCTTCTGATTTTTCGAGGAAGAGGCAGGGCGGAGGAGAGGATTACCGTAATGATATCTCTGCTGAGGCCATGAATCGTCTCTACATGGTCGAGACGGCATACAGCCTGACCGGGGGAATGGCCGATCACCGGATGCGTGCCANNCCAAGCCAGATGGCAGGGATCGCTGCGCAGGTTGCCNCAGAACTCGGGGTTGAGATTNCNGGATACCAGGACGGNGGCCTTTCAGATGCTGAGAAGAAATCTTTGCTTGGTAGCGNCAGCAATTTCGATACCTGGATCAAGGCCTGTGCCGATGATCTCAAGGCCCACGAAGGAAAATCCGTTGTTCTTGCCGGTAGCCGGCATGGTGAGGATCTCCAGCGGATCGTAATCGCGATTAACCGGAAGCTGGGCTCNTACCGTGGACCGATGGTGGTTTACCAGACCGGTCGGGCAGGGCTTGGAACGATCGAGGAATTTGAGGCAGATGTTGATTCCGAGACCACGGTTCTTCTTCTCGGGCCTTCCAACCCGGTATACGAAAGNCCGGGAGGTAAGTTCGGCAGGTTGTTGAATAAGGCCANGTTGAGTATTCACCTGGGCCTGAGAACCGATGCCACCGCCCTTGCCTGCGACTGGCATATTCCCGCTGCCCATTANCTGGAGAGCTGGGGAGACACCCGCACTTCGACGGGAACATTGTCTCTGATCCAGCCGATGATCCTTCCTCTCTATGGGGGGTTCTCGGAGCTTGAAATCCTTTCNCAGTTGATAAGCTGGAAGAATTTCGACTGGGCGGGCCTTGAAAACGATAATCCCGAGGAAAAGGTTCAGCCACCTGTCCTGATCGCNGGAGAAGGCCCCGCCAAGGCTCCATCTCCAGCTCTGGCCGAAGTGCGNAAGACTTTCGCGTTGCCTGAGAATGCTAATGACGATGGGGATGATGCGTGGAAGGAAGCCCTGAAAAACGGTTATCTNCAGAGCAGTTCCTACNAGACAGTAGACGGAGAAAAGGCGGGGGACCCGAAGGCTAAGCTCGGTTCCGAAAGGCCTGGGGGTATTGAGATTAATTTAATTGCTGACGCNTCGGTGTGGGATGGGCGNTATATTGATAACGGGTGGTTGCAGGAGGCCCCTGATCCCATTTCCAAGCTTTCATGGGACAACGCAGCCCTCGTTTCTCCGAAGACAGCCAAGGAACTGGGCGTCTACGAGTCCGTTGAGCAACTGGAGCCCGAAACGGATATTCCGCTGCTTGGCAAGGTGAAGAATGCGCCCAAGCCTTCCATTGATGAGGGGAAGAATGCCAAGGCACCAATNGCCTTGATCAAGACCAGTGCCGGGCGCATGGAGATTCCTGTNCTAGTNGCTTTTGGACATGCAGATGACTGTATTTCGATCNCGNTGGGCTACGGACAGGGGGCCTCTGACAGGCGGGATGGGGTAGAGGTTGCAAGTGAAGGNGANCCCTACGCTCCNGTTAGCCTGGTTGGAATCAACACCGGCTTTAATGCGTATCAGTTGAGGGCCGATTCCTCGTTCAATGCTGAAGCCACGGGAGTTACCAGAATCAAGGAGCGTTATCCGGTCGCCCTNGTCCAGGAGCATAATGCGATGAACGGACGGGCTNTAGCGCGGGAGGTNTCCACCAGTGAAGTTGAGCATCATGGACATAAGGTTTCCTTCGAGGAACAGGTTGCGAAGGTGCGTGAGCAGGGGCCGGTCGATTCGCATGCTCCTGAAAATGTCTCGNTGTATAAACGTCGTGGGTCCAAGACCTGGGAAAAAGANGGTGATAAGCAGGTAGATCTCATTAGTGACAAGATTCACCAGTGGGGGATGACGATTGACCTCAACACCTGTGTTGGGTGCAACGCCTGTCTGATCGCCTGCCAGGCCGAGAATAACATCCCCATCGTGGGTAAGGAGCAGGTCGCCATGGGCCGTGAGATGCACTGGGTCCGCATGGACCGTTACTTTGCAGCTCCCATGGAGGAGATGGATGAGAAGACCCACAAGAAGGTGCCTACCCCCGAATGGGTGCAGGACAATCCCGAGATGGTCCCGCAGCCGGTTTCCTGCATGCAGTGTGAGAACGCTCCCTGTGAGACGGTGTGCCCGGTGAACGCGACCGTTCACAGTGAGGAGGGCCTGAATACCATGGCTTACAACCGATGCATTGGCACCCGGTATTGCGCCAACAACTGCCCGTACAAGGCGCGGCGCTTCAACTACTTCGATTACAATAAGCGCAACCCTCTTGTTGCGCATAATCTTTACAAGGGCCCCTTCGGTGAAACCCAGGTGGGAACGGCTCCTCATCTCCAGAGGAACCCCAATGTCTCGGTGCGCATGCGCGGGGTGATGGAAAAGTGCACTTACTGTGTGCAGCGCCTGGAGAGCGCCAAGATCAAGCAGAAGCAGATCGGGAGAGAAAAAACACTGCGTGCTGGAGCCAAGTCAACCGAGGTTGAGATCAAACCAGAAGACCTGCGCGTGAAGGCAGATTCGATCAAGGTGGCATGCCAGGATGCCTGCGAAGCCAATGCGGTCAGTTTCGGCAACCTCCTGGACAGGGAAGACGCCCAGGTCTGGCGGGCGAAGTACAAGGGTGAGAAAAAGAACAAGGACGGGACAGTCGAACTCATTCACAATCCGCGGAATTACGATGTCCTTCAGTATATCGGAACTGCTCCTCGAACCAGTTACCTGGCTCGGGTGAAAAATCCCAACCCCGCCATGCCCGATGCCGCCTACCGCGGCCTGGCTACGATACACACCGGTTGATCCCGGAATCTGATCACGATGGCAGACACCGCTACCAAGACTACGAGTGAGGCATCCACGCCACGGGAGGTGAAACTCCCGGTGCTGGAGCGCGAGAAGCTCGTTCTCAACAAGCGTTCCTATCACTGGATTACGGAGCAGGTTTGCGGGATCATTGAGAACAAGCAGCCTGCAATCTGGTGGGCGCTTTTCATCCCGAGCGTGATCATGGCTGTTGTCGGGGTTGGAGGCGGCCTGATCTATCTGGTTACCACCGGCGTAGGAGTGTGGGGCAACACCAACCGTGTGATGTGGGGTTGGCCGATCGTCAATTTCGTGTTCTGGATTGGGATTGGACACGCAGGAACGCTCATTTCGGCCATTCTCTTTCTTACCCGGCAGAACTGGAGGACCTCCATTAACCGGGCCGCGGAGGCCATGACCATTTTCGCGGTGATCTGTGCCGGGATCTTTCCGGCCTTCCACGTGGGACGGGTCTGGATGGCGTGGTACCTGGCTCCTATTCCCAACGCCAACGCGATCTGGCAGAACTTCAAGTCCCCTCTGCTCTGGGATGTGTTTGCGGTTTCCACCTACTTCTCAATCTCACTGGTGTTCTGGTTCCTCGGGATGGTTCCCGACCTGGCGACCATCCGGGACCGATGTAAGCGTGGCCTGAAGAAGGTGCTCTACGGAATCTTCTCTCTCGGATGGAGGGGAAGCAACAGGCACTGGAGCCATTACGAGATGACCTATCTTATTCTGGCAGCGCTCTCCACCCCGCTGGTTCTTTCGGTGCACTCGGTGGTGAGCTTTGATTTCGCCACCTCGGTAGTGCCTGGCTGGCATACTACGATCTTCCCTCCTTATTTCGTAGCAGGTGCGATCTTCGGTGGATTCGCCATGGTGCTGACCATCATGATCCCGGCCCGTTTTTTCTATGGGCTCGGCGACATGATCACGATGAAGCACATCGATAACATGGCGAAGATCATCCTGCTGACTGGAACGATCGTGGGATACGCCTACCTGATGGAGCTCTTCGTGGCCTTTTACTCTGGAGCTAAATACGAGATGGCCGCCTTTACCTATCGTATAACGGGGCCCTACTGGTGGGCTTACGTGGCCATGATGAGCTGTAATGTGCTTTCTCCCCAGCTCTTCTGGTTCAAGTGGTGTAGAGAGAACCTGTGGGTCGTCATGGGCGTCTGCATGGCAGTAAATGCGGGGATGTGGTTCGAGCGCTTCGTTATTATTGTGACGACTCTTGCGCGTGACTTCATGCCGGCCAACTGGAAGTATTATAACGCCAGCTGGGTCGATATGGGCCTGTTCCTGGGTACTATCGGACTTTTCACTGCGCTATTCCTGCTCTTCCTGAGGTTCCTGCCCTGTATCAATATTGCAGAGGTAAAATGGGCGAAGGAAGAGAGCGATGCGCACTTCGATGACAAGAAGAACCACCCGGATGAAGGAACGGTGGCGGAGGCTGCCTACCAGCACGAACTTGAGAAAGGAACCGCTGAAGTCTGATGAGTACCTCTGTCAAACGAGTATACGGTTATCTTGCCGAGTTTGAGAGCGCGTCAGCACTCTACAAGGCGGCAGAAAAAGTCCGTGATGCAGGATATCAGAAATGGGACTGCTACACTCCCTACCCGGTACATGGCCTTGATGGGGCAATGGGGGTTAAGCGATCGATTCTCCCCTACTTTGTTTTCTTTGGTGGACTGACCGGATTGGTCACGGCCTTCCTGCTCGCTTATGTAACCCAAGTCGGAATCTACCCGACCGTGGTGCAGGGCAAGCCCGCCAATATCTTCACCGTTCCGGCCTTTTTCCCGGTGATGTTCGAGCTGACCGTGCTCTTCTCAGGCTTTACCGCTCTCTTTGCCTGCCTGGGACTCTGCCAGCTGCCCCGCTGGAATCATCCTCTCTTTGCGAGCAGGCAGTTTCACCGGGTTACAGACGATGGTTTTTTCATCGGTATCGAGGCGCGGGACCCGAGTTTCTCGGCGGAAGGAACCAGAGGTTTTCTGGATGAGATCGGCGGGGACAATATCGAGCTCGTGGAGGAGGACGAAAAAACACGCTGACCGCATGAAATACTTCTTCCTCGCCTTTATCGGTCTGATCGTCCTCACCATCGGAATCTTCGGATTCCGGGGGAGCAAGTCGTCCAAGACCCCGATTGAGATTTTTCCTGACATGGATCGCATGGATTTCGTCAAGGGGCAGAAGCCCAGTGATTTTTTCCACGACGGCTTGGGAGCCCGTCTTCCTGTCGCGGGTACGGTGCCGCACTCCAGCGACGATGGCGTATTTCCGGTTGAGTTCGGAGAAGGTCGGACCGGGCACTATTACACAGGTGCGATTAATGATTATTTCGCCACGGGACTTCCCCTCGAGGAACTTGGCCTGATTGGAGACGATAGCTCGTCCAGCATGCAGAGCCTCCTGCGTCGTGGGCAGGACCGGTTCTCCATTTTCTGTTCGATCTGCCACGGGGATAATGGAGAAGGGACTGGAGTGGTCAGCAGATACATGGCAGCGAAGATCGCAAATCTCCACGAACCACGCTTTGGATCCGACCAGTATCCTGACGGAAAACTTTATCATGTGATCACTCATGGCCAGGGGCTCATGAGTGGCTACGGGGCCAGTATTCCGGTGCGTGACCGCTGGGCGATTGTCGCCTACGTGCGTGCCCTGCAGGACTCGAAGAAGGAACCTGTTGCTTCAGCATCGGGCCCAGCTACGGGTGATAATGACAACGGGGCGGGAGGTCCCACGAATTGATTCCGGCATGGCACACGATCTAGTCACATCGGCAGATATCCCGGTTGAAGGCAAAAAGCTGGAAACCGACAAGCTGGGACGCATCAGGACGGTTTGCCTCGGGGTCTGCGTCGTTGGTGGCATCTTCAGCGTGCTAGCTCTTTCCGGGACCTTCGGGAGAGAGGTACAGGGTTCCTACAGCTTTTCATGGCTCTATGGATTCTTCTTCTTCATTACGCTCGCCCTTGGGGGGTGCTTCTGGACCCTTCTGCATAATGTCTCGAACTCTGGCTGGGGCGTTTCGGTGCGGCGGGTAATGGAAAACGTCGGCTACGTATTTCCCTGGATGATTATCCCGGTGCTTCCAATTCTCCTGATTCCAGGTGTTCAGGAATTCCTCTACGAATGGATGGAAAAGCACCGGGTTGCCAAGGAGGTTGCCGGGTCAGCGAAGGAAGGCCTCCACCATGGGGAAACGGCTGATCATCTGCTTCATGGGAAATACTGGTATCTCAACATCAATTTCTGGTATTTCCGGATTGTCGCATACTTCGCGCTGCTCGGTTTTGTGATTCACTTCCTGCGCAAGCTCTCAATCGACCAGGATACTGATCCCGAACCGGGGACAAGTCGCCTTAAGCGAGCCCGGTTCCACTCCTGCTGGGGGGTGCCTGTCTTCGCGGTCGTGCTCACGTTTCTGGCAATCGATCTGGTCAAGGGGCTCGACTACAAGTGGTTTTCGACGATGTGGGGGGTTTACGTCTTTGCGGGGAGCGCCCTCAACTCAATGGCCGTCATTATCCTCGTCACCATTCTGCTGCGGAGGATGGGGTACATGAAAAACGTGGTTGGCCCTGAACATGACCACCTGATGGGCAAACTCGCCTTTGCCTTCACGGTTTTCTGGGCCTATATATCCTTCGACCAGTATTTCCTCTACTGGTATGCCAATATCACGGAGGAGACCCGATATTTTGTGCTACGAAATACCGGAGGCTGGAACTACGTCAGCATTATCCTAGTCTTCGGACACTTCGTGGTGCCATTTCTTCTTCTTATCCGGCAGGACTTCAAGCGCAGGAATGGATACATGCTGGTCGTGGCGATCTATCTTCTGGTGATGCACATGATCGATGTCTACCACATGATTATCCCGGAGCGTGGTCCCTCGGTTACCAAGATCCTGAACCCTCAGGATGCGGAGAAGTGGCAGTTGTGGATCAACAATTCCCTTCTCGGTGATATCGCCGCCTTCATGACGGTCGGCTGTTTCTTCGTTTTCATTCTCCTTCGTAATCTTTCCTCTGCGGCGCTTTACCCGCACCGGGATCCGCGCATTCTTGAATCAGCCAACGTGCATAACTGATGGGCTCTGGAAACGATAATCCTCTCAAGCGCTTTTCCAGTTTCTGGCTGGGTCTCGCTCTCTTCGGGGCCTTTGGCCTGGCGAGCCTGGTGCTGGGCATTGGATTTACCAAACCGGGGGAAGACAGTTTTTACGGGATCAACGAGAAGCGCCGAACTGCGATCAAGAGCGAAATTGAAAAGGCTCATGCCGGAGCACTGGAGGCGGTCGAGAGCAGTTTTTCCACGGTAGGAACACAGTTCCTTGAGACGGCGCCCGCCGGTGTAGAAAAGCCCGAGTTTGTTCTTCCCGGATCAGCCACCCAGAAAAATAAGGCCGCGGGTGGGTCAGGAGTAGTCGTTCCAGAGGGATTCCCAGTCGTGGCCCCTGATGCCCCTGTAGACCCTGCTGTCATGGAAAAAGGTAAACTGACCTTCGCGGTCTGCTCGGCATGTCACGGCCTTGAGGGTGAGGGAATGTATCACATCAACAAGACAGGGCCTCCACTGGCGGGTTCGGAGTGGGTGACAGGTCCAGTGGCAAACCTGATAGCTATTCAGTTTCGTGGGTTGAACGGGCCGATTGAGGTAAAGGGTGAGACATATACCCCGGTGGCCCCCATGGCTCCTTTGCCTCTTGATAACGATTCCATTGCAGCGGTGCTTACCTACATCAGGAACAGCTTTGGCAACAAGGCCTCCCCCGTCACCCCTGAGCAGGTTGAAGCAATGCGAGGGGAACTAGGAAAACCGATGCTGAGTCCGGCAGACCTGCTTCCTCCCGTTCCAACTCCGGGAACGACGCCGAATTAATCCAACGAACGTTTTTTCATGGGTTCTGACAGTGACAGCCAAACTAAGCTCCATGACGACATGGAGCTGCGGGCAAGGATTGATCGCTCGCTGAGGCATCCTGTGATGTTCTTCTTTGCCAGTGGGGCGGCATGGCTTGCCGTAGCCCTCATTCTTGGATTCATTTCTTCCTATCAGTCACACGACACGAGATTTCTCTCGGGGGTTGGGTTTCTTAATTACGGGCGCGTTTATCCGGCGCATCTTAATGTCCTCATCTACGGATGGGGCTGCCAGGCAGCCTTCGGGCTCATCGTGTGGCTCATGGCCCGTCTTTCACGAAAGGAGTGCACCTGTCCGGGAGTCATCCTGACCGCGGGCCATATCTGGAACTTCGGGGTTCTGGCCGGTATGCTGGGTATTCTCTGGGGCTATGGGTCCGGCAAGCCCTGGATGGAGTTTCCATCTGCCATCTGGCCGCTCTTCCTCGTCAGTTATTTCTTCATAACGGTCTGGTCCTTCATCCAGTTCCGATGCAGCGAACCGGGTAAAACCTATGTGGCCCAGTGGTATCTCCTTGCGGCTCTTTTCTGGTTTCCATGGGTTTACCTGACCGCGCATCTCTTCGTTTTTGTTTTCAATGGACATCCTGTGATGGCGGCGGGTGTCAACGCCTGGTTCAAATACGCTCTCATCTTCCTCTTCTTCACTCCGGTGGCGCTTGGCACCTCCTATTATCTCGCCCCCAAGGTCACGGGTCGACCAGTTTACAGCTATCCGCTTGCGCTGTTCGGTTTCTGGGCCCTGGCAATCATTGGCCCGTGGGCAGGCATGCAGAAACTGGCAGGTGGCCCTCTGCCGCAGTTCATGCCTTATGTTGGGGCTGCGGCCACGGTCCTGATTCTCATTCCTGCCCTTGCGGTCGGGGTTAATATCCTGATGACCCTGCGAGGGCACGAGTCACAGGTGGTAGCGAGCCCGTCGCTACGGTTTACGATTGCGGGGATTGCCTCCTTTCTGATCCTAGGGCTGGTAGGGATGGGATTGAACACTCCGGCGGCGCTAAAGATGACCCAGTTCTCCCTTACTGGATACGGATTTGAGATTCTCGCGATCTATGGCTTCTTCAGTATGTGCGCGTTTGGTGGAATCTACTTCATCGTCCCCCGGGTCACTCGCCGCGAGTGGCTTTCGCGCCGCTTCATAGGCTGGCACTTCTGGTTGACGATCTACGGAATAGCCACGGTGGTGGTGTGTTCGATAATGGGTGGACTTTTCCACGGGGCAGCTCAGGAGGCCTACAACAGTGCCTGGCAGGATGCCGCCAAGATCAGCTACGCCTACACGGTAGGAACAACCGTAGCCTGGGGATTTATCTTGTTCGGGAGCCTATTCTTCCTCCTGCATCTGCTTTTAATGTGGGCTCGTCTGGGACGGCGGAGCCAGCACCCAACCCTTCTCCAGGGGGAGCATCACGGGGAATCTCCTCATGGACCGGAGGACGATCTGGATAAACTTCATACTGCGGAAGCCTGACCCGATGACCTTCAAAGCCTTTATCCTGGCATTGGCACTGAGTTTTGGTGTCCCTTGGCTCCTCATTATCGTGGTGCCCTATGGGAAGATGCGCAATCTTGAGGCGGTCCACTTTGAAATGGACAGTGACGGCCGGGATGAAGTTTATGTTCCTCGCCGATCCGGCCGGATCACCACCGGATCCGCGGTCTACGGGGCCAACGGATGCTATGTCTGTCATACCCAGCTAATTCGAGCGAGTTACGCGGGGTCAGAGCTGGGTCGCCCTGACTGGGCTGGATTTCGCATCAAGGATGAGAATGGGGTAACGATCAATACAGCCCGGGAAACCACTCCGTATGATTATGTGGGCGAGTCGTTTGCTCACGTAGGAATCATGAGGGTGGGGCCCGATCTGAGCAATGTTGCCGGACGCATCCGGGGATACCTTGAGGACCCTCTCACCAAGGCGGATACCCCAGAGAACTGGCTTTATCTCCATCTTTACAATTCCTCCCTCAAGACCAGGACCTTCAACAACGTTACTGGCTGTCCCAGCCAGGCCCACCTTTTCGAGGAGCGTGTGGTGCGAGGGCAGGGCAGTCCCGAGGCTGTGCCGGGGATCAGCAAGGAAGGGGTGGAGATATTGCCTACAGGGGATGCGAGGGCCCTGGTAAGTTACCTGCTCTCACTCAGGAAGGACGATGCAGTGCCTTATTCGATCAATTATAGCCGCGAAAAGAAAAAGGCGGAGTAACGGCTCAACTAATTAACTGATGGCGGATTCCAAAAAACCAGCTGACTCAAGTCGCCCCGACTTGGAGGACTCCACCAGCGTGGTGGACAGGCATGAGGGCCTGCTGGCACAGGGTGCGGCTCAGGCCCGGGAAAAGCAGGTGGCAGAGACCGGCATGGAGCCGGTTTCTCTCTGGGTCTTTGTTGCGAGCGCGGTGGTGCTGCTGGTAGCCGGAGGAGTTCTGGGTGCAGGAGGAAAACTGTTCAGCTACAACCCCCACCCTCAGGGTTATACCCGCACCGAATTTGTGAGTGATGCCGATACGGGGCCGACGATTGGCCCTATCCTGACGGCACTCACCAAGCGCGGGAAGAACATCTATGCCAAATGCAGTGGGTGTCACGGGTCGACAGGAAACGGAGACGGCAATCAATTTCCTCCCCTGGCTGGCTCAGACTGGGTCACAGGCAGCACCGAGCGACTCGCCCAGATTATTCTCAATGGGCTTAGTGGACCTATTGATGTGGGGGGCAAGACCTATAACGGCGTCATGCCCGCGCAGGCTCCTCTCACCGCGGCGGAACTTGCCGCTGTCATGACTTTCGTGCGTAACGAATTCAATGATGTAGGAGATATCGTTACCGTTGAGCAGGCAGCTAATGCGCTCAAGGTCTATGAGTCCCGTCCCCAGGGGCAGATCACAGTCAAGGAGTTGAACGAAAAGTACGACAAGATGCTTGAGGGAGAACCTGTTGATCCGGCCACAATGGTGGACTTTGAAACACTGAAACCCGCAGCGGCCGAATAACATACCCCATTTCAAGGAAGATGAGCGCAGAAGCGTCAGCAGAGCATGGACACGATCATGATGACCACCATCATGACCTTCCGTTCTATAAAAAGTACATCTGGTCTACCGATCACAAGGTGATCGGTATCCAGTATGGCATCACAGCCCTGCTGTTCCTCGCCTTTGGCTTCTTCCTCATGATGGTGATGCGGTGGAGCATCGCCTATCCTGAAGAACCCCTCCCGGGCTATCTCAGCTGGATCTTCAGTGATGAGTGGAAGGCCCGCTGGTTGCAGGACGGAAGGGTTACCGGTGACACTTATAACATGTTTGGAGCCATGCACGGCACCATCATGGTATTCCTGGGGATTGTTCCCCTGGGCTTTGCTGCCTTTGGGAATTTTGTCACCCCGCTGCAGATCGGGACGGTGGACATGGCCTTTCCCCGTCTGAACATGGTCAGTTACTGGCTCTACCTCGTTGGCGGTCTTACCATGTGTGCCAGTTTCTTCATGGAATCTGGGGCAGCCAAGTCGGGATGGACCAACTATTCGCCTCTCGCCAACTTCGCTGATGGCCAGATCGTCAACCAGTTCCTGGCGGGCCAGACGCAGTGGCTCCTTGGAATGGTATTCCTCATCAGTTCCTCTCTTCTTGGTGCGGTCAACTTCCTCACGACCCTGATCAACCTGCGTGCGAAGGGAATGACGTGGATGCGCATGCCATTCTTCTGCTGGGCCATGCTGGTCACCGGATTCCTCCTGTTGCTGGCGTTCCCTCCCCTCGAGGTGGCGGCGATCATGCAGTTGATGGACCGGACGGTGGGATCCAGCTTCTTCATGCCGAGCGGGCTTTATACCTCCGGGGCCGGAGTGATCGAAGCCTCGGGCGGGGGCAGTCCGCTTCTTTACCAGCACCTGTTCTGGTTTCTCGGTCACCCGGAGGTGTATGTCCTTCTCCTGCCAGCCATTGCATGCGTAGCGGAGATTATTCCGGTTAACACGCGCAAGCCGCTCTGGGGCTACAAGCCAATGGTCTGGTCCATCGTGATCCTCGGCTTCCTGAGCTTCATCGTATGGGCCCATCACATGTATCTTACCGGCATGGGTCCGGTGATTTCGACCTGGTTCCAGACGACAACAGTATTGATCTCCGTTCCCTCGGTCATTCTCCTGACCTCCATGATCGTCTCCTTATGGGGTGGTTCGATCCGATTCAACGTTCCCATGCTCTGGGCGGTGGCATTCCTGCCCATGTTCGGGATTGGGGGCTTAACGGGGTTACCGCTGGCCTTCAACCTCGTGGATTTGCATTTGCACGATACCTACTACGTAATCGGGCACTTCCACTACGTGGTAGCCCCCGGTATTCTCTTCGGCCTCTTTGCCGGAATTTATCACTGGTATCCCAAGATTACCGGGCGGCACATGGATACCTTTCTGGGGCATCTCCACTTCTGGCCTTCCCTGGTTTTCATGAATGTCCTGTTCTTCCCGATGCTGGTTCAGGGGATGGCCGGATTCCATCGGCGTTGGTACAACGGTGGTGATGCCTACCTTTCCAAGGCGGCGGGCAGTGAGAATATCTTTGGGAATACGGTGGCGGAGTGGATCCACCTCAATCCCATCATGACCTTCGGGGCCTTCATGCTTGCCCTTGCACAGATCCCCTTCTTTATCAATTTCTGGCTGAGCATCTTCGTGGGGAAGAAGATCAAGAACGACAACCCTTACGATGCCACCACCCTGGAGTGGGCTACCCCGACGCCACCGCCTCACGGAAACTTCACCTTCGACGTTGCGGCATACCGTGGGCCTTACGAATACAGCCGGGAGGACCATGAGGGAGACTTCTATCCCCAGTGGGAAGAGCCCAAGAGGGATAAGCCCGCCAAGGAACCCAAGCCGGAACCGGCCCAGTAACGCCCCTCCAATTCCCGTATCATGGAGATTCCCTATACAGTCACCGCCCGGAAGGACACCGGCCTTTTCAATTCAAAGGTTGGCATCTGGCTCTTCCTCGCTTCAGAAGTGATGCTTTTCGGTGGTTTGTTCTCGGGATACGTTTTCCTGAGGATTTATGCCGACTACCCATGGCCGGAGCGGGCTCTGCCCATTGTCCCCGGTCTGATCAATACCTTTGTCCTGATTGGATCGTCTGTCACGGTGGTCTTCGCCTGGGCTGCGCTCAAGATGAGGGAATGGAGACGTTTCCAGATCTTCATGGGGATCACCATTGCCTGTGCGGGAATGTTCATGGTCCTCAAGGGCATTGAGTATAAGGCCAAGTGGGAGCACCAGGCCGTTCGGATGGATGACTTCGCCATCATCGAGGGCCATGCTCACTACGGTGCGGTCATGGAGAACGGAGAGGTAGATCACTTCCACACCAAGTTGGAAGCGAAGAAGGCGGGAGGAGGCAAACCGTTCAAGACCAATAAGATCCTGTTCAGGCCAGCAACTATTGATTTTTCCGTGGTGAGGGCACATGAGCCATGGATTGCCGAGATGCTCGAGCAGGCCGGGAAGAGAAAGTCCAAGCTGGTAACCAGTGGGGATGTTTTCTTCTATGGACATATCGAGGACTACTCGGGGACAGAGAGCGATCCTCTCACGGGCAAGGATCGAGCCAAGCAGGAGGCTAAGATCGTCAAGGAGTTCGGGAAGGCGGAAGAAAACCTGGCCCGGAAGTTCGGAAAGAATTCCCTGTATATTCCGGCGGGAACTCCTCTTGACTACGGACTGATCAAGAAGGCTCGAAAGGCCTACATCGCCGGTCGAGCCCACAATGCGGAGACGCGGACGGCGATCCTGAAGGAAAACTGGAGAAGGGTTAAGGAGATCCTCCCCGAGAAGGAATACTGGGAGCAGGCTCCCGTGGCCAAGATTGATGCGGCCACCCAGCTGGACGAGCAATTCGACGATCAGGGGAACTGTGTTTCCGGAAGCAAGGTAGTTTCCCTGGTCTCCACGCTCTCCTTCAGGATGGATCCTCCGCAGCCACTTGTGATCAAGCGCAGCTGGATCAAGCGTCCGGTAAAGGCCAAGGATGGAAAGGCTGAGCTCAGGGATGACACAACCCTCAGCGCTGGTGATGACCAGGACCAGGGCGCTGGGTTACTTGCCAGCCCGGTGGCTCTTTCAGTTGATGCCATCGATTTCCGCTGGATGGCACAGAAGGCTGAGGAAGCAGGAAAGGAGCCCATGGAGGTGATCGAGCAGAGCTGGATCTTCTCAAAGGACAACAAGCACCACGGCGACTACGAACAGATATGGAAGGTTCACAAGAAGCGTATTGGCGAACTGGAGCAGGAACTTGCTGATAAGTATGGGAAGGACGCGGAAGGAAAACCCAAGCGGGTGCCTACCGAAACTGACCGTTACCGGGTAACCTGGCAGGATCTCGTCCATTATGCGCGGGCCAAGAAAGATTCCCTCATGCCCGGAGATGCCGGATTTGACGAGCTACGTCCGAAGTTCTGGGACGGTTTCGCTGGTCCGAATCACAAGGACGAGGAGATTCACAAGTTGCACGCGTTTCCTGAGCTGGAGGTCCCCCACCACAAGGTCTCCATGCAGTCGATGTTCACCCCCAAGTGGAATACATATTATGCGATCTACTTCACGCTCACAGGTCTGCACGGTCTTCACGTGATCGGGGGAGCAATCGTTCTGGGCTACTTTCTTTTCTTCAGCAAGGGGCTCTACCGCCGGAACCCGGAGTGGCTTGCCAACCGGGTAGAGATCGGAGGGCTCTTCTGGCACTTTGTTGACCTGGTCTGGATCTTCCTCTTTCCGATTCTCTACCTGATGTAAATTCTCTTACCCGTCATGGCTGATACACTTGAAGAAATTCAGAAGGCACAGAAGAAGTATATCCTCATCGGTCTTATCCTCTTCGTCTTCACGGTGGTGACCGTTGCGGTTGCCACGGTTCCTTGGCTGGATTTCGGGGAACACGGTTTCGACTCGAAGGATGCTGTTATCGGCCTGATCATCGCGAGCTTCAAGGCGAGCCTGGTGGGAGCCATCTTCATGCACCTCAACCACGAGAAGAAATTAATCTACGTTGTGCTCGTTCTCGGGGTCATCATGGGAATTGTCCTCGTCGTCCTGACCGGTTGGAGCTTTGAAGATCCCATTGAATACGGTGACAGCGTGGAAGGGGATGGCTTTTACAACCCCGCAGAGACCGTCAACCAGGATTAGGATCACAACATGTCATTACGCGGATTTCATATTGTCTTTGTTATCGTCACGACTCTTCTCAGCCTCTTCATGGCAGGGTGGGCCCTCTTTCTCGCTCCTGTAACGGCCGGAGTGATGAAGATCCTTCTCATGGTGGCTGGGTTTGTCGGTTCGATCGGGTTCCCGATTTACGGCGTTTATTTTTACCGCAAGGCCCGCAAGTTGATTCTCTGAAATATATAATTCCTGCTATCATGTCTGTCGATACACTCAATCTGGCCTGCACGACCTGCGCCAAGTCTTTTCAGGAGGGGGGCGGTGATGCGGCTGGCTGGTCGATTCTTTTCCTGCTCGCCACCATTATTCCGGTTCTCGGGGCGACCGGCGTCTGCATGATCCGGATCGTGCGACGAGAGCGGGAAGCGCTCGATCCTAAATATGTTGAATAGAAGCAGACCGGTTTCCCCCTTTTTCACTCACTTTCCTAACCAGTTATGCATTTTTTCGCTGAGACCCTTGTCGAGCTTCTGGGCATCCCGGAGAACTACGCCGAGCATGGCGGTAGCGTGGATCACCTGATCGACCTGGTGCATTGGTTCATGCTTGCTCTCTTTGTGGGCTGGACCGGATTCTTCCTACTGGCCTGCTGGAAGTTCTGGCAGCGCCGTAGTCCGAAGGCTTCCTACCATGGGGTGCAGAATCATGTGACCACGCATCTTGAGATCGGGGTGGCTATTTTTGAGGCGGTGCTCCTGCTTGGTTTCGCCTTCCCCCTGTGGGCGGAACGAACGGACCGGTTTGAGGACATCCAGGTTCAGGATCCAGTGAGGGTAAGGGTGATCGGATACCAGTTTGGATGGACCTATCACTACCCTGGAATGGATGGGAAGTTCGGAAGGATTGATCGCCACCTGGTGGAAAAGGCGGGGGATCCTTGTATAGATCCGGAAGATCCCAACGGCTGGGACGACTTTGTCTCTCCCATCCTGAAGCTTCCGGTGATGGAACCGGCAATTTTGCAGGTTTCATCCACCGACGTCATTCATGGATACGCCATCGTGCCGATGCGCATTCAACAGGACGCCATCCCGGGGACTGATATTCCCATGTGGTTCCGTCCTCTCAAGGAGCTCGAAACGAGTGTGGTCTGTGCCCAGTTGTGCGGGGAAGGTCATGGAGACATGGTGGGGGTAATGCAGGTGGTGAGCAAACCAGCCTACACATCCTGGTCCGAGGAGCAGAGCACCGCGGCCTATGGACGTAATTCCAAGAAGGCTGGCGAGGAGGCCCCGGAGGGAGAAGAGGCCCCTCCTGCTCCGGCCGCTGAGCCGGAACCAGCATCAGGGGAGGCTCCAGAGTCTGCCGCCGGGTAGGTTTGACCGGTCCAGGTCCCCCGGCTGGGTGAGCAAGGGCGTTTTAAGCCCGCTGGCGCAGGAGAATTCCGGGGAAGTTATGACTGTTCTTAAGAACAGTCATAACTTCCCCGGAATTCTCCTGCGCCAGCG
>PAQU01000044.1 GCA_002709395.1 Roseibacillus sp. | reverse complement strand
CTCCGGCTGCGGCGGCTAGGCGCTCCCACAATCTCCGTGGGAAATTTCCCAAGGGGCTGCGGGTCATAACCTTACGCGCGCCATGCTCCTGCCGTTCTTTCTGGATCATCTCGGCCAGACCCTCCGCCCCCTTTCCACCAGTCCAGTCGACCTGTAACTCGAATTGATAGTCCTTTTCCGCCAGTTCCCGAGCGCCCAAAGCAGACAACTTGAGGATTGCGGGCCCGCTAAGCCCCCAGTGCGTGACGAGAACTGGTCCTTCCGAGCTGAGGTTTCCGCCTCGTGGCAAAGAGTGCGCGACAGAGAGCGCCTGTAGTCCTTCGATGCGCGGGTCCTCAATGTGGAAGGTAAAGAGTGAAGGCACGGGAGGTTCGAACTCATGCCCCAGGTCGGCAAGGGGGTTCCGGGCAGCCCCGCTCCGGATTCCTCCCGTAGCGATCAAAAGCGCTTCAGACTCCATTTCCTCGCCAGTCGCCGTCCTGACCCCGAATCCTTTGCCGGGTCGGACGTGCACTTGCTTTACTCCGCACCTTGTCCGCCACCGTACCCCGGTATTGTGAGCCGCTTCCGTCAGGCAGTCGATGACAGTCTGGGATTTGTCTGTGACGGGGAACATTCGCCCATCCTGCTCAGTCTTCAGGGTTACTCCCCGGGACTCGAACCACTCCATGGTGTCGCTCGCCTGCCAACGGTGAAGAGGTCCCAGGAGGTTCTTCCGCCCGCGCGGATAGTTCGTGACCAGCTCGCCGGGCTCAAAGCATGCATGCATCAGATTGCATCGTCCTCCGCCCGAAATCTTCACCTTTTCCAGTACTTGCGATCCCTTTTCAAGAATCACGATATCCTTGATTCCGCGCTCAGCACATGTGATTGCGCCAAAAAAACCTGCAGCTCCGCCTCCAATCACAATCACCCTGCTCACCAGTGGCAGCTTGAAAGATAGACGCTTCCGGTATCAAGACCGTTCTCGATTCCTCATCAACTTCAATCCCTCGCCCGAGAAAAAGAAGCCCTTCGCCAAGCTGTTGTACTGCGTTCTTCCGTCTTGGCATACTCTTGCATGTAATAGCATTTCGGCACTTTTCATCCGGCCTCGTTCTCCGATCGACGCTGATAAGCAAACTCTGATAGGGCAAGCGGTACCCATGATGTCAAAGTAGTCAGGGGGTAGTGCATGGCAGAGAGTCGCATTACAGGCTTAATACCTTATTGCGATAGCTCAGTGCCGGTCGCCTCGGATAGGATAACCACTGGGGGGATTTTCTGCCTTCTCTGCGCAGCACTGAAGCACTCACCACCGACTAACACTATGTTCAAGAAGGTCAAATTGGGCTCATCACTCGCCGCTCTCATTATTTTTGCCTTCCCGTGGGTTGATATCAAGTGCACGGGGATCAGTGTCGCCACGCAATCTGGATTCCAAGTGGTAAGCGGGGGAGCAACCGCATCGAAGGGAATGGAAGCGATGGGGAGCGATTCCAGTATCAAGAAGGCTCAGAGTGCGAACGAGTCGCTGGGATTTGCTCCCTTGGTGGCGTTGGCTCTCATTTTGGTGATTGGATCGGTCATATTTGGCTTTATCACTGTATTTCAAGGCAGTGAACGGTCAGACAGGCTCTCATCAGGATTGGCTGCCTTAGCCCTGCTCCTTCTTCTCATCCAGTCGATGGTCGGTTTCCCAGCCAAGGAAGGGATGATTGAGGCTGCAGCCAAAGAGAACTCAGAGGTGCAGGCTGGTGAGGATGACCCCGGGGGCAAGATGCATGAATTTGGCGCGGAGATGGATGAATTTGGTGCTGAGATGGATCAACTCGGTGCCGAGATGGCTGAGTCAATGGCAGCGGCGATGGCAGCAAACATTCAGGTGAAGGCAGCCACAGGATTCTATCTTGAACTTCTTGCACTGGGGATACCGACCTTCCTCCTTGTGAGCAGTCTCATGGATAAACACAGGAAAGGTGCCCAAGGCGTAGCTCCTAACACCTGACACTCCGGGCCCAGGTCGTCACATGACAGAAGCCTGTATCTGCCTCCTGCTACCTGAACCATTAGTGGGAATTTAAGGTTGAGTAATTGCGGTGAGCACGTGGAATATTCTGGTGATTTGCTTTCTTTTTGGCCGCCCGTATCAGGCGAGGAAGCGACATCTTGGCCAATACGAGCGCTGGTCAACCAAGGCCAGACTTTATGGGGCTGAGACCTAATCCTTATTCCGGGGGCTCAAAAGTGCGGAGGGAACAGCGAGGAAATCACGCAGGAGCTCGCCAAGACCGGGGTGCAGTCAACAGTAACATTCCACTTAAAAAATTTAATTTCCAATTGATTAAGGGCAACAGCCTCTTAAGCCGTGGCAGCTAGTCCCGCTCTGTTCGGTTGTGAAATTCGCTGCGTTTCAGTCGGGTCTTAATACGACGATCCAATCGGGGATTCGTGGAGAGCCTTGGAACTTTGTCACGTTTTCAGTGTAGTATGNAAAGGGGACTGGGTTTGTAGCCAAAATGAGTGCGATCGCAGGATCCTGCCTTAATCATTGACGAGCGCCGAGAAATTGAAAACAAGCTTTGGCGTGCCGCAAAAGGGGGTGCCCCAAAATCAACTGATGCGCCACCACACCGTTAACGTTTTAAACCCAATCAATAATGACACCAACTACACGAGCCCGACTGGTGGCGACCAGCATGGTCGCAGCACTTACAGTCAGTGGTCACGCCGCAATAGTATCCTTCAGCGACGATTTTACCGGGGACTCATTGGATCCAGCGTGGATTGAGCAGGGGGCAGGGGGATCTTTTCAGGCGAATAGCGACGTTTACCAGATAACCAATGTTAACGGTAGCGGAGGAACGAGGTTACAGCGGTTCATCGATGGCGAGAATGGCGATCTCTCTGCCAACGTTACAGTGACGCTTGCGGAATTCTCAAACCCAAGTACTGGGGCAGACTTTAAATGGAAATTTTTTGGTCCGGACGGCTTCACGGAAATCGTCCTGAACAGCTTCGGAGACATGCGGATGTTCCATAATGACTCCGATGGCGGAGGCGGAAACATTCAACCGAACACCAACATTGGCCTTACAGGGGCTGGTGATGTGATTGAGTTGGCTCTTCTCTATAATGAGGGCAGCGATACGCTGGATGTGTCCTATGCGTTGAATGGTGGAGCAGTTACCTCATTTTACTCAGGCGGGGGAATTGATGGTCCGGTGGGGAATCTTTGGACCAATTTTGTCCAGGCGGAGGTTTTCGAATTCGGCGCAGGTGATCCGGTGCCGACAATTCAAATACAGGAGTGGAGCATGACCGCAGTTCCTGAACCCGCAAGTTCGATGCTTGTTCTTGGTTGCCTGGGGTTGCTCTTGCGCCGACGGCGATAGCGCGTTCCCCCGCGGAGCACATGAAGTTCCGTGATCAGACCCTCAGTTCACGACCCAACCAGATGTGATGTGGGCGTGAGTTTATCTCATTCATAAAGCCACACAGGATAGAGTAGCGATGAAAGCAATCGTAAAGCAGACCGTATTCCGGCAAATCAGTCCGGCCCTTATCTTTTTAGCCACATTCTCTCTGAACGAGAAATCCGAGGGAGAGATAGAGGGATTTAATGAAAGCTTCTCGGAGCCGCTCGACCTCTTCATCTGGAGACAGCAGGGCGAATTTGACTCTCACCAGGGCGTCACGGACGGCTCTTACATCTTTACCGATCAGTTTGGGGCGCCAGGGACGAAGCTCACCCGTTCCACCGGGGGCTTCCTGAGCGGTTCATTTCGCCACGAGGTTGAGGTCCTCCTTGATCCTTTCAGACTCGACTCCAACCCAGGAACCGGTTCGGACTTCAAGATGAAGATGTTCGGACCCGATGGGTTCATGGAGATTGTCCTCAACAGCTTTGGAAACATGCGCCTGTTTCATAATGACTTCAGTGGCGGGGGCGGCAATCTTCAACCCCAGACCAACATAGGGATAGCCGACGGGGATGTGCTNAAACTGGTCATCGATTATGACTTCGACGCCGACGAGATCGAGGCCACATACTCGCTCAACGGCGGTGATTCAGTTCCCTTCTATGCCGGTAGCGGAATCGATGGTCGAATCGGTGACGTAGTAACAAATTTTGTAGAGGTAGAGCTCTTCAAGTTTAACGACCAGAACGCATCAGCCCCTGTCGCAGCGATTAACGAGTGGAACGTAGGCGGCGAGACGAGTCCGGCTGGCCCTTCAGCGTTAGCGCTGACGAATATTGATTACGATCCGGTGGCGGACACCTTCCGTTTCAGTTGGAATTCAGAGCCGGGCAAGGTCTATGGAATCTTCTGGAGCCTGGATCTCATCAACTGGGATGCGGATCTGGCCGATAACGTTTTTGCTGAGGGAACAACCACAACCTATCCTCCCTTGTTCATTTCGGCGGAACCCAATCCGGGCACAAGCCAGGGCGTTCGTCCTGAGGCGATCTTCTTCCGTGTAGAGGAGATTCCGCTACCCTAGCGAGGCAAAAGTCTGAGTGTCTCTGCCCGATTGAGGGAGCGGAGTTCCTTGTGAGCCAATGTGCTGGGTTGGGTCGGGCATCTCTAGTCTCCAGTAAACCTGATTCGCCAGTAACCGGACGGGTTTTCTGGGAGAGGCCTCCGGTAGCTGATTACGGTGGTCTCTCTGCCCGTATGGCGATCAGCGTGTAAGACAAAGTCTTCTGTGACATCCTGCCATTGCCCTGTAAGCAAGGACGGATTCCACTCGATTCGCAAAGACACATCGTCAGCGGCCATATTGCGAGCGAGCTTGAGAATAAGGTAGGAGGCAGGAACTTGGTCTCGAACCAGTTCCTCTATTTCGATATTAAAGAGTCCTTCATCTGGAACCGCAGTCAGGGGGGGGCCGCCCTGTGCGTATTCCCTGAAGAGGCTGAGGCCGTCCTTGTCATTATCGAGGTCTGGTTCGTCCGAAGGCAGGTTGAACCCCGTGACCCATTCCGCGAAGTTACTCGAATCCTGCTCCCCGGGGCTTCCGCCAGGACTTACACTGGATCGCCAACTGGCAGGATCACCATGCTCGGGGTTGGAGCGGGGATCAATCAGTGTCAGGGAGAATCCAGACCCATCGGGCGCTGATGGCCATGGGGACTCATCGAGGTATTGGAAATCCCGGATTGGGAAGCCTGCCCCGAACGAAAGCTTGAGTCGCTCGCCACCATTCGACAGGCGATCCCCGGGCTCCCATTCACCGGCGATTGGCCTGCCGCTTCCATGGCGATATTCAAAGGCAGCTCTGTTCGCGACCACAAGAGCGTGCTCTTCAGGACTCAGGGCAACGATACCGCTACCAAGAAAATCAAAATCAACTCCCTTCGTGAAGCGCAGTCCGGTCAGATCAATATCAAGATCACCAATATTAGTTATTTCGAGATATTCGAAATCCCCAGCGTTGTAGCCAAGTTTCTTTTCCGCCGGACTGGGCTCCGCCGGGTGATACATGATTTCGGAAATCACGATGCTGTCTGCAAACAGGGCGGTATCCGGTTCCGAGGCAATAAACTGCAATGCCTCAGACCAATGACTCCAGCGACCAGTGTCGTCCTTATGCCTGACACGGGCCCGATAAGTGCGCCCTGCCCGAATTGGGGCTGATGGGACCTGCTGTGATACCATAAACTGATCCAGTTCCCCTGATACCCAAACCGCATTCCACTCCAGCTGGAGGGTCTCGCCGTTGGCTACGAGTGGTTCTTTTGCGAGAACCTCCATGTCAAAAACCAGATCGCTACTGCCTCGAGAACGTTGGTGGAGTTCAACGGCGATCAGGTTCTCACCTGCCTGGAAGAGAGATGGGCTGATCCTGAAGCGATCAAAGACTCCTTCGTTTCCCGAGGCATCGGCGAGAACATCGTATGCGATCACCGTGTTGGGATCGAATCCGTCACGGATAATCTCAGTCCCATTAAGGTAGACAACTGCACCGTCATCGACGTGCAGTCTAAATTCAATGTAATCCAGCGAGGCTGGGTCTTCAATATTGAGCAACCGGCGGAAGTAGGTGGTCTCATGGCGGTCATTGTTGACTCCTCCGTAGTCGATCAAGGTCCCGAACCCTGTAAGTCCTGTAATCCCGCCGTATCCAGCAGGGCTGGCGCCCGCGGCCCACGCCTCGTCATCGAAGGACGGTTCACGCCAGGCTGTTCCTTGGTCGCTGCCATCGTCGAGGTATTTCCAGTCTGAACCCGCCGGGAGAATGGGCAGCACCCCCGTGCCTAGGGGAGTGACTTCGCCAATCCGCCATTCCATGGCAGAAAAGGTGTCGCGCCCCTGTGGATCATCGAATGCCGATGATTCGAACACTAATCCATCACTTGGAAAACCCGCTTTGCCAGCATAGCTGATGCTAGGCGTAAGCGGAATAATTTCGTCTTCGCCTGACTGGGCCTGGAGGCGGTCAAGGTGCGCGGCACGCCCCCCTGCCTCAACATTATCGCCGGGCCAGTTGCCGCCTGCAAACGCGAAGTCCTTCAGGTCCTGAACTAGTGCATCCAGGGATATGGCACCCTTTCCAAAGAGCGCGTTGTAATTACCGGCATCGGGCGGGGCCCCCTTCCAGCGGTCAGAGTCTGCTGGAAGAATCGGGCTTATGACCTCGGCAAACTCTTCGATCAGGGGGTTGATCTGATCTTCCTGCCAGAGAAGGTCCCGGAGCTCTCGGAGGGTATTGTAATAACCAGGCCAGAGTTCGGGTGTGGAAGCGTTATCACCTCCGGTAGACACGGAACTGAATATGGAGTTGTAAACCACGTCGTGACCACGGTTGAAGGTCGGTCCCCATGTAGCATCACTGTCCCAGGGCAGGATCCATAGTTTCCCCTTGCCGCCGTTCTCAGGAGTATATTCGGGATGAAAGTAGTAGGCCATGTTCTTGTTCGCACTGGGCCAGAAATCGTAGTTCCTGATGGCCTCCGAGAGGCCGTGGTAAAGATAATATTTCTCCACATCAACATGGCTCCGGATAAAGGATTCGCTGCTATTTCCGGTAAGGTTGTTTTCGATATTGTCGTGGTCGCTGCCATCGCTGGGAGCCAAGGCGCCCTGATATCTCTGTTGTCGTTCCCAGTCGCGTTCCTGGTTGATCAATTTATACAGGTTTCCCCTGGGCAGGCCATGCTCCTCAAGAAAGCGGACATCGTAGGTTTCCACGACATAGAGCAAGCCCCAGAAATCTCCACGCCACTGATCAGGCGCTTCGTCGGCGCTATCAACAACACGCAGGTGTGCCCAAAGGGTATGCTGCGCGGGCAAACCGATCGTGTTCCATAGGAACATATTAAGAGCCTCATTCAGCGAGTAGGTCAGAGTGCCACGATTTTCAAACCCTTTGCCAGTGGTCAACGTTCGCCATTTTTGCCCGAATGGGGTTCCGTCCTGCCGTCGCGCCTGCATGTAGTAGCCATCATTAAAGCGAAAGCGCATCGAGCGCTTTCCACCATTTTGATAGCGCCCATTAGCGCCACGCAGCCTGTAGCGTATGTTGTCGTAGACCTCCCCGTCATAAACGAAGGTGCCCGTCCAGTTGTAAAAATGGCGGTCGCGGTGACCCGTGCCCTGATTAATCTGGTCGTTCGAGCTCCAAGCGTAGCACTCCCGCCAATCGGCATCACGAGTGACCACCTGATACACTGGCAGGGTGGTGAGTGATGCCGATGAATGACCATTGTAATCCGGTACTCCGTCGTAAAAAAAGCATGCGAAATTCAACGATGCATCATCAGGATAGGGGACTCGTGCCGTTACATTCAGTTCATCGACTACGGTAATACGGTAACGAAGCAGGGCGCGATGAGGCTGGGGCGGTATCTCAACACTGAAAACATTGTCCCCGGCTCGAGCGTCGGGGCCTAAGCCGTCGTCGCGCATGGGCACTACTGTCCAGTTCGCTGGGTCATTGTAGTCGGGGTTTTCCCGGAGAGGGGTTTGAGGGCTTGTCATTGCTGCAGGGATACGTCTTCGAATGATTGGGTGCGGCAAGTGAGAGGGAATATAGGCACCGGGGACAACGACCTGATATTCGAGTTCGACGGAGGCAACGCCCTCAGGGTCCGTAACCTGAGCGATAACCGTGATGGCTTCCCTGGAAGTCGGGGATTGGGGTGAGTGGGAAACCTTGCGTATGGCGGGAGCGGCGTTGGTTGCGAAGACGCTATTCACTTCCCCGGGAGTCGAAGCAAATTCCGAGGCCCGCCAGGAACTCCCTAAAGAGTTGTCGAGACCGGGATTGATCAACTCGATTGATCGACCTGTTCCATTTGCCGCGACAGGCCAGGGAAATCCCACCTTGTAGTCGGCTTCGTCTACCAAGATGCCATTCGTGTCACGAAGTCGCACGGTCTCCCCATCGGAGCTGAGTTTTCCCGCCCACGGGCCAAATGCCGAGACCCCGAAGGTGCTCGAAAGCGCAGTTGGATCTTCTGATACAAGAAGATACCCGTTTGGTGGCAATACTGCTGACTCGGGGAACTCATACTTCACTGCAGATGTCAGGCGCCAACCTCCGAGATTGAGCTCTTTCGGGCCGGGATTGTAAATCTCGACAAATTCAAGCGGCACCGGGTTTTCTGGCGGATTAAAATGAATCTCATTGATGATTGGGGCCGCCATGGAAGTTGTAGCCCCAGCGAAGAGAAGGAGGGCGATGGCTTGCAGCGGAAGACCTTGAGGTTTCAGGATGCTGTTCATTCGTTGCTCTTGGTGCTCATGAGCTTGCTAAAGTTGGCGGCCATCGCTTGCGTTACAGGGGCATGCTGCTCCCGAGACGCTGCTGCGCAACGATTTCCTGTGAAACTTTTTTTTCGTGCAGGGTCAGCGGCCATGCGATGCATTGTTTATTTTGCGAGCCAGAAAGTGCTGACCCGGATACGATCCTGTATCTGGTGTCATGGAGCGCGAGTAGCCGGGGGGAGGAGAAATGAGGCTGCCAACATGGAGGGTAAAGGTCAGGGATTGTAAACGGTAAGTAATGGCCATCGGAACCGTCTCATAGTATGCTGATTCCGATGGAAGTGCCTCCTCACAAAAAATGGTGGATGGTTGCCCAACTGGGATTTGCGCTGACGATGGCAGGTATCGGCGGGGCTCAGGTGCCTGACTTTACAGAAGATTTTCAGGGTGACACCATAGACCCGGGGTGGAGTCTGGTCAATCCGGCGGGGCATCAAGGCAGGGTAGTGGATGGCCTCTATGCAATAAGGGGACCACGAGGTAATGCCACAGGTCTGCGTCGCTCAATGGGCGGACAGGGGGACTTCAGCATGGAAATCAGGCTGAAGCTGGAGCCCTTTTTTCTCGATAATCATGGAGGCACTCAGGCAGACCTGAAGATTCGTTTTGAGGGACCGGGGGCGTGGTTTGAGGTAGTTTTAAACAGCTTCAAGGTAATCCGGGCTACCTCTTCGGAAATTGGGGGCAATCTCGAAGCACCTGTAACCCTGAGGGGCATCAAGGACGGCGATGATATAGGCTTCCAACTTACATACGACGAGGACACCTCTGTGATGTCTGTAAATTACTCTGCCGGCAATGGCCCCTGGCAAGCTCTCGCATCCGGCTCAGGAGTAACTCCGCGGGCGCTGCGATACTCAGAGATACAGCTTTTCAAGTTCGGCTCGCGTCAGGAGACCTTGCCGTGCATGAAGCTCAACAACTACCAAGTGGCAGGAGGAAGTCCCGAAGTCATTTCTCCGTGGTTGAAGGTTATGGCGAGCGAAGGAGCGTGTGAGATGACCTGGAGAAGTGAGCCTGCGAGGCTCTATGCTATTGAGCAGTCTCATGACCTGATCCGCTGGGAGACCGTGGCGAGTCAAATTCCGGCGTCTCCTCCGGTCAACACGCACAGGTTGGAGGGCTTCTGCGAGCAGCGAAGGAGCTTCTTTCGGATAAGAGAGAGCAACTCCAGCAACTGGCCACACGGCGACTATTGCGCGATGCTCGCCCAGGAGATCCAAGGAAAGAAGCATGCCTTTCTTGCTGGAAATGTGACCTACTATATCGGCGGACGCTATACCAGTTGGGACCTCCAGGAGCATGAAACCCTGGGACTAACCCATCCATTCCATCATGATCTTCGTGGTCGAGGGTCCGGTATCGTCACCGATGCCACGACCGGTCAGGGTCATGATTTTCGAGGGTGGGAATTCTATAGGGATACTAAAATCGCTTATGGCACGGTGATAGTGAACGGAAAGTCATACCCCAAACCAGTTCCCAAAAAAATGTTCTGGAGGCCCGACCGGGTTATCTGTGAATACGTTCTGGATGGTGTCGCCATCCGCGAGGACAAGTTTATCGCACTTAATGATGTTGCCTGCAGCATCATCAAGGCCTCTGAGGGGATCGAACTTCAGTTCGAGGGACATAGCTACGTTAGCGAAAGCCACAGTGTGGAGCGAACCTCGACCGTTCGTCACGATGCAGCCCAGAACTTAATACACGTCAGTGAGGGCGGGACTGTCCTGACTAGTCCAGTGCAAGGCGTTGAGGTAGAGGGCGCCTTGATCTACGACGGCATGAGCACCGTGATATCGACCTCAGCGGATTTTGCCGATTATCAGAGCTTTCGTGATAATGGTGGTCGTCAACAGTATGCGTTCAAAGTGCCCTGTGGTCCGGAAGGGGTCACTCTTTGCTGGGCAATGCACGATACGTTTACAGATGCGCGTGATCGTGTGAATGATGTCCTGCAGGACCCTGAAGGGCAACTGGCAGCAAAAACAGCATACATGGATGATCTGCTTACCACCCAGATACCTTATTTTCGCTGCTCAGATCCCGACATCGTAAACATTTACTATTATCTCTGGGCCATCTACCTGATGTATTACATCGATGTAGGTGAGGGCTGGGAGGTATACCCTCACACTCAAACGGCAGTTAACAACTTTCTCGGGATGCATCGCTTCGATGCAAACTTCCAGATCAAGGTTGGCGCGTGGGTAAGAGACAAGGACTACTACGCCAATGGCAACGTGTTGATCTGGTCGGCACTACTTCCGTTTGCAAGATCGGGCGGCCGACTTCCCGACAACATGGGTAAATCGTGGTTTTCGCCCGTTTGGGGAACGACGACCGATCACGTGATAGGTGCATGGGATATTTATGAGCATTCGGGGGATCCTGAGTTTATCCGGGAGGTCTATGAGCCCTATTTCAAGCCACTTTTCTGGAATGGTATTAGTAACCACTGGGGGGCGCGATTCGATGCGGTCAAGTGCCTTAAGAAGATGGCAAATCTTACAGGAAATGCAGCCGATGTTGCGCGGTGGCATGCGATCGGGGAGGTCGACAACCTCGAGAACTGGATGAATAGCGAATGGGAACGGGCATTACCAGACTACTGGGGAGACACAGCTCCAGCTATCTATCCTCCGGGGACCATGGACCGTGCGCTCTACTGGACGGGGATGGCCTATATGCGTAACAGTTGGTTCCCTGAGAATTGGGCAAGACGTATGACCGAGAGGTGGGCTGTTGATAGTGAAGAGGGATTCAATGGACCAATCCCTCCTACCCTCGTCGCGATGCAGGACTTCGATCACACCTTTCCCAGTTTCGCAAGTGCTCCGGACCTGGCCTATTATTCGATTATCGGGATGTATGAGCGCAATGTCGGAAGCAATGCAAACCTCATGGGTCTCGAACACCTTAAAAAATACAACCTGAAGTGGGGGATTCCGGTCGCCCCGGAATCCTACGATGACGAATGGGATATCTGGGGTGACCAGTATTCCAATTTTAACGCTGGGAAGATCCTCATTATCCTGAATGGCATCGCAGGCCTCGATTATTCGATACCTGAAGGCACCTTCGAGGTCACAGATCTTATGCCGGAGGAGTGGAGTTTCATGGAGCTGAAGGTTCCCGTGACCCTGTCAGGTAAAACATCGTGGGTCAACGTTCGCATCGACCGCGCAGATATCGGGAATGGTGTGATTGAAAAGAAAATAGCGATAGCGAACAACCCACTGGAAACCTTGAAAATTGAGCCATGGCTAGAGGAGAGAGTTCTCGTCGATGCGACTGCTGGTGACGCCGCTGAGGCGCCCCGGGGTCGTCTGTCCTATAGTTTTCGGAGTTCGAATGAGGAAGAGGTCATTATCCGGCTGCAGAACTGACCATTGAACCCCAGCCTGCAAAAGGGCCTGACGCAGTCAGTCTCTTGATAGCTTGCGGCGGGTGAGCAGTAGCCTGAAAAATCAGGAGGGGGCTGCTTTGGGGTGTTTACACCCTGGCGTGGACCAGGGTAGAAAGCTGACATGTATCAGCCGAATCGTCGCCGCTTCCTTGCTACCACCGTTGGCCTGGGGGCAGGATACTGGGGCGGGACTTCTCTCCGGATGCGTGCCTCCTCGGCGAACGACAAGCTCAACATAGCCTGCATCGGGATAGGAGGGCAGGGCGCCGGAAACCTCGGGAGGGTCTCAGGAGAAAATATTGTGGCAGTGTGTGACGTGGACGAGAAGCGGGCAGGCAAGAATTGGACGCGCTTTCCGAAGGCCAAGCAGTATCGAGATTTCCGCAGGATGCTCGACGAGATGGACAAGTCCATCGATGCGGTTGTGGTCAGCACTCCGGATCATACGCACTTTCATCCCGCGCGACAGGCCATGCTGATGGGCAAGCATGTTTACTGCGAGAAGCCCCTCGCGCACTCTGCCTGGGAGTGTCGAGAACTTACCCGGATCGCCAAGGAGATGAAGGTGGCGACCCAGCTCGGCAATCAGCGCCATGCAAACGCCGGAATGCGTCGCACGGTGGAGGCGGTTCAGAGCGGGATGATTGGAAAAATCAAGGAGGTCTATGCCTTTCAGGGAGGAAACCGGGGCATGCCTGCGCTCCCAGAGGAATTTCCGCCAGTGCCCAAGCACCTGGACTGGGATCTCTGGCAGGGGCCCGCCAAGGTCAGACCTTACAGTCCGGCCTACTGCCCTTATAACTGGAGGTTCTGGTGGGACTTCGGGACTGGAGAAACAGGCAACTGGGGATGTCACACCCTCGATATTCCCTACTGGGCCCTCGAGCTGAGCCATGCGGAACGGGTGGATCTCGATGTTGTTCCAAAGCCTTCGGAGATTGACTCCCAACGGACTCCCAGAAAAATGCAGTCTCGCCTCGAGTTTGCATCCTCTGTCGATGGCAAGCGGCCCGCACTGTCAGTCCATTGGTGGCATGGAGGACCCCGCAAGGAAGTGTTCAGCAAATATGGGGCAGAACCGAAGCTCGTCCTTTTCGTGGGAGAAAAGGGGACGATTTCAGCCGACTTCGGAGGATATTCCGCCAGAATGTTTGATGGGTCCGATCCAGTTGTGCCGGCGGAATCTATCGCTCGCTCCCCGGGTTTCCATCAGGAGTGGATTGAGGCGGCCAAGGGAGGTCAACGGGCAACATGCGATTTCGTGGACTATGGTGGGCCGCTAGCTGAAGGAGTGCTCCTGGCAAATGCGGCCTGGCGTTCCGGGGGCGGATTCGACTGGGATTCCAAGGCTTTCAAGCCGAGCGGTAACGGCAGAGCCGAGGAGTTCATCCACTCTGAATTCCGCGAGGGCTGGAAGGTCTAGGGGGTGGGGCGTGAGCAGTGCCTCAAGCGATAGCACCTCGCATCCCATCGCAGTGCACGGACCAGGTTGATTTTCCGGGGAAAAGGAAGAAAGGGGGTGACTGCTTTGCTTTTGCGCTTTGGATATCGAACGTGCTAGGCAAGAGCCTTGCATGAAATCATTACCTGCTTCTCTACTCTTATTATTCCTGCCAATTTCAAGTGCCAAAGAACCTGCAACGCAGATCGAGAAGGTTGCGAGGTATTCTTCCGAGGCAGGACAACCCTTCACGATCGCGGTCTTGCCCGACACGCAGTTCTACTGCGATACCCGGCTTAAGTTGTCCGCTAAATGGGGCAATGGGGACTTGCGCCGCTACTTCTATGCGCAAACTAAATGGGTTCGAGATAACCAAGAGCGACTCAATATAGCCTTTCTCGTTCACGAAGGAGATCTCGTGCAAGCGGACGCCCCCGAAGAGTGGGCTATCGCGAGGAAGGCAATGTCTCTACTGGACGGCAAAGTGCCTTACTGCATGTGCCTCGGGAACCATGACATGGGTTTTGAGAAGGCGGACAATAAGTATGGCGGAAATATCGGAGTCAATCGAACCACGCTTTTCAACACGTATTTCCCTCGTGAGAAATTCGCACAGCGACGTGAATTTGGCGGCACTCTTGATCCGGATCGGCATGATAATTCCTGGTATCACTTTGAGGCGGCAGGCATGAAGTTCCTCATCGTCTCGCTGGAATGCAAACCCCGCGATAAAGTACTGGAATGGGCTAACCAGGTGGTCGCTCAAAATCCTGATCACCGTGTTATCGTCCTGACCCATGCTTATATGAAAGCGGATAAGTCGAGAAACACCGGGGGAATGAAAGCTAAAGGAAATACTGGCGAGCAGACCTGGCAAAAATTCGTTAGAAGACACAAAAACATCTTCATGGTTCTCTGTGGTCACCACACTGGCGAGGCCCTTCGAACAGATGTCGGAGACCACGGCAACCCGGTCCACCAGATCTTGTGTGACTATCAGCATCTGCATAACGGGGGAGAATCATGGTTGCGCTACATGATCTTTGATCCCGCTGAGAACAAAATCAGGATACACACCTACAACCCGGTTCTCGATAAATTCAAAAATGGACCCTCCAGCAGGTTCAATCTGGCCTATCCGATGGGACAGTCTTCCGCTAGCGCCTTGAATTGAAACGACGAAACAGAAGATTGTACGGCGCTGCGATGGTATCAGCCGGGGCCGCACGCCAGCGTGGTATTGAAATTTGTTGTCTCAGGTTGTCTCGCTTTAACCCAACGTGAGCTTCCAAAAGTAAACTACAAATTCCCAATACCGGATGAGGAAGCCTCCCACCACCAAGACAAAGCCCGCGGTGGCAACATAACCCAGAACCAACCCCACGATCGCCAGATCCTCGCCATGCTGCAGCCCCTTCGAGCTCCTGATCTGCTGAAGTGCCATGTGCCCAAGGATGATTGCGGGGATCGAGGTGAAGATTACGCCTCCGAGGAAGCTCACAATGCCGAGGAGCGCACTGAGCCTTGCGGACGAGTTTCTAACGCTCGTCGGCGCAAGTTCCTGTCCGGTAGAATCCATCAGGCAGGTTACCATCTGCAACAGGAGGTCAAAAATAGAAAATGGCGCAGGAATCATGACAGATCCGAGCTCTCGCTTTGCTCCCTGCGGAGAGGGAGTGGTAGCTTAGAGTCTCATGAGGACACTCATTCTGCTTTCTACCGCGCTACTGATTGTGGGTTGTGGTGAGAAGTCGTCATCTGAGGATCAAGAGACGGCTCCTGATTCTCGAAAGTCTTCTTCGGCAAAGACGAAACGGTCGACTGCTACAACGAACCCGGTAGCATCAGCAGGAGAAAAGGGTGGTGCCGATACAGTCTCCATCAGCAAAACAAGCCGCTCCCTGAGTGATGCCGAAGTTGAACGACTGGCTGATGCGGCTGTCGAGTCCCTTTCCCTGCAGGAGAGGGACGGCCGTGTTTACCAATCCGGAGAATCCCGGCCATACAGCGGCTGGGCGAAGCGCAGGCAGGAGTCAGGGGGATTGGCTTATCTGGGACACTACAAGGACGGCAAGTTCGATGGTTCCTACACCGAGTTGCATCCGGACGGGAAAAAGAAAAGAGAGGAATCTTATAAGAACGGCATTCCCCACGGATCGTTTACGGAGTGGCACAAAAGCGGAGAGAAGAAACTAACCTATATCTCCGAAAATGGAATAACCGTCGGAACTGTGACATGGTGGCACGAGAACGGGCAAAAGCGGCTGGAATACACCTCCAAGGGCGGGAAAAAGGATGGCCTTTCAACCGAGTGGCACGACAACGGACAGAAATCCGCGGAGGTCAACTTTGAGGATGGCAATCAGGTTTCTNCTACCTATTGGAATCGCGATGGCGAGGAGATTCCAGCCTCGCAGGAGCCTGGGAGGTGAGCTCTCAGTCTCAGGGCAGTCAACCGGCAACCGGGGCCTGGGGTGATCGTGCGAAGCGTTCCAATTCGAACAATTACAGTAGGTGAGGTTCCTTTTGCACGTTTTCGACTTAAGCTTGATTCAAGGGTGAAGGCAGGGGAAGGACAGGGTCCGGCAGATCAACACTTTTCCTTACGCAAGCACTTCCTTTATGACATGTCCGTGTACGTCGGTGAGCCGTCGCTCGACGCCGTTGTGCCTGAAGGTAAGCGCTTCGTGATCGAGCCCAAGAAGATGGAGGATGGTGGCATTGAGATCGTGGACGGAGAGGACATTCTCCACGGCCTTGTAACCGAGTTCATCAGTAGCACCATGACTCACCCCGGTCCTGACCCCTGCTCCCGCGAGCCATGCAGTGAAGCCGTGCGGATTATGGTCTCGGCCCTTGGCGCCTTTCTGGAACATGGGCATGCGGCCGAATTCAGTGCACCACACCACCAGGGTGTCCTCGAGCAGTCCCCGCTGCTTGAGATCCTGCACGAGTGCGGCCGCGGGTTGATCCAGGATTGGTCCGTGCACATCGTATTGATCTCGCAGGGCATTGTGACCGTCCCAGTTGAGTTTTCCACCGCTGGCGTAGGCTCCATTGAAGAGCTGTACGAAGCGCACTCCATTTTCGATGAGGCGACGGGCGAGGATGCAGTTGCGGGCGAAACCAGCCTTCAGATCATTCCTGGCATCATCTGCGCCATACATCTTCAGGATATGAGCGGGTTCGGAAGAGAGGTCGCTGATACGAGGGATACTGAGCTGCATGCGGGCAGCCAGTTCGTAGCTTGCGATTCGAGCAGAGAGCGCGCTTTCCCCAGGATGGTGGCGTAAGTGCTCCTGATTCAGATCCTGCAGCAGGGCCCTTGCGGCGGCATCAGTGCCGGATGTGACTGCGCCCGGCGGGGAGAGATTGCGGACCGGTTTCCCGGCACTGAAAGAGGTGCCTTGGAATTCTGCTGGGAGGAAGCCCGGACCCCAGTTGTTGATGCTGGCCTGGGGAATGCCACGCGGATCGGGAATAGCAACAAAGGAAGGCAGGTCCTCGTTCGTTGTTCCGAGGGCGTAAGTCACCCAGGCTCCGATACTCGGAAAGCCGTCAAGGGCAAAGCCAGTCGAAAGGAAGTTCTCTGCGGGGCCGTGCGTATTGGTGTTGCTGGTGAGGGAGTGCACGAAGGCCATCTCGTCGACCAGTCCCCCAAGGCGCGGAAGCATGTCGGAGACCATCTTGCCGCACTGCCCTCGAGGCCGGAACTCATACTGAGGGCGGGCCAGATTTCCCGATGGCCCCTGGAAGGTAACCGGTGGGCCACCCTGCAGGGGCTTGCCGTCGTGTTTGATGAGCTCCGGTTTGTAATCCCAAGACTCCAGCTGGCTGCAGGCGCCGGCACAGAATACCACAAGAACATTCCTGGCCTTGGCGGGGTAGTGAGGATTGCGTGGAGCGTGGGGCCTGGCGGGATCTATGAGCGGATCGATTTTTGAGCTGCGGGCAAGCAGTCCTTGCTGAGCAAGGAGATTGGTGAGAGCGATTGCTCCGAGACCGCTCGCTGTCTGCCCCAGAAAGTCGCGTCTCCCGAGCCAGGGCCGTCCTGGACGGAGGTAGGGAGATGCATTCGTGGGCGTATTCATGGTCATGGCATGAATACGAATTCGTTGCTGTTGAGAATTGCGCGACAAAGAGTGGGGAGCCCGTGCGTGGAGACTGTTTCCTCACAGCGCTTTCGTTCTCCGGGGCGAGGTGCTCGGTTGTAGGCGAGCTGGAAGGCGTGCTCGACTTGCTTCCCTGGATCGGGGCCAGCTTCCTTCTGGATTCGCGCGGCGAACACGTTGGACTGATCTACCATGAATTTACTGTTGAAGAGATTGAGGGCCTGAAGGGCAGTGACCGCCCGACTGCGAATCGGGGTGGCTTGTCCTGCATCCGGGCAGTCAAAGGCGCCGAATACGGGTGCGCGTTCCATCCGAACCTTGTGGGAGTAGATCATGCGTCGCAGTCCCTCACCGCTGAAGGTTTCCACGATGGGGAAGCCGGAAAGTCCTCCACGACTCTTGAAGAAATTGAAACCCGGTCCACCCATCCTGAGATTAAGATTGCCGCTGACCGCGAGCACACTGTCGCGAATGGCCTCTGCTTCGAGTCGACGGAGGGGAAAGCGCCACAGGAGTCGTGCTTCTTCGTCGAGGTTACGCTCCTTTTCCCGAAGGGAACTCGCCTGCTGGTAGGTGCGGGAGGTCAGGATGAGACGGTGGAGTTTTTTCACGGACCACCCGTCAGCGATGAAGCGGTGAGCGAGCCAGTCGAGAAGATCGGGGTGACTGGGAGGGGTGCCATTCAGCCCAAAATCGCTGGCAGTATGCACCAATCCTCGTCCGAAGTGATGCTGCCAAACACGGTTCACCATCACGCGCGCGGCTAGAGGATTGTTCTTGGAACCTATCCAGCGAGCGAGGGCGATCCGCCGTTCCTGTTCTCCAGTTTCAGAGGGGAGGGGAATGCGGCCTAACACGGCTGGAATCGCGGCGGAAACCACTTCCATCTTCTGTTCGGCATCGCCGCGGTTGAGAAGGTAGGTCTTGTCAGGCTCCCGGAATTTTCCGGCGTAGACTTCCTGCGTGGTCTCAAGCTCCTTCAGTTCCTTTTCAAGCCGGGCGAGTTCCAGAGCGTCTGCACGGACCGATCCCTTGGTTTCCGGTGGCAGATTACGCAGGATCGCATCCACCTGGTCGAAGGGCATGCCGTAGGGCACGCGATCCTCCGAGCTTGCCACCGGCATCCACTGCCCGGGTTCCAGGGCGACTTCAATCTGGTAGCGATGGGCGAGGCGATCGGTAAACTTGCCGCTGCGATCGCGTGCCCACACGATGCGGTCGATCTTTACGGCTTCCGCCAGTTCGATCTGCACCCAGCCTTTTCCCTGTTCGCTGGAGATCCAGCTCTTGCCGTTTCCGTAATGTCCGTCATTGATGTGTTCGAGGCGGTGCTGGGCGGGATCATTGTAATTTCCGGACGAGGTGGGTTTCCCTGTCAGGGCGACGTTGTTGTCGGAACCAGCCTGGAAGATCTCGAGTTCATCGAGGCAAGGCTCGTGTTTATTGCCCTCAATTGTTGCCAGGGAAATGAAGCGCACGAAGCGCGCCTTCATGGCTCCGAAGCGCTCAACATTCCGGAGCGGATTGACAGGGGGGCGCAAAACGGGATGAGCAAAGCGCGGCGCCCCTTTCTGGAGGAGAATGGCGTCGGCGGTGATGGCGGTTTGGGTCTTGCCTCCACGCAGAATGATCCGGCTTTCCTTCCGAAACTGGTGTACTCCTGCATCGAGAAAACCGCTCCAAAGCGGCACTCTCTCGGTTTCACCCTGCGAGACTCCGGCGAGGTAATACTGATCCACCTTCGCGAGTTCTTTCTGATCGGCCTTCGTTTCGAGATCTCCGTCGAGGTCAAGGACGTAGCGGGCGTCCCGGGTATGAACTCCGCTCCCATGAGCCCCCCACGAGATCCAAACACGGAACCCGCCGGAGGAACCGGGATTGTAAGTAAAGACATCACGGCCGGGAGTATTAGGCCACCAGGTGTATCCGTTCCCGCTGAGATTGGGAACGCGGTCCACTCCTCCAGGGTCATCCTTGTTGCCGCGATCGGTTCCCGGAGATTGAGCGCCGTGGCCGATCTTGGGAACAAGGAGGGTAGTTCGTGCCGCGTCCTGGTCGTCTATGAGGATGGTGCGGGGCACTACCGCAGGCGGTTCTTCCCGGACGATACGCTCTCGAATCCTTGTAATACGTTCTGAGGTCACGCGGGCCTTGGCGGCCACCTCAGGATTGCGGAGGGGTCGTTCACCGTAATCCACTCCCGCGAAAAAGGCCTGCAGGGTGTAATAGTCACGGGCGGTGATGGGATCGAACTTATGATCATGGCAGCGAGCGCAACCAATACTCAGTCCGAGGAAGGTGTCGCCGGTGGCCACGATAATCTCATCGAGAGCGTCCTGCCGGGCCAGTCTCTTGGAGGCCTCGTCTTTCCCGATCTGTCCGGGCAAGAGGACCGCAGAGGCGACTAGGAATCCGGTGGCCGCATCCTCGCCGGTGGCATCACCCGCCAGTTGATCAAGAATGAACCGGGGGTAGGGCCGGTCTTCGTTAAAGGCGCGGATGACGTAATCCCGGTAGGGCCAGGCATTAGGTCGCTCGGTATTGACTTCGAATCCGTGCGTGTCGGCGTAGCGCACGAGATCGAGCCAATGCTGGGCCCAGCGCTCTCCGTAGCGGGGACTGGAAAGAAGTTCGTCGATGAGAGCGGCAATCGAATGATCGGTGCGGTCTTTCCGGAACATTGCCACGCGATCCGGCGTGGGCGGCAATCCGTGCAGATCGAAGAAGAGACGCCTAACCAGGGTCCGAGGGTCAGCCGACTGGGAAAGTTTGAGTCCATGTTCTCCCAGTTTCCTTTCGATGAAGGCATCGATGGGATGGCAATCGGTGCGTGGAGGATTCACCACACGAAGCGGCTGAAAGGACCAGTGCTTCTCATCGCTCGCATGCAGGATGCCATATGTTCCCAGACCTGCGGCGAGGAGTAAGCCAAGATGACGGAAAAGCCTCATCAGGATTCGACCAAGGATACGGGAGGAGCTGAGCTCGTCAATACCCCGCCACAGGCCGTCTCCCCCTGAGGAGCTGAAGGGTATGGGGAGCTAGGTTTAAACCGGAAGAAACGGATCCAGTTACAGTAACGGGATCAGGAAATTACGGGAGGAGCAAACCCCTCGCGGTAGTCACGCTGGAGGATCTGCCGGTTCGCGCCCTCGTGATTGGTAAAGCGATGGTTCATGCCATCCCAGCGTAAATCCGTCCCGGGGAAACGCGTGGCCTTTATCGCAAGGAGTGCTGGTTCCGTGATCCGCAAGGCCATCTCGAAGGGTGATCGGTGAGCCTTCTTCCTGCCGAGGCAGGCTTCTACCCAGTCATGCCAGTGGCTCGTGGGAGTCGACCCAGGAAGCGGCTCGTTGACACGCCGTCCATTGCGAAAGACATCGATTTTCCCGAGGTCCCCCAAGAGGATGGATCCCTCCTCGCACACGATGAGAGTGCAATTGAAACCAGCCTGGAAATCGGGAAGTCCAAGAGCTGGGAAAGAGGGCTTGATTTCGTCATCGCAAAAGTGGACGACGAACTTGTCGCGACCAAATCGCTCACCACCGGGGTAAGTAATCGTGCTTCGATTGTGACCAGAGTGGGCCTCTCCCGGAGGGCGCGGCGTGTGCGTTTGCACGGAAGTCGGTGAAGGGAGGTCGTAGGCATAGTAGAGAACATCGAGGAGGTGACATCCCCAGTCGCCCAGCATGCCGGTGCCGGTGTCCCACCAACCCCGCCAGCGACTCGGAGCGATCTCATCGGAGAAGGGGAGATTTCGTGTGAGCGGACCGTGCCAAAGGTCCCAGTCGTAATGACCGGGAACGGGCTGGGGTTCGGGTAGCTTGCTCCAAGGACCCGGCATGTGTGATCCTCGCTCCATCATACCGGTCCAGACATGCGCATGGAGGGGACGGCCGAGTTGATTTTTACGCAGCATCTGGATGGCCTTGAGTCGTCCCTCATTCGTCGCTCGTTGATTTCCCATCTGGGTGACACAATCAGGGCGCTTCCTGAGAGCGTTCCTGACCAGGCGTAATTCATCCAACTGTTGCACGAGGGGCTTCTGGCCGTAGATGTGTTTATGATTCTGCAGGGCTGTAATCAGCATGGGCGCGTGGTGAAAGTCAGGGGTATCGATCACCACGGCGTCAAATTTTTCGGCATGCAGGGCGAAGGCTTCACGGTAGTCAGTCACCTTGAAGGCATCGGGATAGGGCTTCGAATACTCAGCGAGCCAATTGGAATCGACGTCACAAAATCCTGTGAATTCAACCATGGGGTGACTAGCCAGCTCCCTGCGGTCAAGTTGGCCGATCCCTCCAACGCCGATCTGAAGGATACGGAGTCTGCTGTTCTTGTTGGCCTGATTGCCCAGAACACGACGGGGACTCACTGTCGCTGCCAGGGCAGCACCTGATTGGAGAAAGCGGCGGCGAGTGGGCATCGGCAGAGAGATTATTGCTGAGGCTTTCCGGATGAAAGCGGATAGGAAGCCCAAAAATAACCAGCGGAGGGCAACCCGCTCAGGGGATAGATAAGCGCCGAGCCATATACTTGATCCATGAAAGCGTGATGAGGCGGGTATTCCTAATGCCTCATGCTGCGGTTCCGGTGGTGAGCAGTGAACTGTCGAGGGTTCATAGAGCGGCAATCCGTTGCGCTAGTTCTGCCGGAAGCTGTCGCTAAGCACTATAGCATGCATGAGGTCCCTGAGTCCCGCGTCCTTGCGAGTCATTCCCTCGACGATGCGGTCTATGGCCGGGCGATCCCCACTGTTCAGTTTGCGTCCAATAGCATAGGTGAGAAGCTTCTTGGTGAGACAACGGGTGAAGGTTTCGTGCTGGCTGCCAATCAATTTCCTGAACTCGGCGCTTGAGGCGAAGGACTTTCCGTTTGAGAGCTTGCCGGAGGGGTCTATTTTCATTTTTCCGGGGTATTGATCACGCCACGCGCCGATGGCGTCGTAGTTTTCCAGGGCGAAGCCAGCCGGATCAATCTTGTTATGGCACTGGGCACAGGCGGCGTCTGCCCGGTGCTTGATCAATTGTTCCCGGAGGGTGGTTGCGCCGCGCACGTCCGGATCGATGGCGGGCACGTCGTCGGGCGGAGGCGGAGGTGTGTAGCCGAGGAGTTTATTCATTACGTAAATTCCCCGAACAACCGGCGAGGTGTCCACGCCATTCGCCGAGGCTGTCAGAAAACTGCCATGCCCAAGGATTCCACCGCGCGATTTATGCGGGAGAATTACCTTGCGGAAATGATTCCCCTTGAGCCCCGACATTCCGTAGTGCTCTGCCAGTTCACGATTCAGAAAACTGTAATTGGCGGTAAGAAACTCGCGGGGGGGGAGGTTTTCCTTGAGGATATGCCCGAAGAAATACTCGGTCTCCTTGCGCATGGCTTCCTCCAAGTTATCCCGGTAATAGCTTATGAAGTCCCCGGATGGAGGCATCTTGCCGATGTTATCGAGCTCTAGCCAGATCCGCGTAAAATTACTGACGAAACGCTGAGCCTTGGGATCGGAGAGCATGCGCTCCACCTGCTCGCGCTGAGTTATCGGTTCATCAAGTTTGCCGGAGGCGGCGTTTTCGAGCAGTTCCTCGTCAGGCATTGACGACCAAAGGAAATAGGATAGCCGTGAGGCCAGCGCATACCCCCTGAGTTCACCCTCGCCCTCGTTAAGATAGAGAAAACCTGGCGCGCAGAGAATGGTCTGAAAACCGATCTGCAATGCCTCAACTGGCTTGATGCCGGCCTCCAGTTTTGCCGCCACCAACTCGAGGATGGGATTGAGTTCGGATTCGGTCGGCGGCCGGCGAAAAGCGCTGCGAGCGAAGGACCACAGGCGTTTATTGATTGTCTTCAGATTGACGCCCTGTTCCTTAAGGTTGCCGTACAGGGCATGGTGTCCGGCAGGCGGCCATTGTTCAAGATGTGGTCCCTCCACCTGGATTTCCCACACCCGGAGCTTGGGCCCCCCATAAGCCTTGAGCACACCATGCCATCTTTCGAGACCACCAGTATCTGTTTCCCGCATCTTGGCGTAGGGTTTGAATTCAGGGAATTCATCAGCCTTATTCAGCAATAATCGAGTCAGCCGCTTGGTTGCTGTCGTGCCATTGCGGAAGCGAATCTCCGGCTCATATCCTTTATCGAGATGGCCAGTCCACTCGAACCATTGGGGCTCTTCGCTTGTCAGTTCATAGGTGGCAAGAGACACCATCTTACTGACGTTACCGGCGGAGGTGACGCTGCCACGACGATCTACGGAAGCTATTTCCAGGACCAGCGGGTCACCGTTGCGGAAGTCGCTTATTATCTTACCGTAGTCGTGGGTCCGATCCACGGCCGCGGCACGCACGCGGATCGTGTAGTTCCCGCCGTGCGAAACGCCGCCTTGCCGCTGAAGCGGAAGAAATCCGATGTGTCCACCCCGGTAGTGCCGGCCGTAGAGATCCGTATAGGGGGTCTCAGGAACAAAGCGGAACCGGTCCACGCTGAAAAGCTTGGGCAACCCCTTGGCGCTTTTTCCGTCGAAATAGAACGGCGACTTCTGTGTATAGGATCTAGTCTCGGGCTTGGCTTTGAAGTGCGTCGCCCGGTGAATTGCGGTCTCAGCCGCAGGAAGATATTTCTGTAAAAGGAGACCTGAGGTCACCAGCTTGGATCCATTATTATCAAAGCCTTCAGCCGTTACTTCCGCTGGAAAATCTTCAGCCGGGTTCCACCCGTCAAGATTCAGACTAAGTAGGTCGCTGATGGTGTTTTGATATTCCACCTTGTTCAGGCGGCGAAGAGCCGTGTGCTGGCCTGACCCGCCGAATCTCTCCCGCGCCCCTTTTATTGCCTCGGTCATGGCCTTAACCGCGGTAAGCCGCTCTCTCGTTGAGGGTTGTTCTTGGTCCTGAGGCGGCATATCCCCCAGGTTAAGCTGATCGACAATCTCCTGCCATTGCTCCAGCTGTTGAAAATCCCTGATGCTGGAGGACAAGGTATCGAAGCGGCGCATGGCCTTTTGCTTTTCAGGACCGTGACACTTGTAGCAGTATTGACTGAGGAAGACTTCGGGCAACTCGGCCCGAGCGACACTCCCACTAACGATCCCGAGAAGGGCAAAGACGCCTGAGCGTAAGCGATTCATCATTCAGGAGAAGTCCATCTGCGAAAACGTTCCGGTGCTTTTTCCGAATCGCTCCCGCTCGACGCCAAACCATTGCAGGGATGACAGCCAAAGATTAGACAAGGGCACGCGCCTGTGCTTGTCCGCGGGGGAGATTATGTGGCCCTGGTGCTTGAGGCCGCCACCTGCCAGAAGAACGGGCAGATTCTTATTACTGTGCGTTGAGCCATCGCTCATACCGCTACCTATCACCACCAGAGTATCGTTGAAGATCCTGGCCTCCCGCAAGCCGTCAAAGAGCCGGTCTATTTGTGAGAAGATATAATCCTCCACGACCTTGAGTTGCTCGAGCTTGCTCTCTCCCTTGCTGTGGTGTGAGAGGCCGTGGTAGCCGGAGCTAACGTTGTCGAGATCAGAGGTGGTAAACCCCATGGGAATCTCAAAGGTCGCGACCCTTGTGGAGTTGGTCTGCAGCGCCAGCGTCAGCAGATCGAAGAAAAGCGGCAGTTCCTCGATGTGCATACGGTCTTCATCGGTGACTGGGGCGATAGCCGGCCTTGGCTTGGGCTTATCGAGCCAGACTTCGGACATCTGCAGTCGGTTCTCGACGTCACGGACCGATGTCAGATACTGATCGAGCTTGTCCCGGTCGGCATTGCTCAGGTTCCCATGCAGCGATTTGGCAGATTCGCGAAGGGCATCGAGGACACTTCCCCGATGCTCCAGACGTGTTCGCTCCAAGTCGCGCTCGGATTTTGACCGCTCAACAAAAAGGGCCTCGAAGAGGCGGGCTGGATTATTGATCGGCGGAATTCTTACTCCCGTGCGATTCCAGCACATGTCCGTTCCCTCCCCAAGTCCGGCGTTGATTGACGGAAAGCGGGCGGTGGATCCGCTGTATTCGGCGGCTACCTGATCAAGGGAAATGTTTTTCTCCGGGAAGCCCCCCGACTCCTCCTTGCGGATACCTCCACTCAGGAAGGCATGAACTCCTGAATGACCTCCGTGGGCTCCATCATCGAGATTCGAGAAGACGGTAAAATCCTTTCGGTGCCTCTCAATGTTCTTCAGGGTCTGGCTGCTGACGTAGTCCGCACCTGCCTTTTCCGGGAAGAACGCCGGGGGATAAAAACCCAGATGGTTGCCGATGGCGAGAATCCTTCGGGGCCGCTTTGCGGAAGTGGCCGCCATCGCCCTTGGCGCGGCACTCTCCATCAGTGGTAACGCCAATGACAACCCTGCCCCCTGGAGGAAACGGCGTCGATCAACGGAAGCGGGCATCACCTGTTTAATCTACAGTCAGCTGTCATCTTTCACCAATCGGAATTTCCGCTTCCGAAATCAGGCTCAGGTCACCGGTCTTAGATTGTATGGCAGTCAAATCGAAGGGATGCTTCAGAGGCGACCTCTAATGCAAATAAGTTGCATTACAAGGTTCGCACATCTAGTTCTGAAAGCGATGAAATTCCTCAGGTTAGCTGTCATTTTACCCCTCACGATTTGTTCCTTTCTTCTCATCAGTTCCTGTAATGACAAGAGCGAGGTCTCCGGAACGGAAGCGGTAGAGTGGCCAGAACTCAGCCGCCTTGACAATGTCGCTTACAAGGTCGAGGGCTTCGCCCGCACCGGGGACAATGCTTCCGTTCGCGCTTCGCTTGCCGAGCTTCTGGAGGTGGGCCGGGCAGTGGTGCCTGCGACGATTCCATCCAATACACTGGAGCCGCAGCAGGTGGAGACTCTGATGGCAGACCTTGCCAATCTTATCGAGGAACTTGCCTCTGAAGAGCTCGGGGACGAATCTCTCTCTTCTCTCGTTCTCGGCCTTCACCCTGTGATCGAGAAGTTAATCGAGGCGGCAGGGATGCCCCACCTGCATGGGAACGAGGGACCCCATGACGGTTTTCTGCACCCGGTCTTCGGAGCGGGGGGGGAACAGGTCGGAACAGCTGAGATAAAGCTCCACGATGATGCAGGTGATCTTGAAATATGGCTAACACAGGGAGGACATGGCGGCGCACCTTGGCGACTGCCGCTCGATAGTATCCTTATTCTTAAATTCCCAGACCACGGCAAGGAGGTTGCCTTGGGAGTCCGGGACCGGGAACTGAACAAGGATGAGTCGGGGAATTCCACCATCCATGAAGGAGCTACCTCATATTTTGTCTTTCCCGGTAAAAGCGGAATGGATGCCACATGGTTGAGGGGAGGGGATTTTGCTGCCAAGGCGAATCTCGTCTTCGAAGGTGGCACTACAGGCCTGTTTACCCTTCGCCCCCATGTTCATGGCGATGGCCACTGAAATAATACGGGACCCAGAAGTCGACTTGGAAAACTAAAAAGCAGGTCCTATTGAGCAATGATCCGCCTCCGTGATGTCAGACTCAGTATTGGTGACCCAGCACACGGCTCCTGCGCACGGTTCAAACTGCCGAGTTTTGAGGTGGCCCAGGGAGAAGCCGTCGCCTTGACCGGTCCGAGTGGTTGCGGGAAAAGCACCCTCCTTAACTTAATCGCTGGTCTGCGACGACCGGATGATGGTGAGGTTAGTGTTGCCGGAGCAGACCTTGCAATCATGCGGCCAGCACAGCTTGATCGACACCGTGGTATCCATTGTGGGATGGTTTTCCAGACCTTTCACCTTCTCGCTCCCTTTACGGCAGTTGAAAATGTTGCCATCGGTCTGCGTGTAGCGGGCCGGGGAAAGTCAGCCATCCGTGAGCGGGCTCGTGAAGCTCTAGCACGAGTGGGATTGGGCCACCGGCTTAATGCTAGGCCAGATCAACTTTCGGTAGGAGAGAGACAGCGCGTAGCCATCGCCCGAGCGATTGCCGGAAATGCCTCGATTCTACTTGCAGATGAGCCTACGGGATCACTTGATCCCCATACTGGACGGGGTGTTTTTTCCCTTCTTCGAGAGGTTGCCGCCGAGGAGGATCGTTGTCTGCTTCTAGTAACCCACGACGCTGCCCTCGCATCTGATATGCCGCGGAGATTTGATTGCTCCACGCTTATTCAGCATTCCGGAGATCTCCAGAGGAAGGAGAAGGCAGCCCGATGAGCTTGCTCGCCATGGCATGGCGCTACCTGAGGTTCCGGTGGCTTGTCAGTCTCCTCACAGTGGGCAGCATCGCCCTGGGTGTGGCCTTGATTTGTGGCGTGGTTGCCCTTCGGCATGAGGCAGACAACGCCCTGTCACGGGATGCAGGGCTCTACGATCTCGTTGTTGGGGGCAAAGGGAGCCCGCTTCAGCTTGTTCTCGGTAGTGTTTATCACCTCGATTCACCCACAGGGAACATTGATTTTACGGAGTATGAACGCCTCCGGCGGGATTCGCGGGTCCTCTGGGCGGCCCCGATCGGATTGGGAGATAACTACGAAGGCTATCGCATAGTGGGCACGGAAGCGCACTTTTTCGATCTTCCGGCGAGGGAAGGGGGTGGGAGCTTTTTCGAACTAGCCCACGGAGACACCTTTAAGGATCCGTTCGAAGTGGTGCTGGGTAGTTACGTAGCTACCTCAACTGGACTTGAAGTCGGGGACACTTTTTTCGGAACTCACGGGCTCGTCGATTTGCCGGGAGCTGAGGTTCATCAGGATTTTCCTTATCGGGTCAGTGGTGTTCTGGCCCCTACAGGCACAGCCCAGGACCGGGCTATATTTGGATCCCTTACCTCGGTGTGGGAAATACACGAAACCGAAGAACGAATTCACTCTGCCATCCAGGGTTCAGCCCTGCTTGGCAGCCAGAAGGAACGCCAAGCTACGGCGATTCTGATCCGCCTTAAGGCACCGGGTCTCCGTCTTTGGATGGTTGACGAGATCGGAAAACGTTCCGAAGGAATCGCCGCAATCCCTATTAATGAGATCATGCGGTTTCAGCGTGGTATTATTGATCCAGTTCAGCGCGCACTCCTGGTCATCGCATCCGCCGTGGTAGCAGTCTCCTGCCTCAGTTGCCTGCTCACCCTCCATCAGGCGGCCGAGCGTCGTCGCCGCGATATCGCAATTCTCCGTAGTCTCGGCGGATCCCGGTTGGAAGTTGCCACCCTCGTCTTCCTCGAAGGAATAATTCTTACCGCTGGTGGAGTAGCGCTTGGGCTCGCTCTTGGTCACGGGGGGCTCGCACTCGCTGCCGGGTCGATCCGCGATGCAACCGGTCTTGTTCTCCAGTCGTGGCGCATGCCCGGTAGCGAGCTTATGGCGCTTGGCGCCATCGCATTTTGTGGAAGCATCGCCTCTCTATTTCCAGCAATTTCATGTTACCGGAGAACTCCGATCGAAGAGCTCCACCTGACAGAGTAAGTAAGTCACCCCAAAGTTAGGCTATGAAGACCAGATTAGTAATACTCCTGTTCATCGCTGCGATTACGACCGGGGCATACCACTTTCTTGACCTGAACCTCGGGGCCCTAATCCATGGAGTTAAAAAAGGCAAACACTTGAGCAGGGAGAAATCCTTCGAGGATCTCCCACAGATTAGTTTTCCAATGCTTGATCAGACCCGGCCACGGGACTTGATCGATATGGATCTCGAATTTCCCGAGTCCTTGAAGGAACTCGACGGCAGGCGGGTGAGTTTGGTCGGTTTCATGGCGCCCTTCGACGATCTCAAGGACATGCGGCGCTGCATGATCGTGCCAAGCTACGTAGGGTGCACTTTTTGCAGTCCGCCAAACCTGAGCCAGGTTGTATTCGTCACCCAAGGCGGTAAAGATGAGACAGAGGGCAACTTTCCTTTTATAGAGGAGGCTTCCAAGGTGAGTGGCACCTTGCGGATTTCGCTAGCAGAGAGTCGGCACGAGGGGCAGAAGCATGGATTCCTATACTCACTGGAGAATGCAACCATTTCCCCTCATGATGGAGAAGGGCCTGTGCGGGCTCCCGGGCACGGAACACCCGGTAACCACACAAAAGGAAAGGAGTCTGATCCTCTTCCTGAAATTGCATGGTCCGAGTTGATCCATGAAATCAGCGAAATCCTGGGTCAGGAACCGCGACATCCCATCCGACTCGAACCGGTAACTCCTGAAAGGTTCGAAATGATTATAAGGTCCGATCTCGAGACTGACTTTCCCGAGGCCGGGCAGGCCCGGGCTTTTTCATTATTGGGTTTTTTTCCGGAGGAATCCGGATGGGTTGATACTTTGGCACAAATACAGCTCAAGCGAAGACTTGCTCTGGCGAACGAACAAGGAAGCGTAATATATCTACTCAATACAGTTCCCGAGAATCACCCCTACATCAGGCTTTCGATAGTCGGCGAAATTGCCGAGGCGATTGCCAGGCAAACATTTCCTCTTAAGAGAAAACAATCGGTGGCCGAAGGAAGGACTCGAGGTAACGACGATTCTCGCCGGGCGGACATGGCGCTGAGGCAAGGACTTAATGCGCTTGCCATTTATCGTTACGCTCGAAGCCGTGGTATTTCTACCACAGGCCGCCCCCCTGACGAACTCCTGAAACAAGGGCAGATACCGCCTAACGTGCCCGGAGGTCTTTATCATTGGTTCGATCTTCCGAGGGAACTCGGCCCCTTCCTCGTTGATTTCCTGGTCGGCTCAACCGGCCCGCTTGCCGCGATAGAATCTGCATTTGAGCAGCCTCCCAGCACTACAATGGAATTCTTCCGGCCGCTCTGGTATCAGGATGCCTCGCTGTGGAGACCCGACCCCGTAGTCAGAGACTTCGCAGACGGGATTATGGACACTTCCCCCGCCTTTACCAATGTGCTTGGAGTCGGTGGCCTCATTTCCTGGCTGAGTCAGTGGTATGGCGTATCCGAGGCCAGGGCTCTGGCCGGTCACTGGGTTGGAGACCGCTGGGCGCTCTGGGAGTTTTCTGACAACGATTCGATACTCTTGCTTGAGACAAGATGGCACGATGAGGGGGCAGCTCGGCGGTTTCAGGAAGCCATTCCCTATCATCCTCACCAAAGAGTTCTTCGACGGGAAAAGGGGAGCAATCGCGTTCGACTTTTCAGAGGGAGCTCTGAATCTGCCCTCACCAACCTCGGCCCGGAAGAGCGAGCAGCTCCGCAACAGGGGACCCCCTGAGATTTTCTTGGTCCGGGCAGCAGTTACATCATTTTCGAAGGGGAGCCTTCCGGTTCCTGGGATAGTCCCTAATCGCCTGAAGTCTCCTGCCGGCCTATAGGCTATCAGGATAGACCGCGAAGGGCCCCGGCTCGCTCTGTTCACATACGGCACCCGTAGCCTCAGATGCTTGCAGGAAGGTGGTTAAGCCTTAATTGCACGCTGTTTAAGTGGCAGGACTTCGTGAGGGCTTCCCTTCCGGAAGCTGAACATGGGCAGACCAACCCAGCAATCGGTTAGGGCTCGGCGTGGTAGCCTCAACCCGGATAATTGGTAGGACACCTGAGGTCTGACGAGTATCTCAGTTTCTCCCGGAACTTCAGTTGGTAAGGCGGGAGGTCATTCAGCCTTCGGTGGTGGCAGTTCCCCCTCCATGCTAATGCAAATAAGTTGCAATAATAGATGTGGCGCGATAGAGAAGCGCCATGCCCCGATCCGGAAAATCTACGCTTACAGCGTTGTTTCGTGATCTTGCCAAAGGCTTGGAACAGCAAATGTATTTCTGGGGGCGGGATGCCCAGCATGCTGAAGGCAACCTCTTCGTTCGCACAGGCTTCAGTAAGCGCCCCTCGACGGGCCTGAAGGGAACCTCGTGTTACCGTTTACCCTGGCAGGGCGGAGCGATCGAACTACACGGCTCACACGCAGGATGGCTGGGTGAATCCGGCGGGATGATCTACATTCGTCCCTTTCGCCGCTGCGTTCATTGGCACGAAAGCTCTCCTCCGGTGCCAGGTAAATATCCGAACCAATGCTATTCGGGAGGGGACTATGAGAGCCTCTACAGTTGCTCGAGGCCATTTTTTAACTGGTGGATCGCACATGAGGAGGAAATACGACATTTGACTCCTGGAGGATACCGGGAATCCTGTCACCAGCTTTTCAAGAAGTTGCCGCGCTCCCGCCCCTGGTTACCCCCGAAGGAGGCAACACGCTGGGTGGCCGGTCTACGGGACGATCCAGCAAACCTGCCTCGTGCACGACGATTTACTGAGAATTCCTGATAAATGAATCCCCTATACGAGAGTTACGCCCACTGGCGGGATGAGTTGACAGAAAGGGCCAAGCTAAGCCTCGACGCGGCCTATTGCAGGGCCCGTATGGAGGCCCTTTCCAACGAGGACGATCCCTCTACCCGGTCCCTTCTGAAGGCTTATGGCGCTGCGCATCGCGATCAAGTTCTACGCTGGTTCGAGCAGGCCCTCGCAGAGTCATGACCAAGGCGTTGGATTCACAGATCCTTCCACCGCTGGTCGGGGTGCGCCCGATGGTGCTCCTCAGCGGATTTCTCGGAGCAGGCAAAACGACGTTCTTGCGGCGCTGCCTAAAGGCGCTGACGGAGTATCAGCTTGTTGCCGATGTGATCCTTAACGATCGAGAGAACCCGGAGATCGATTGTGAGACCTTACGCGATCATGCAGCGTCAGTTTCTGCCCTTGCTGGCTCCTGTGTCTGCTGTGAAGGGCTTGACGAACTAGCGGGGCTTGTGATCGAAGCCTCGAAAACCCGCCACGATGTGCTGTTTGTCGAGTTGAACGGGACCGCTGACCCTATTCCGCTTCTTGAAAGCTTCACCCTCCTGGAATCCCGGTTTCTCATGCGGCCGCGATGGCAGGTCTGTGTGGTTGATGCGCGGCACTTCGGAAATCGGAGGGCTTTCGCCGAGCTTGAGGAGTTGCAACTTGAGACTGCCAGCCATTTCGTCATCAGTCACCAGGAGGGAGTCAGCGAGGCACGCCATGAGGACCTCCGGGAGCGAGTTCAGGCTATAAACCCCCGCGCAAGTGAAACTAACGCAGAGGCTCTGTCTCAGCAACTGACGCAGGCCTTGGCTCAAAATCGCCCTCTCGCCGTAGGTAGAACTGGGATCCCGCAGCGGGAAATCAAGTGGTCGTTGCCCGCACCCCGGTCGTTGTCCACCCGGCATCACCTGGCTCACGAATTCACCGGCTGCCAGATCCTGCTTCCAGAGCCTCTCCAGTCCGCGAATNTTTGCTCATGGCTCGCTGACCTGCCTGAGTCTGTGATCCGGGCTAAAGCACTCGTCCGAACGGTTGACCAGCCCGACGCCCGCTACCTGTTTGAGCGGGTTGGCAGGAGTCTCAGTCCCAATCCACTCAGGGTAGCGATCTCTGAGCGGGTGCCGGCCTCTGCCATCATGATCGGCGCAGATCTTGAACCAATGGACCTTCTGGAATCAGCGCGCCGCCAACTAGATGAAAATTGCGTAATGGGATGAGTAAGGAAGTTCTTCATACCGGTGTCCTCATCGTCGGCGCGGGGCCGGCCGGACTAGGAGTTGCGACAGCTCTCAAGAGGGCAGGGGTTATTGACATGCTGGTTATCGATGCCCGGGAGATCGGAGCCGCTTTCCGCAACTGGCCACGGCAGATGTCGCTCCTGACGCCATCCTTTTATTCCAATTCCTTTGGCCTCACCGATCTCAACGCTATTGATCCGGAGACCTCGCCGGCCGATTTTCTTCGCACCCAGCACCCTGAAGGCCGCCATTATGCAGATTACCTGCAGGCAGTTGCCACCCATCATCAACTACCGGTACGCACCGGAATCAAGGTCACCGCCTTGAGGAAACAGGATGATGACTTTATCGCTGCCACCAATGAGGGAGAGATAGTCGCCCGCTATGTGGTATGGGCTGCCGGGCAGTTCTTTTTCCCGCGCGAGGATGCCTTTCCCGGTGCGCNCCTTGCGTTGCACTCATCGAAGGTCAAGGACTGGAGCGCGCTTGAAGGGGACTCCTTCACAGTCATCGGCGGCTACGAAAGCGGAGTGGATGCGGCCCTTAATCTGGTGACTCTCGGAAAGTCCGTGCGACTGCTTGCACGTGGCGAACCTTGGTCCTCGGACCATCCGGATCCGTCGAGGTCGCTTAGTCCACGCACCCTCGACCGGTTGCGCGCATTACTCCGGACCTCCAACAAGGCGAAAAAACTGGAGCTCGTAAAGAACACCGATATCCGCAAGATCGAGGAAGCAGAGGGCTGGTGGATGCTCCGTGACCAGGACGACATTCCCTCCGTCTCCCATACCCGCCCCATTCTTGCCAACGGCTTTCATTCTGGTCTTGGACCCGTTGAGGAACTCTTCAAGCATGATGAGAACGGCCTCCCNGTCTTCAGCGAAGAAGCCGATGAGTCCACCCTGGTCCCCGGGTTATTCTACTCCGGGCCCGCGCTGGTGCATCGCAGGGCTCTTTTTTGCTTTATCTACAAGTTCCGCGCGCGCTTTGGAGTAGTCGCGCACGAGATCGCCACTAGGGTTGGCAAGCAGGGCGTCGACGAAAAGCTCATGTCCTACCTCAAGGCCGGATTCATGAACTCCGACCTCGATTGCTGTACAAATTGTGAATGCGCAATCGACCCTACGGACTCTGCTCCTCAACCGGCCTCCTTTTCCTCATGAATCATTGGGGTAAGGTCGGCCCATGGTTGCTTCCATTGGCCATTGCCACCGGCTTAGGGCTAGGGTGGGGGTTGCCACAGGCCGGACAGTCATTTGGCTCCCTCATTGACCCTCTGCTATTCGGGCTCTTAGTGCTCCTTTTTGTGGAGGTCCGGTTTCATCCGCTTCGCTACGCAACCTGTCACCTCCGGTTCCTGTCAATTGCATGGATAGCGAACTTTATCCTGATTCCCCTGGCCGGTTGGGGGATTGCCTCCCTCTTTTTTCCTCGGGAATCAGCGCTGTTCGTGGGTCTCCTGCTCTATTTTCTCTTTCCATGCACGGACTGGTTCCTTGGATTCACACGCATCGCTAAGGGGGATGTGGCGCTTGGCACGGTATTGTTGCCGGTGAACCTGATCACTCAGCTCATTCTGTTCCCTGTTTACCTCAGCCTTATCACAGGGTTCCAGTCAGGGAGCGGTTCCGGCGTGCTGAACAGTGCCCTCGCTCAGTGGTTTTTCCTCCCTCTGTCCTGCGCTCTCGTCCTGCGCCTGATCGTGGCTCGTCTCGGAGGGAAGCGTAGCTACGAAAAGGTATCTTCCCTCTCCGGGAATCTCGTTCACCCGGTGATTGCAGCGGTAGCCCTTTGTCTCTTTGTGCAAAACACTGCTACCCTGACCGCTAATCCCCTGGCTCTGCTCAAGATATTGTTAGCGGTCTCCCTGTTTTTCGTGGTGTCGTGGATATTGAGTGAGTTGCTTGCACGGTGCTGCCGCCTGAGCCAGGCACAGCATGTGTTACTGGCAATGACCACTGCCGCGAGAAATGCACCCCTGATCCTTGGTCTGACCATGGTCGCTATACCGGATCAACCCTTGATTCACGCCGCTCTGATCATAGGGTTACTCGTGGAATTTCCTCATCTCATTGCCCTTTCTCACCTGTTTTTAAGAAAAACTCCCGGGAGCGCGGCGTCCCCCGATCATTCCGCGACAGATTCAACCTTCACCCCGCACGGACCAACTCATGAAACGTGACAGCCGTCCCGACACTGTTCGTCCTCTCTTCGAGATGGGCACCGAGATACCTTCTCAGCCAGAAATTGAGCAGGACATCGGTGATCGGAAAGGGGAGGCCAGGCGAATTGTCAAACGACTCGCAGCCATCGTTGAGGATCATCGGCAGGCAGCTATTCCCCTCGGCGTCGAACTCGGGGGCAGGGAGCTTTTTTTCGTCCTTGCCGCTCTTCGAAAGCATGCTCAGGGCCTTCAGGGTAGCCCGGTGGAGGGTGCCCGGGACGAGATACATGGCTATTGCCTCAACAGGCTTTTCGATGAACTTGTGGAAGAACCAAGTAATATTCTTTTTACGACCAAAACGGGCCCTGACTCAGTCCGCTACGATGCAATGAACGCTCCATTCTGGATTGAATGTCTCGACCTCATGGAAGCCACTTACTGTTCACCGTCGGAAGCATGAGCGGGCAGTCGATGTTGCCAGTAACCGTCCTCTCCGGATTTCTTGGATCGGGAAAGACCACGCTGCTCCGCCGCTGGCAACGCGAGGAGACTCTGCGTGACGCAGCCCTTATCGTACATGACCTCAGCGAGCTTGGAATTGATGCCGAGTTACTTTCCAGCGAAGGCTCCACGACGACGCCTGGTGAGCTTCGAGATCGGGTTGCAGCACTCCACGGAGTGCATGCGCGTGAAAAGCTCCGTCCATCGCTAGCCCGTATTCTCAACGAAATCGCCGAACTCGATCCAGCCCCTGCACAGGTCCTCTGCGAGAGCACTGGAGCCGCACGTCCGTGGCCCCTCATATCAGCCCTCACTCAGGATTCCCGCTTTTTCCTACGCCATTTTATCGTCACCGTTGACGCACTCAACCTCCACCGGGATTTCGCTGATGGCCGAATCCTTACCGGCGAGGTCCCCTCGCGGGAGGATCCGGCACTGCTTCAAGCCTCCAAGGTGCTCGCCGAACAGATAGCCTTTGCCAGCACCATTATCCTTACCAAGGTCGACACCATTCCCCGGCCTGTGGTCGACGCCCAGGTGCGCATCCTGCAGAAGCTGCAACCGAATGCCACGGTTGGGCTTTCGGCACAGGCCGGCCTGCTCTTACCCCAGCTTGAAGCGAGCCCTGCACCAAATCTTGCAGAACTGAAGGGTCGGGCCGACCGACTGGGCCTCGCTGACAGCAGTGCCACCGCCCCTCAGGTCGAAGCTACCGTTATCCGGGACCCCCGACCGTTTCATCCGGAGCGACTCCATGACGTCGTGAGTAACAATCTCGGGACTGGACTCTACCGTACCAAGGGCTACCTCTGGCTCGCTTCGCGACCGGGCCACGTTCTCCTCTGGCAACAGTCCGGCAGTCAGATCGCCCTCGAACTCACAGGCTACTGGCGTTCGGAAATCGTTCGAAATACCGATGGGAGGCTGCTTCCTGAAGAAGTCGAGTTGTTGACTAAGCGCCTTGAGTCGGCCCATCACGTTTTTGGCGACCGGCATAATGAGCTTACGCTTATTGGTCTCCCCGATGCATGCGAAACTTTCGCCCGGGCCCTCCGCTCTGCTCTCTGCAATGAGCAGGAAGTCGCCGCCTGGAAAGCCGGAGAAGAGTTTCCGGACCCCTGGCCCAAAACCCTTCGACAACTCGACTAAGCTCTCCAATTCATGAATCGAAAGCTCCCAGTGACCGTTCTTTCGGGTTTCCTCGGCTCAGGAAAGACTACCCTCCTCAACAATATCCTGCGCAACCGGGATGGTCGCAAGGTGGCCGTGATCGTTAACGACATGTCCGAGGTCAACATCGACGCTGACCTCGTTCGCAACGGTGATGCCTTGCTTTCCCATACCGAGGAAAAAGTGGTCGAGATGTCCAACGGCTGCATCTGCTGCACGCTCCGGGAAGATCTTCTTCAGGAAGTTGGAAAATTGGCCCGGGAGGACCGTTTTGATCACCTCGTGATTGAGTCAACCGGTGTCTCGGAGCCCATGCCGGTTGCTGAGACCTTTACTTTTGAGGACGAGAATGGCCACTCCCTTGGGGATATTGCCACGATCGATACAATGGTCACCGTCGTGGATGCTCCCAATTTTCTCCGTGATTATGCGACTACCGAACAGCTTGTGGATAGAGGTCAGGCCGTAGGGGAGGAAGATGAACGGACGATCGTGGACCTTCTTTCTGATCAGGTCGACTTTTCCGATGTCATCCTCATCAACAAGATCGATCTCGTCTCGCCAGAAGAACGCCACAAGGTTCATGGCATGATCCGCGCGCTTAATCCCCAGGCGGTGATACTCGATTCCGTGCATTCCGATGTTCCCCTTGATGCCGTGCTGGGCACAGGACTGTATGACCTCGAGCGCGCCTCCCGGCACGAAGGCTGGCTTGATTCACTTGTTGAGCAGACCCCTGAAACCGAGGAATACGGAATCACCAGCTTCATATACGAACGACGCATCCCATTTCATCCCGAGCGTTTTCATGACTGCCTCCGGCGGGAATGGCCCGGTGTCATCCGCTCAAAGGGCGTCTTCTGGCTGGCAACCCGCCTCAAGGTTGCTGGATTCTGGTCCCAAGCTGGCGCAGTAGCGAGACACCACTGCGCTGGATATTTCTGGGCCGCAGTTCCCCGGGATCACTGGCCGGAGGACGCCAGTCATATTGAGCGTGTCTGGAAAGAGGGAAATGGTGACTGTCGCCAGGAAATCGCCCTGATTGGACGCAACATGGATCAACAGGCACTCGTCTCCATGCTCGACCATTGCCTGCTTACCGAGTCCGAGTTGTCGACAGACGAGAGCAGCTGGAATAAAAATTTTGTCGATCCGTTTCCCGAGTGGAGCATGGAGGCTGATGGAATGGAGTTATGATACCGGGGTTGTATCGTTTATTCCTGCTTCTACTGGGCACGCTTCTCCTGCAAGCCTGCCGATCCGGCCCAACGGAACCTGAGATTCCTTATCCCACAGGGGCGCAGGTATTGCAGGTGGATGGGATGCGGTGTGATCGTTGCGAAAGAAATATCGAGGCCACTCTCATTAGGCTGGAAGGGGTCGAGTGGACTCGAGCTGAACGGGAGCTTGGTCAGGTGGCCTATACCGGCACGGTCAGAAAAGATGATGTCGTGATTGCTATTCGGGAGCTCGGGTATGAGGTGACCGAGTAAGGCGAGGCCTATAAGTCCCCTCAAGGGTCGGGATTGAAAAACTTGAATGGGCTGCGGTTTGCGTAAAGTCGGCAAACTGGATGGGCGGAGCCTTCAGCCAGCTCGCTGTCTTTGAGGCGCCCGGCCAGGTTCAAGGACTAACCCGTAAGAGACTCCGCCGTTACCCCTCTGTTTGGATTCGGGTCGACGCTCGACAAGCAACCAAATCTAAT
>PAQU01000043.1 GCA_002709395.1 Roseibacillus sp. | reverse complement strand
TCCCGAGGACATCATCTTCGACCCTAACATCCTGACCGTCGCTACCGGCATCCCGGAACATGACAACTACGCTGTCGACTTCATCGAAGCAACCCGCTGGATCAAGGAAAGCCTGCCTCATGCCCGGGTTTCCGGGGGGGTCTCCAATATCTCCTTCTCCTTTCGGGGCAACAACGTGGTCCGGGAAGCCATGCACTCGGCCTTCCTGTATCACGCTACCCGTGCCGGAATGGACATGGGGATTGTCAATGCGGGGATGCTTGAGGTTTATGACGAGATTCCGTCCGACCTGCTTGAAGGAGTCGAGGATGTGATCCTCAACCGGCGAAGCGATGCCACCGACAGGCTCCTGGAGCTTGCCGAGCAGTTCAGGGGGCAGAAAGGAAAGGAACAGGAAGTTGATCTCAGGTGGCGGGAGCAACCAGTAGAGAAGCGCCTTGAGCATGCGCTGCTCAAGGGAATTACCGAGTTTATCGAAACTGACACTGAGGAGGCCCGCCTCAAGCATGGCCGACCACTCAAGCTCATCGAGGGACCCCTCATGGACGGAATGTCGATCGTGGGAGATCTCTTTGGCGCCGGAAAGATGTTCCTGCCCCAGGTAGTCAAGTCCGCCCGGGTCATGAAGAAGGCCGTGGCCTGGCTCACCCCCTTCATGGAAGAGGAAAAGGCGGCCAATCCCGGTCAACGTTCCGCTGGCAAGGTAGTGATGGCCACGGTCAAGGGGGACGTGCACGATATAGGCAAGAATATCGTTGGCGTCGTATTGTCCTGCAACGGATTCGAAGTTACCGATCTTGGGGTGATGGTCCCCTGTGAGAAGATCCTCGCCACTGCCCGGGAGGTGGGCGCTGACATCATCGGGCTCTCCGGGCTGATCACCCCCTCTCTCGATGAAATGATGCATGTAGCCTCCGAAATGGAGCGTGAGAACTTCACCCTCCCGCTTCTCATAGGTGGAGCCACCACTTCAGCCGCCCACACCGCAATCAAGATCGCCCCTGGATACTCCGGATCGGTCGTTCACGTGCTCGATGCTTCCCGGTCCGTTCCGGTGACTACTTCCCTCCTCAGTGAAACCCAGCGTGACGAATTCATAGCGGCAAACGAAGCCCGCCATGAGAAACATCGCCTTTCCTTTTCCGGTGCGGACCGTAGGAAAACCATTCCGCTGGCCGAGGCCCGTTCCAACCGCTTCGAGGGCGGATGGGATAACTACACTCCTCCGGTCCCGGAATTCACAGGCACCCGGACAATCGAACGCCAATCCATCCGGGAGCTAGTCAGCTATATTGACTGGTCTCCCTTCTTTCATGCCTGGGAACTGCGCGGGGTCTGGGATCCAGAGACCAGGCAACTCAGGAGCCGTAATCCGGACCAAGCCAGGGAGGCCGCCCGACTCTACTCCGAGGCCTGGGATCTCATCGAGCAGATCATTGCCGGGAAACGATTCACCGCCCGCGGAATCTTTGGGTTTTTCCCCGCTAATTCCGATGGTGACGACATCATCGCATGGACCAGCGATGACCGCTCGGAGGAGAGGGTTCGCATGCACACCCTTCGCCAGCAATTGGATAAGAGTAGCGGCAAGCCGCACTACGCTCTCGCTGATTTTCTCAGCGACGACCGCTCTGTTCCCGATTATCTCGGCGGGTTCGTCGTTGGCATCCATGGAGCTGACGAATGGGCGCAGGAACTCGAGGAGAAGGAACACGACCCATACCGGGCCATCATGGTCAAGGCGCTGGCGGACCGCTGCGCAGAAGCGTTTGCGGAGTTACTGCACCACCGTGCACGAGTCGCATGGGGAATTGAGAACCCAAACCAGTTCTCCAACGAGGAACTGATCAAGGAGAACTATCAGGGTATCCGACCTGCCCCGGGGTATCCCGCCCAACCCGATCACACCGAGAAACCCCTCCTCTTCGAACTTCTTGGAGCGAGCGAAGCCACCGGGGTGACCCTAACCGAGTCGCAGGCCATGCATCCGGGCGCGGCCGTTTGCGGCCTCTACTTTTCGCACCCGGGAAGTCGCTACTTCGCCATTAACTCCCTGCAGCAGGATCAGGTCGAGGACTACGCCAGGCGTAAAGGTATAACTCTGGCCGCTTGCGAGAAGTGGCTAGGTCCCTGGCTGGGATATCAGCCCTAGAGCTCTAACTCCCCTTCTCGCTTCGCTTCCGCTCATGCGGGCAGAGGATGCGTTTCCGCAGGCGAATCAGGTTGGGCGTGGCCTCCACGAATTCATCCGGCTCAATATACTCGATAGCCCGCTCGAGACTCATCTTGATCGCCGGGCGCAACCCTTCATCGATACTCTTCGTCGCGGAGCGATGGTTGGTGAGATTCTTGCTCTTCGTGGGGTTAACCGGCAGATCTCCGGAGCGTGCATTTTCTCCTACAATCTGCCCTTCGTAGACCTCATCGGAGGGCTCGACAAAAAGGCGCCCCCGCTCCTCCAGGCCTTCCAGCGAGTAGGCCATCGCCGTCCCAGTCGACATGGAGACGAGGCAACCCTGCTCACGGGAGCGGATCTTCCCCACCACCGGTCGGTATTCCTTGAAGAGGTGGGACATCACCCCGTGCCCACTGGTCAGGTTCATCAACTCAAATTCGAAGCCAATAAGCCCGCGAGTAGGAATGGTCACTTCAAGGTAGCTCATGCTCCCCCGGGGTTCCATTACCTCCACAACCCCTTTGCGATTTGCCAGGGTCTGGATGACTCCTCCAGTGACATCCGCAGGAAGCTCAAGGTAAACGGTCTCAAAGGGCTCCATCTCAACTCCCCCCTCATGATGCGTAATCACGGTCGGTCTGGAAACCAGGACCTCATAATCCTCCCGGCGCATGGTCTCCACCAGAACCGCGATCTGCATGGCTCCCCGGGCGGACACGTTGAACACACCCGCCTGCCCCGATTCGCCTACTTCGATGGAGACATTCGTCTTCACTTCCCTCTGCAGACGATCCCAGATTGCACGGGAAGTGACGTTCCTTCCATCACGCCCCGCAAAGGGACCGTCATTCACCGCAAACTGCATCTGAACGGTAGGAGGATCGATGGCGACAAAGGGCAGGGCTTCCGCCTGCTCCGATGCTGCGAGGGTTTCACCAATGTCGACATCCTCAAACCCCGCCAACCCAACGATATTACCAGCCTCTCCTACCGCCGCATCTTGGGTTCCCAGCCTCGCATACTCGAACACTTTCGTAATTGTACTCCGCACCTTGCTCCCATCCTTGCGCAGCAACCAGAGAGAATCCCCCTTGCTCACCTCCCCTGATTCCACTCGTCCAAGGGAAATTCTCCCGACGTAATCGTCCCAGTCGATATTACTTACCAGCATCCGGAAGGGCGCACTTGCATCAACCTGAGGAGGAGGCACCCGGTCCAGAATAACTTCAATCAATGGTTCCACGCTGTCACGTTCATCCGCATTGAGATCCTTGACGAAATATCCTTCCTTGGCACTTCCATAGAGAACCGGGGCTTCAAACTGTTCCTCCGTCGCCCCCAGCTCAAGCAGCAACTCAAGGACCTGGTCCTGGACTCCCAGGGGATCTGCGGACTCCCGGTCAATCTTGTTGATCACAAGGATGGGAAGAATTCCCTCTGCCAGCGCCTTGCGCAGGACAAACCGCGTTTGGGCCTGGGGACCTTCAAAAGCATCAACCACCAGAAGAACCCCGTCCACCATTCGCATCACCCGTTCGACCTCTCCACCGAAGTCCGCATGACCAGGGGTATCCACGATATTGATAGTCTTATCTCCCCACTTAACCGCAGTGTTCTTCGACTTGATGGTGATCCCCTTTTCCCGTTCAAGGTCCATCGAATCCATGGCACGCTCCTCAAGCTGCTGGTGGGCCTCCACTGCTCCCCCAGCCTTCAACAATTCATCAACCAAGGTAGTCTTCCCGTGGTCAACATGGGCAATAATAGCGATGTTGCGGATGTGCTCAGTCATGGGACCATTGGCGAGGAGTGCCTCCCACGGCGGCTCGTCAAGGCCTTGCTGCGGGAAGCGGGGAGACTCCGTATTTCTGCCTTAAATGCAAGCACCGGAATGACCAAATAACCTTCCATTCGCCCCCGACTCCCGAATTCTCCTTCGCAGACTTTTCTTCCTGACCTTCCTCTTCTACCCGGAGCAGAGAGTACCGCCAGGGACATCAACCCGACGCACACGCCAGAGCCAGGGGGCTATTGCGGGTCTGCGAATTGGAAAAGGCCACGAACTCGTCTACACGCATATACCTCTCCTCCCACCGGTTCGAAAGATCATGAACCCCTCCCTGACTCCCGTCTCAAAACCGCAGGAACCCTACTTTTTTTTGCGGAGGAAGGGCGGAATATCAAGATCTTCCCCTTCGATGAGATTAGGTTCCTCTCCTTGGAACCTCCCTTTCGGCCCACCATCAAGGGCCAGTTCGTCCTGTGGTCTCTTGGACTGGGCGGAGGCTTGAATCTCTTCGAGAGACTCTGAATCGATAGGGGCAGGTCCCGGGGCCGGTTCGCTTTCCCCTGAGGGAGCCGACTCCTCCTCGCCTCCCAGATCGAGAGATTGCCCAGTATCAGCGAGGCTGGGCACAGCCTCAAGTGATACAGGACGTGAAATATCCTCGGCATCNTCCTCAAGATCCATCTCCTCCGAGGCAGAAAAGACATCTCCCTCCACGGAAGCATCGGAAGAAGAAGGAAGCTTAACCCTCATTCTCACATTGGACCCGGCTTCAGAAACCAGGGGAAGACCATCCACTTGTTCATCATCGCCCGGATCCGTGCTCCTGATTTCCACCCGGGGTTTGCGTTCACTCCGGGGTGACTCTGGAGTCCCTTCTGACAACGAGTCCGGAACCATCGTATCCACACTCATGTCCGGCAACATATCAAGTTCTGCCTCCGGGAGAGCGTCCAACTCAGTCAATGAATCCTCAACAGGCTCAGGCTCCGGGGGCAACGCCTGTTCTTCATCCCCTGCTGAAACGAAACCCGAGGCACCACCTCCTTCGTCCAGACCAACAACCGCAGAGTCAGGATTAACATCTTCTACTCCATCATCGCCGGACTCAGGAGCATGAGTCTCAGTATGACGCTCGGAAGACTCTCCAAGGAGACGCTCTTCCGGAAGAGAACTCACAAGGGTGACACTCAGCGCCTCGGCCATGGCTGGATCAACAGAAGTCCCAAAGAGAATCTGTGCCGTCTCTGGAACGTGCTTACTCAATCCCCTCATGAGCAGTTCAAGCTCATACAAGGTCATATCCTCCCCTCCGCAGACATGCACAAGAACCGTGTCGGTGTCATGAAGAAGGCTTCCCCGGTCAAGAAGCGGACTGACTAAAGCATTCTTCAATGCTTGTTGAGCGCGGTTCTCACCGTGAGCAATACCCGAACCGAAGAGACAGCGTGACTTGGGAGAGCTCAGGGCTGCCATCAAGTCATCAAGTCCGATATTCACAAGCCCCGGTCGCATGACTATCCGGGTCACCGCCCGGATACTCTCCGAAACCATACGGTCAGCCGCCGAAAAAGCCTCATGAACACCCTGCTTGGCGAGGACAAGCTCACCCATTCTGGTATTGTCGAAGGTGATCAGGGCATTTGCCAGCGACGACAACTCATCAAGAGCAACCTCTGCCTGCTCTCTTCGACGAGCGCCCTCGAAGTTGAAGGGTGTCGTAGCGAACACCACCGTGAAGGCGNCCTGCTCCCTTGCCAACCGGGCCACCAGAGGAGCCGCTCCGGAACCGGTGCCGCCCCCGAGCCCTACACAAATGAAGATGATCTTGCGATCACGCAACGCGTCTCGNATTTCGAGTTCCGCTTCCTGAGCCGCCTGATGTCCCAGGGCCGGGTCACCCCCGGAGCCCAGCCCTTTTGTAAGATTACGCCCTAACTGGATCTTTTCCGGAGCAACCGAACTGGTAAGGGTCCGAACATCCGTATTACAGGCAAGAAGTTCCGCNCCCTCCATTCCATCAAGGGCAATCCGATCCAGCATNTTGGCCCCGGCACCTCCGACTCCGATAATTTTAACAGCTGAATTCGGGATGGTCTGCTGGCGAGTTCTCTCGTAGGGAATCATGTTGGGATTACTTGCGGACCAAGTAAGGGGAATCATCTCTCAAATGGCCAGAGAGAACGTAAAAAACCACTAACCTTCCTGAGAGGGGAGGCATTTGGACGCTCTTCTTCCAGGATCTGCGCATAGCGTATCAATCCCAGAGCTGTTGAGTATTGAGGATCCTTGAAATACGCATGGACCCCACTTACATCAGGGCTCTCCGGCTTTTGAACGGGCAATCCGAAAACGTCCTGAGCCAATTCCCCCAGGCCATTCATCTGACTTGATCCACCAGTCAGAAAGACGCCTTTTCCTACTCGTAAAAGGCTTTCCTGGGGCAACCGCTCCTTCACAAGTTCCAGCATCTCCTGAAATCGCATTCGGATCACGTCATTGAGAATCTGCCTCTTGATCTCGACCTCCTGAAAGCCTGCTTCATCAGGAACGCTGACCACCCCTTCGGCCTTTACGGGGTCTCCCGAAGCATCCCCCTCCATTTTCTTGACCTGCTCAGCCTTTGAGAGGGGGATATGCGTAACCAGGTGAATATCATTGGTCACATGGTCCCCTCCCACGGGAATACACCCGGAAGCAAGAATCGCACCATCGAGATAGAGCACATAATCGGTGGTGCCCCCTCCAATATCCAGGACAAGCGCCCCTGCCTCCTTCCACCTTCGNTCCAGGACAACCTGGGCCGAGGCGATCGGAGCAAATACCACGTCATCAACGTCAAGCGGGATTTCTCTCACGCACTTCATGCTGTTCTGGACACGTGTCCGAACCCCGTGAACGATATGGAATTCAGCATCCAGAGTCTTGCCGAGCAGACCTGTCGGCATGGTGGCGTGTGGTTGCCCATCCACCGTGTAGTGGCGGATCAGGCTATGGAGATAGACGTGCTCACTGTGTATGGCGATATCGCTGNCGATCTCCTTGACCTCCTCCACATGCCGGGGGCGAATCTCCGGTTCTCCTTCGGGCAGTCTATATGTACCACGGTTATTCAGCCCTTTGATATGAGAACCCGTTACGGCCAGAAACACACTTCCGATGTCGACATCACTTATGTCTTCAGCCTTCAGAAGAGCCGCCTTCACACAGGCTCTAACCTGCGGATAATCGACAATTTCCCCCTTCCTGACACCCGCGGAACTGGTTTCACCCAAGCCCAGGATCTTAACCGACCCGTCGGGTTTTACTTCCGCCGCTACAAGAACCGTCTTGGTGGTTCCTATTTCCAGACCTACGTGGATGCGAGGCTTACCCATTTTCCTTCACTCTGTATCGTGATCTCATGAATTCACAATGAATGCCTTTACTGCCGGAGGAGGGCCTTGATATCTCGCTGCAAGCGACTGTGAGGCAGTGGGACAGAAACCCCCTCCGCCCTCGCCACCACTGGAATATTACGCTTGGGGATGAGATTCACCATTTCCATTGTGTCACCCTTCTGCGCTGTGGCACTCATCAGAGTCACCAGGTTTTCCAGTTGCCTTTCCTGACCATACATTCCGAAAGTTGCCAGAACTCCCGTATTGGTCACCGCCTCCAGCGAATAGTCATTGCGCACTGCCACCACCGGCAGTGACCACTCCGTTCCAGATAATTTCTGCTGCGATAACCTGATCAACTCCAACGCTCGTCTCGCCTGGTGGTGCCTAATCTCCTTCCCTATTGTGACATCCCCCTCCTTGACCAGATTTACCAGCAGGACGGGAAGCTGACGGGCCTTCTCTTCCCACCATGCATCGCATGGAAAGCAGACGCCATTTTGATCGAGCAGAATCCCCGCAACCGGATTCCTCCCAATGATCCCCAGCGGTCGGCATTCCAACCAGGCTACCGGACGGAGTTCTTCAACCTTGACCCGTAATGTCCCGGGAAGTCGCCTGCTCAATTCAACCTTTTCTATCCCTGGACGCTTCAAGAGCTCCGTCTTCATTTCCCGCAACTTGAGAGCAAAGATACTGGAACTGGGGTCCATACCGGTCACCTGGCTGAAGTGCTCCGCAGTCATCTCCCCATTGCTCTCCAGTTCCAGATGTCGGAGCTGAAACTCATCATTCTCAACAAAAAATTCACGCAGCCCCGATCGAACTCCCCAGATAGCGACCCCCAGTAGCATTCCGAGCAAGAGTAACTTCCCTAAGCGCCCGACATGGCGCAGACATCTGAAACAGAAGATTCGTGGCGAATTAACCTTCAGGTGGAGACGACGCTCGGGACCAGGATGATTGAAGCGGGAAGTCTTATGACGGGGCATCGCTTGAGCGTAGGGATAGAGAAAGCTCCCCGATCCGACGGCACAGGGCTCCAAAGCCATAACTTGGCTTTGCTGCCATGGCCCCCTTTGGCAGAAGGCTGCTCGCAGTCATCCCGGGAATCGTATTAGCTTCCAGAATATAAGGATTACTTAAGGAATCTAGCAGGACATCGACCCGGGAGTAAACCTCAATTCCCAGTGCCCTGTGAGCTTCCATTGCGACTTCCTGCACTATTTTCGTGGTTTTTGCGTCCAAATCCGCAGGGCAATGGTAATCCGTCGCTCCACTACCGCCCATCCACGGGTATTTATTGCTCATATCGTAAAAGCCCTCACGCGGGACGATATGAACGACCGGGAAAACCTCCTCTCCGACAATTCCGACCGTGAGCTCCTTCCCCTCCACCAACTGCTCAATCAGGATTTGACTGCCAAAGCGCGCCGCATCTTCCAGCGCGGCCTCCGCTTCTGCAGGAGTACGGACGATATGCACTCCTACACTGGATCCCTCCCGCGGCGGCTTCACTACATAGGGAAGCTCCATCCGGGGAAATCTCTGTTCGCTTGAGGTGTCGAGAATTTCAAATGCAGGAGTAGGAATTCCGGCCTCTACAAACCGTAACTTGCTCCTGACCTTGTCAAAGGCAAGTTCACTGCTCTGAGGACCTGCTCCGGTATAGGGTATCCCTAATTTTTCCAGGTAACCCTGAAGCGCGCCATCCTCTCCGAAGGTGCCGTGAATCACGTTAAAAGCCAGCCCTACCCTTTCGGGTAGAACGGGAACGGTATCAATCACATCAACACCTATCGCACTCAGACCCTCTTCCTGCAGGGCGGACAAAACAGCTCGACCCGAACTAAGCGAAACCTCCCGCTCAGACCCAGGCCCCCCCATCAACACTGCAATCAACACCGAATCGTCCATTGTCCGGCAACAGCCTAGAAGGTCCGGCCCTCACGGTCGAGAGCTTTGGACCGCTTCCTTACAGGATCCCCCTTCATCCAATTCTGCTTATGGAGATCTCAGAACCCCGACCAGGGCTCTTGGAATTCCTAGAAACTAACCTCGTCCTCGCCGAGGACCTGAATTTCGGTCTGCAACTCTATCCCCCGCCTGTCCATAGCTTCCGTCTGAATTTCCTCGATGAGCTGAAGAACATCCCCTGCCTCTGCCTTCCCACGGTTCACAATAAAATTGCCATGCTCAAAAGATACCTCTGCCTTCCCCACCCTCCGGCCCTTCATTCCCAATTCATCAATAAGCTGCCCCGCCCCGATACTGTCGGGATTCTTGAAAATACATCCTGCACTGGCAGCGAGGGGCTGACTCTGGCGACGGTGAGTCCTGGATTCTTCCATTTTCTTCCGAATTTCCGCACCCGGAGACGGACTTCCTTGAAAGACCGCCTGCAGGGCGTAGTTATGATGTAATTCGGGAACACTGCGGTAAAACGCCTCAATCTCTGCACGAGAACGAGTCCGGATTTCACCATCCTCGTCCAGAAACGTTACACTGATGACCTGGTCAAAGGTTTCCCATCCCATCGCTCCAGCATTCATTCGCAAACCGCCACCCACATTCCCTGGAATCCCTTCCATCCAGGCAAAATCTCCCAATCCGGCAGACTCTGCTGCGCTGGCCACTTTCTTGAACCTCGCTCCCACCCCAGCGATAAGCTTATCATCCTCAATCTTAACTTCTCCGAATTCACCCTTTGCTGGATGGATGACGGCTCCCCGTATTCCCCCATCACGAACCAGCAAGTTGGAACCACGCCCCACGACCCGCACCGGAATGCCTCGTTCCTTAAAGAATTCTACTGCCCGGGAAAACGCCGAAAAGGTTCGTGGCTCCACCCAGAATTGAGCTGGGCCTCCTGTCAGCATGGTTGTGTGACGCCGCATCGACTCATAGAGCTTCATCTCCATTTCACTCTCATCGAATTCGCCCCGCAACGCATCCAGAAGAGCGAGGTCATCCGCAATCCTCCTCCCCGACTCATGGACATTTCCGGCACCAAGGGTTAACAGGAGATCTCCAGGTTCAAGGATATTGCCCACGACGTGGTGCGCCGTCGCAAGATCTTCATGATATATGCATCTGACATCTCCCTTCCGCTCAACAGCCTCCACGACAGTCTTTCCACTTACTCCCTCAATCGGACTTTCGCTTGCAGGATAAACATCCGTGACAAAAACGAGGTCCGCTTCCTGCAGCGCGCTTCCAAATTCCTCCGCCAGTCGTTGCGTACGGGAATAACGGTGCGGCTGGAAGATTACCACGAGCCGATTCGGATTAAGCGAACGCGCAGTCTCAAGGGTCGCTGCAATCTCAGTCGGATGATGGCCGTAATCATCTATGAGATGATATCGGGAGGAGAGGTAGACTGACTCGAACCGTCTCTTTGCTCCTGCGAAAGAAGAAAGGGCTCGAGCCACCAGAGTGAAATCAACCCCAAGGTCATCAGCGAGAGCAATCGACGCCAGAGCGTTGAGTACATTGTGACGTCCCGGGATACCCAGCTCCACCCTCCCGAGTTTCTCCCCTCGTCGCGATACTGTGAAGGAAATCACCCCGCGTCCCTCGACCACTTGCGAAGCCACAAAATCAGCTTCGTCCCACCCATATGAAATCGAATCCGGATACTCTCTGCAGAGCTCCCGAGCCACCCCACTTTCCACGCAGTATATCACCTTCCTGGAGGTCTGCTCCAGCAACCTGCGGAAAACTTCCACAATCTCTTCAATGCCATCGTAAAAATCGAGATGCTCCTCTTCTATATTGAGAACAATCGCATGTGAAGGGCGGTACAGGCTGAGTGTTCCGTCGCTCTCATCTCCCTCCGCCACAAGGTGGTCGCTCTCTTCGTCCCAGTGTGCATTTGCTCCCAGCACCGGGATCTCCGCTCCTACGTAATGTGACACTGCCCGCGCACTCTTCTTCAGAACATGCGCACACATCGCCGATGTTGTCGTCTTCCCGTGAGTCCCCGATACGATGATCCCCTTACGGGTGTGCAGGATCGCCGCCAGGCATTCGGCCCGGCGAATACACGCAACACCAGCCTCGGCCGCGGCAACCATTGCCACATTGTCACCACCTATTGCCGAGGAATAGACCACTAACTCTACCCCGGAAACCGCCTCTCTGGAGTGAGGCGAGGAAAACTCCAACCCCATGCGCTGCAGCCTCTCGGTCTCTCCGCTTGTTACCCGATCAGATCCGCTTACCTGGTGCCCCATTTCGAGAAGAAGAGCCGCAAGACCGCTCATACCCGATCCCGCCACTCCCAGCAGATGAATACGCAGCGGACTGGCCCGGTCAAGAAGACGCTGACTGATCTCGTCAATCATGATGCTCTGAAGGGATGCTGAGCAGAAATCAGGACCTCGAAAAGCCCCAATAGCATGTTCAGTCAGGTTCCAGCATATCACAGATCCGAGCAGCCGCGTCATCAACGGACAGACCACGAGCCGCCACCTTCATGGAAGAGAGGTCTCCCGGGGACCCGAGCAACTCTCCAACCAATTTGGCCAACGACACAGCATTGATCTCTTCTTCCGGTGCGAGAAGGGCAGCTCCTGCTTTCTCAAAGCACCGGGCATTATATGTCTGATGATCATCCGCAGCATGAGGATAAGGCACCAGAATCGAAGGCATGCCAAGATATGCCAGCTCCGTCAGACTGGCTCCTCCGGACCGACTGATCACAAGATCACTGGCCGCATAGGCTGCGGGCATGTCATCGCAAAACCCAAGAACCACATGGCCATTGCAGGTGCCTGCCAATTTCCTCACTCGTTGCTCATCATCACGTCCCGCCACCTGCAACCACTGTATTTCCTCACCAAGAACCTTAGCTGCCTCAACAACCATGCTATTCAGTGCCCGCGCCCCCTGACTGCCACCGAAACATAGAACCACCGGTTTCTCGGAACTCAGGCCAAATCGAATCCTCGCTTCTCCTACAGAGGGAAGATCCTGGAACTCACGGCGCACTGGAGTCCCGGTTACCTCAACCTTACACGAGCCGAAGTAACTTTTCGCCGCCTCCAGCCCCAGAAGGATTTTTCGACACCATCTCGCCCCCAGTCTATTCGACTTTCCGGGCAGAGCATTCGAATCGTGCACAGCGGTAAGCAGCCCCATTCTCTTTCCTGCGTAGATCGGAGGGAGGGACGTAAATCCTCCCATTCCCAGCACAACTTCAGCGCGATGTGCTTTGAGAATTCTCCGAGACTCACGAACGGTCCTCCACAACTTCCAGAGGAAAGGCAGCATTCTGGGAGAAAGAGTGGCAGGCTTTGCAATCGCAGCCACTGTTCTGAAATTCAATAAGCCATACTTGGCAGAGGCATCGGCATCTACTTTCTTCTGTGAGATAAGGAGCAATGGATCGTGACCCCTGCGCTGCAACTCCTCCGCGACAGCGATCCCTGGAAACAGGTGACCTCCCGTTCCTCCACAGGCAATAACAACGGAAAGCTTTCGGGACACCTTAGTTAGACGCTACATCTCCCTGCCTGAATATGGAAGCGCGATCCCGGGCGCCCCCATGACTATATCTTCAGCGCGAGCTGCTTTTCCTTTATAACAGGCATCTCGGATCTTTCAGCATGGCAGGCACGCCGATGCAGGCTGACCAGCAAACCAACAGCAGCAAGGGTAAAGACAAGATTGGTGCCCCCGTAACTGACAAAGGGCAGAGGAAGGCCCGTATTGGGAAGCACACTGGTTGCAACTCCAATATTCATAAGTGCTGGAAGAGCAATAACCGCCGTAATGCCCAAGCCCAGAAGTTTGCCAAAGGGGTCCGAGGCATGCAGCGCAATCGAGATTCCAGAAGTAGTTATGAGGACAAAGCTGAAAACAATTCCAAGCGTGCAGAGGAGCCCCAGTTCCTCTCCGACTACGGGAAAAATAAAGTCGGTATGAGCCTCCGGAAGGTAACCGTGCTTCTCGGCCCCATTCCCCAGCCCAGCTCCCAGAAGCCCCCCCGATGCAAGGGCCAGTTTAGCCCGGTACTGCTGATAGCCCGCCTTTCTCTGTACTTCCGGATCGTCAAGATTGAGGAGAGCCTCGAACTTCATCCGGCGGTAAGGGTCGCTCTCCACTGCCTTGTATAACCCGAGAATAGCTATCACCGCTACCAGGCTGAGCAAAGAAACCCTCGTGCCAGCAGTAAACATAACGAGAAATCCTGCCCCTCCCAGCGCGACTGCAGTCCCCATGTCCTTTTCAAAGAAAATGAGAGCAACCGGAATGCTCAGTATCAGCCCGGGCAGAACAAATCCCCGCAGAAAGGACTTCGCCTCCGCCTGATACTGTGCAAACCACGCTGCGAGAGCGATAATAACCACGATCTTGGCAACCTCGGACGGCTGGAAACGTCCGATAACCGGGGCCCAGATCCAGCGGGCCTCGCCCTTGACTACCACTTGGACCCCAGGCACATAGCAAAGAAGCAGAAGCAGGCATCCCACAACAAGTAGCGGAATCCAGACCCTGCGAAGAATGCGGTAGTCTATACACCCGGTAACGAATGCTGCCAGCAACCCTACCGCGGCGAAGGCTCCCTGTCTCTTTACCAGAAGATAGGGATCGTCATCTACGCCATTAACCCATGCGCTGGTGCTTGCCAGCATGATCAACCCGAGAGCCACCAGCAGGGAAACTGCAAGACAGAGGGCTATGGCAGCGTTACGACCCATGGGGATAAGTATTTCCTGACTACCAGCTATCGGGTGGGAATTCGTAGCTTCATGTTCACCTGTAACTTGCGGGCGTCTTCAATGGAGTTTGCCTTCAGCAGCGCCTGAACAGGGACGTTGTGCTGTTTCGCAATTTTCCACGCAGTATCACCACTCTTTACAGCATAGGTCCGGACCGGAGCATCATCCTCAGGAACCGGAATCGCCCGGGGCACATCCGTTATCTCACTCCCAGCAACCGGTGCGGAAACTTCCCGGGGGCCAGATACGATTGATGGGGACTCTGCCTCATTCAGATGACCTGTCTCCGGCTTCACTACTATAGCTCTCTGGATACCGGAAGGCGTGGAGGAGCGAATGGCATCAGATTCCGGGACGTCCGAGGCAGTCTCTCCGGGCACCGTAATCTTGCCTGCTGGAATCCGGAGAATCGCACCCGGATCGAGCCCCTTGCCATTATTAAGATCCCGCAATTCCTGCACATCAACACCCTTCAGGCGCGCAATCCGCGCATAAGTGTCCCCGGTTGCCACGAAATAGAATGTCTCTCCACTTTTAACCACGGGGGGCGGAGGAACCCTGTCACTGGAGGTAGTGGCTGACATCATCTTCGGTGAATTGCCCCCTTCGCTAACAATATCATCATCAGTCACCCGGTTGTGAATGAAGATCGCTGCAATCGCTGCAACGTGAAGCACGAGGATTACAAAAAGCGCTCTTGCCACACCGAGATTAGGAACTTCTGAAGCCAGGTCGGCACTGGCTGCAACCCTCTGCTTTTTTCTTCGAAGAGTCTTGGAGTGGAAGACGAAGAGACCTCCACCTGGCACAAGGCGCTTTGTCTGGAACGATTGTTTTTTCATCTGGGGTATTTTTATCGGTTGAATCTTGGAGTTATTTGAGAGCTTGGACGGCAATTCGGAATGCATCACCACGCTCTTCATAGCCGGAAAACATGTCGAAGGATGAAGTGCCCGGGGAAAAAAGAACTGTTCCACCTCGAGGTGCCGCATTTCGAGCAATCACGATCGCGTCCTCCAGGCTGTCTGCTATCTGAGTGGTCACCGCCTGCGAAAACGTTTCCGCCAGGCCCTTCCGGATCTCACCAAACACTACCACGGCTTCCACAAGCTTGTTCAGGCGGGGAAGCAGGGGCGTATAGTCCAGGCCCTTCTCCTTCCCTCCTGCAATAAGAACAGTCGGACGGTCCTGGGAAAGAAGAGCCGCCTCCAGCGCATGGAGATTGGTCGCCTTGGAATCATTGATATATTCTACTCCGTCCAGAGTCCTGACCAGTTCACAGCGGTGCAGAGGAGGAGCATAATCTGCTAGCGCTCCAAATGCCGCTTCGCATGAAACACCCAGCGCCCGCGCCGCCGCAACAGCGGCCATCACGTTTTCCGCGTTGTGAACACCCCGCAACCGGGTTTCCCGCAGATCAAGCGCCCTCACTCCTTCCGCCACCATGACACTTCCCTGCATCTCATAGTCTCCCCCGGGATCTGTCCCTGAGAATGTCACTCGTGTTGCAATAAGGCCACCTACCTCCTCACCAAGACGCACAACTGCGGTATCTTCAGGTTGCTGGTTCTCAAAGATACGCTGCTTGGCGGAATGGTATTCAGCCACGGTGTTATAGCGATCCATGTGATCCGAAGAAAAGTTAAGCCAGATTGCCACATTGGGTCGAAAGGACTCAATTGTCTCCAACTGGAAGGAGGACAACTCCAGCGACACAGCCTCCGGGTGATCGACTCCGAGAACTACATCCGCCAGCGGACGCCCATAATTACCACAGGATTCACAACTCATTCCACCGGCCGCCACCATCCTCTGAACCAGCTCGGTCGTTGTCGTTTTCCCATTCGTTCCGGTTATCCCCACCACCAGCCCGTTGTAATATCGGGATGCAAACTCAGTCTCCCCGATGAATTGGTCCGCTCCGTGGGCAAAGGCCTGCGCAAAATCACCTCTCGTTTCAATACCCGGGCTTATCACCACGATATCGGCCTCGCACTCACGCCCCGTTTCCTCTGTCGCCAGGGGATGACAGGTTATGCCCTCTGCCAGGTTTTCGAACCCTGCAGGAGCAGCGGCAGCATCGTACAATGTAACCATTCCTCCCTGCTCAAGAGCTAGCTTCGCTGCAGCACGGCCGCTCCGGCCTGCCCCAAGGACTGCTACTCTTTTTCCTTTGATATTCATACGTCAGAGCACCTTGAGGAGACCCAGCCCTGCCATCGCCAGAACGATGGATACAATCCAGAACCGGATGATAACCTGGCTTTCGTGCCAGCCGCGCAGTTCAAAGTGATGATGGATTGGAGCCATGGCAAAGATGCGTTTTCCCCGCAACTTGAAGCTCCCCACCTGCAGAATAACCGATAATGCCTCTATCACAAAGACCCCTCCGATGATCACGAGGAGCAACTCCTGTTTCGTACAGATTGCCGCTGTCCCAATTGCTCCTCCAATCGCAAGAGATCCCGTATCACCCATGAAGACCTTGGCAGGATGACAGTTCCACCAGAGGAATCCCATTCCTGCTCCGACCAGAGCCATGAGAAAAACCGTGAGCTCCCCAAGCAGTGGATGAAACGGAATATGCAGATACTCGAGCCCTATTAAGCGGCCAGCCAGATAGGCTATCACGCCGTATGCCAGGGAGACGGTAACCGTGCACCCAACGGCCAGACCGTCAAGACCATCGGTAAGATTGACTGCATTAGAGCATCCCGTGATAATCAGTATGAAGAACGGAATGGCTAACCAGGAAAGATCCACGAGCGGCTTTCTTGCCAAGGGAAACCCTATTTCGCTGACCTTGACGTGCTGAACCACAGGCTCGGAAACCTTCCCTTCCGACTCGTTCTCCACTCCATCCGAAACTTCGATCAGAAATCCCCGTCGCTCGTCTATCACCTTGCTGTCAGCAAGACCGAAACCAGAGACCTCCGGCTTGAAGAAGAGAAAGCAAGCTGCCACGCCCGCGATCACAATCTGCCAGAATAATTTCTGACGGGGACTGATCCCCGCCGAGTTCTTGCGGACTACCTTGTTGTAGTCGTCGATGAATCCAAGCAGGCCCAAAGCAAGCATCACACAGCAAGTGACTGCAACGAAGGGGTTGAATGCTCTTCCGCAGAGAAGCACCGCAACAAGAACAGCCCCAAGGATGAGAACTCCCCCCATCGTCGGAGTGCCAGCCTTGGCTCCATGCAATTCCGCCAACTTATGAACTTCCTCAGCACTGCGGATGGGCTGACCGACCTTGAGCGAAATCAACTTGCGAATAACACGCGGCCCGAAAAGACAGATAAGGAGGAATGAGCAGATGGTGGCGAGGCCCGCACGAACCGTGATATACTGCAAGATATTCAGAAAACTAAACGTCTCCGCCCATCCCGCACCAGAGGCGCGGGCTTGCTCCCATTGTTCATACAACCAGTAAAGCATCAGCTGATATTCTGAGGGAAGACCCCGTTCATGACTCTTTCAACGGCCGCCTTGCGACTACCCTTGAAGAGGACCACATCCCCGATCTTGATCGTTTCCTGCAACCACTCGACGGCGTCTTGATATTGATCGAAGTGCTCCACCAACGACGCCCCAAGACTCTTGGCACCTTCGGCGATTGCTGCCGCCTCAACCCCAACGCTTACCACCCCCAGGTTCTGCTGGGCTGCCTGCACTCCGACCTGGTAATGCATCTCTTCCGAAAATCGGCCCAGCTCTCCCATCATTCCAAGGACCACCGTTCGTGCACACCCGTTATCGATCGGCAATTCCGCTACTACTCCGATAGCAGCCTTCATTGAATCAGGGTTGGCATTATAAGTGTCATCAAAAACAGTAACCCCTTCATAATCGAAGCAACGCAGGCGACCACTGGTCANGCGAACCAACTCCAAGCCCGAGGACAATTCATCGGGCGACAATCCGAGCACCCAACCAGCGCCGGCAGCAAGCAGGGCGTTGTTTACCATATGCCTGCCGGGCACTCCCAGCTGCACCTGAGAACTCTTCTCCTCATCAATAACAAGCTCGAATTCCGAGCCCGTCTTCGTGGAATGCAATGCCTCTGCGCGAATCACTCCTCGTCCGTTACCCACTGAGACCGAACGAGCAGGGCTTCGTGAAGAAAAGTAATCAGCGAAGTCACAGCCTGCCGTCATCAAAAGCGTACCCACCTCCGGAAGCGCTCGAGCAAGAGCACCCTTTTCCTCGGCAATTGCCTCCCTGCTCCCCATGAACTCAATGTGAGCATGCCCGATGTTCGTAATGATTCCGATCTGCGGCTGAGCGATCTCACACAAGGGAGCAATTTCTCCCGGATGATTCATTCCCATCTCCAGAACGAGAACATCATCATCGTCGTCCGCCTCCAGCACGGTCAGTGGCAACCCTATGTGATTATTGAGGTTCCCGCTGGTAGCGTGAACCTGATAGCGCTGCCCGATAACCGAAGCGGTGAGGTCCTTCGTAGTCGTTTTGCCATTCGAGCCAGTGATCCCAACCACCACTACATCCAGTTCACCCCGGTACCAGCGAGCTAACTTCTGGAGCGCTATCAGGGTATCATCCACCTTGATGAGGGCGCAGTCTCCGAAATCCAGGCTCTCATCAGGAAACCGGTCCACGACCACCCCTCCTGCGCCAGCGCTCACTGCTTCGTTTAGAAAATCATGAGCGTCAAAATTCTCCCCGGTAAGAGCAAAGAAAAGAGCGCCCGGGGTCAGGTTGCGCGTGTCCGTAGAAACCCCGGCTTCCATGAGAAGATTATCTTCCCCGGAAAGGAGCTCACCCCCCATTGCATCAACAAGTTTCCTGATGGGATAACTGTTCATACCCGCTCCTCCCCTCTGGCCTTACGGCGGGCGTCCATCGCTGCACGCGCCTCCTTGCGATCATCGAACGGTATTTTTTCATCCGCAACTTCCTGGTATCCCTCATGACCCTTCCCCGCAATCAGCACCACATCACCCCCCCGGGCCTCCCGCACCGCAGCGCGAATAGCCTCAGCCCTGTCAACAATCCGCTCATAGACAGAGCCAGACATTCCCTTCTCAATATCCTCAATAATTTTTTCAGGAGACTCCGAACGAGGGTTGTCTGAAGTAACCACGCAGTAATCGCTGTGATGGGAAGCAACTTTTCCCATAAGAGGACGTTTATCCCTGTCACGATCACCTCCGCAGCCAAATACCGTGATCAATCGCCGGGGGTCCAGACCGCGCAGGGTTTGGCATACATTATCGAGGGCGTCTGGCGTGTGCGCATAATCAACAAATATCGTGGCTCCGTCTACCGAACCCACGCACTCCATCCGCCCCGGAACCTGAGGCGCACTGGTGATGGCCGAGACCCCTTCTCTCATTGGCACTCCCAGAGCCGAGGCAGCAGCGAGAGCGGCTAACGCATTATAAATATTAAAACGCCCGATTAGAGGAAGGTGAACGAGGTATGACTTTCCATTGGCGGAAAGCTGAAACTGAGTTTCCTGAGAAGATTGCGTTACGCTTCCCGCCCTGAAATCACAATCAACCCCGAACCCATAGGTGATTATTTTCACCCGGTCCGCATAATCCCTTGTGAGGATCTCACCATAGGCATCGTCACGATTGATCACAGCTACAGGGCGCTTCCCAGCCAGATCATCCGCAGCACTGTCAAACAAGCGGCGCTTGGAATTNAAATACTTCTCCATTGTGCCGTGATAATCCAGATGGTCCCGGCTTAGATTGGTAAAAACTGCCACATCAAAAGCAACGGCATCGGTTCGCCTCTGCTCAAGCCCCTGCGAGGACACTTCCAGAACTGCTCCCGGGCAACCATTGTTGCACATGCGCCGGAGCAACTCCTGCATCCTGAGTGTTCCTGGCGTAGTAAAATCAGCTCCTTCCTGATTCACGCCGTCATCAAAAACTACCGTTCCAATCAGTCCCGCCCGCTGCAGGGCACGCTTCATGATCCAGTGAATAAGAAAAGCCGTAGTGGTTTTTCCATTCGTTCCGGTTACCCCTGCCAGTCGTAATTCGGAGGATGGATTGTCATGCCACACACTGGAAAGGATAGCCAGGGCGAGACGCGAATCAGGCACCAGCACCCAGTTCACCCCTTCCGGAAGATCCAGGGGAGCCGGAGTTTCCGCTACAATCACCCGAGCCCCTCCGCTGACAGCCCGGTCAGCAAAATCGTGACCATCCACAGTGTGCCCTTTAACTGCTACAAAGACATCACCTGGTTGCAGCAGTCGGCTATCATCCTGCACCCCCGAAACCTCGCAGTCGGCCGAACCGGTCAGAACCGCTCTCGGCAGGGGGGCAATCAGATCGCTCAGAATCATGGTTGGTTCAGTTTACGGCGGAAGCCAGAGTCTCCTCAACAGGCTCGGTCGGATCGAGATTCAGGTAAGCCGCCGTGCGCGCTGCGATGCGCTGAAAAATCGGGGCCGCAACCGAGCCCCCTCCGATCTTGACCTCCTCTGAAATNGGGTCGTGTATCACCACGACGCAAACGAAGGCTGGATCATCGCGCGGCATGAAACCGGCAAAGGAAACCGCATAGCGGTCGGTAAGATACGCTCCATTTCTGTATAAGCGAGCTGTGCCTGTCTTGCCACAGACCAGATACCCGGGCACTGCTGCGCGCTTTCCCGTGTTACCCTTTCCCAGAGGGTTTACGACTGTCTCAAGGGCCATGCACATCCTGCGGGCCGTAGCCTCCGACACCACTCTCTCCACTCTCTCAGGAGGAAACTCCTTCACGACCGTCCCATCATTTGCCAGGAGCGATTTCACAAGGCGCGGCTTCATCCGCACTCCCCCATTCGCAACGGCAGCATAAGCACAGGCTATCTGAAGAGGCGTGACCACTACTCCGTAACCATAAGTTATCCGCGAGAAATTGATTCCGTTGCTGGGATCAGCAGTCCACCCTTTCTCCTCTCCGGACAAGGTAACCCCGGTCTTACGCGTGAATCCAAAGCGCCGCAGGTAATCCATGTAGCGTTCCGTTCCTACCCTGAGTCCAATTTTGTAAGCTCCTATATTGCTGGACTTGGCGAGGACTTCCTCGAGCGTAATACTCTTGAAGGCCTTGTAATCCTTCACGTATCCACCTGGAATTCTCATGTAGCCGTTGTGGCAGAATGTCTGCGTCTTTGTGCTCATGAGGCCAAGGTCAAGAGCTGCTGCCGCCGAAACCAGCTTGAGGGTAGACCCTGGCTCATAAAGCCCCTGCACTGCGTAATGCATGGAGGACTCACTCATGTTCCTGCGCAGATTCAGGTCAAAATGCGGGCGACTCGCAATCGCGAGAACATCTCCGCTCCCGGGCTCGATCATGACCACCGCCCCACATCTGGAGTTAAACTGCCTGAGACCAGCATCGAGTTCCTCTTCCACAAAGGTCTGGATGTTCAGGTCAATCGCAAGCCGGGCATCAAGACCCGACCGGGGCGGCTTCAGGACTCCTCTTCCAGGCAGAAGGACCAGTCCCGACTGGTCCTTCCTCGTGATCTGATATCCATCACGCCCCCTCAGGTGGGAGCCCAGTTCTCGCTCAAGACCACACTGCCCCACTCCCTCGTGATTGACGTAACCAATGGTATGAGTGGCCATCTTGGCGCTGCTGTACCAACGCTTCACACTTTTCTCGAAACGGAATCCGTGAATGAAGTTTTCCTCCAGAGCCGCCTGCACCTCATCTGCTTCATCCTCACGCAACCCCTTTGCAATAATTACGTAATCCGGCCTTGCCCTGAGCTTCTCCTGCAATTCCTGAGAACTCATACCAATAGCTCGTGACACGATCGGCATCACATGACCTACATAGCGATCAAGAAGCTCTCCCACCGGAATTTCCTCACGCAGGCGACGACTCCTTCGCTTGAGCAACACGCGCCGCTCCCCATCACTGGCTTCAATCCACTCCCTGCTGTCAACCAACTCCGCAAACGCCACCCCCCTGGCAGCAACCCCTGGGTCGCGCAGGTGAATCTTATCTGCAACAACTGTAGTTACCGGAAGATTTCGCGCCATGATGCGCCCATTACGATCCACGATATATCCAAATTTCCCGGGAATGACATCCTTGTCAGTCCTGTTTCGGGCCGCTTTGGGCGCCGATGTATCGCGGTCAATCCACTGAAGGTATATGAGTCGGGCCGAAAGAGCACTGAACCCGGAAACAAGAACCAGGCAGACAAGCAGGGCGCGGTGATGAACAGTGAATTTCAAAGCATTCAGGAACCACTTGCCACGGTGGAAAGGGAAGTAGAAGGAAGGGGCGGCGAATCGCGACTTCCTGGAAGGGGGGACGCGACCGGAAACTCTCCACGAAAAGCTGGAACCTCCTCAACCATGCCCGGTGGAATACCTCTCAGGTCAGATGACATTTCAATAAGTCGGTCATTGAGGAGAATCGGGTTAAGCTGGTCATCAAGCCGGATTTCAAGCGTAGTAATATCAAGCTTGTACTGAGAAATCCTGTCCTCTACCCCCTGCAACTCTCGCGCCACCTTGATCTGCCGGTTCTTCAGATAAGCATGAAACACCCCCGCCGCGGACATGACGAGGGCCGTCACGATCAACAGTACAACTGTGCCAAACCCCAGGTCAGGTCTCATCCTACGGCGACGATTCATTACTCACCCTCCCTTCTCTTTTCCGCTACCCGCAACTTAGCACTCCGCGCACGTGGATTATCGGCAACCTCCGCACCTGTGGGACTTACCGGCCTCCGCGTAATCAACTTGAGGCAGCAATCCGGATTTGGACGGGGTGCAGGCCATTCGGGCCTGTCATGCTCCAACTGGCTGCGAGCCTTGAAGCTCCTCTTTACCAACCGGTCTTCCAGACTGTGGAACGTGATCACCGCCATCCGACCTCCTGACTTCAAAAGCGAAGGGGCCGACTCCAGTGCAGCTTCCAGCGATTCCATTTCACGATTTACCGTCATCCTCAGCGCCTGGAAAACCCGCGTGGCCGGATGAATTCGGCCTCTGCGCCCTGCTGTCCCCGCAACGCAATCAGCTAGATCGAGCGTATCCCTGAACGATCTGATCCCACGACGGCGCACGATGGCTCTGGCGATCGGACGAGCCTTGCGCTCCTCGCCCAGTTCGCGAAAAACACGAGCTAACTCTTCTTCTTCCCATTCGTTCACGATGTCTGCCGCAGTCACTCCTTCCCCGGGATTCATTCTCATATCCAGCGGGCCCTCCCTCCTTAAGGAAAACCCCCGACCTCCGGAATCCAACTGAAACGAAGACACTCCCAGATCCATGAGAATCCCATCCACCCCTTCCGGGGAGACTTCTCTCACCTGATCCAGCATTTCGGAGAAATTCACTTGCCGTAACACCGCGGATCTACCGTATGGTTCCAGTCGACTCCTCGCATGCGCAAGCGCATCCGGATCACGATCAAGCCCAATCAAGCTTGCCCCCGCCTCCAGGACCATCAAGGCATGGCCGGCACCCCCAAGGGTCGCATCAACAATTGTCATCCCCGGTCCCGGGGAAAGATAATGCAGAACCTCTTCCCGCATGACCGGAATCACGCCGTTGGGGTGGCCGTTTGCCACAATCACCACGTTGGCATGTT
>PAQU01000042.1 GCA_002709395.1 Roseibacillus sp. | reverse complement strand
TGTGAAGAGGCTAACGAAGAAGAGTCCACTGCCGAGACTGAAGAAGCGGAAGAGTCTCCCGAACCTTCCACGGAAGGAGCTCCTGCAGCTGACACCCCGGAATCTGCTCCCGCCGAGGAAGAGGGAGCTGACGAGAAAGAGACCAGTCCAACCGAAAATCCTGCAGAACCTTCCACGACTGCTTCCCCTGGGACTAGTGAGGAGGACGCTCCCACCCCCGAGGTGGAAGATCACCACATCTCCGAGGGAACAAAAGAAGGGACCATCGCCATCATCTCAGATGTCGACATGCTCTTTGACTACTTCATGGGAGACCCTGAAAGGGGCGCCTCCCGTGGCAACAACAACGTGGATTTCATCCTAAACCTCGTCGAGAACCTCGCCGGGGACCAGGACCTCCTCAACATCCGGGGTCGGGACTCCACGAGCCGCCCCTTTGTTGTGATCAACGAAATTCGTGAAAAAGCAGCCGCTGAAGTTGCAGGAGAACGTCAGGAGATTCAGAAGAAAATTGAGGAAGCCAACAGGAAACTTGCGGCGGGACAACAGGCTCAGGATGTCGGCGGAGGACTGATGATCATCGGCCAGAGCGAAGAGAGTATCGAGGAAGTGCAGAAGATAGAAACCGAGATCCGGGAGCTCCAGCGAAATGAAAACAAGGTCAACCGAAAGCAACGCGAGGAGATCCAGGCCGCCATTAACAGTTACGAGTGGACCAACATGCTTCTCACCCCAACCCTCGTGATCCTCATCGGACTCGTAGTCGGAATCACCCGCAAAGTTAAAACGGCAGCGAAATGAAGAATACACACTTTTTCCTTCTGGTGGGAGTCACCGCCATCAGCGCAATCATCGCCACGGTCATCCTGCTCCGTACTCCGGAGCGCTTCAGCCCCAACAATGAGCAGATCGGGGAATACCTCGTAAAGTTCAGTCAGAACGACGTAAAGGAAATCCGTATCAAGGATTCCGAGAATGAGGTCGTCCTGAAACAGGACGGAAGTGACTGGGTCGTAGCCAACCGCCAGGACTACCCCATTGATAATCCTGCCGAAATCCAGCAGCTGCTGCGATCGCTTCAACAGTTCAAGATCGGCCTCGAGGTTCCTGCCGAGCCCGAGCACTTTGCCCAGATCGGGCTTCTTGCTCCGGAACAAAAGGAAGAGGCCGAGGCTTACCAGGAAGAGTTGAAAAAAACTGGCGAGAGCAACCCGAAAGACCCTCGTGGCCTGCACATTTCAGTCACTGGAGCCGGGGGCGAAAACCTCGCAAACCTGATCCTTGGTGAGCCATTTGGAGAAATCGCCTCCCGGGCTCCCCGGGGCTTCGTGACACGAAATCTCGCTTCCTCTTCCGAGGAACCCGAAATCTGGAAAGCCTTGGGAACCCTGAACCAAACAACCGGGGATGCCGAATCCAAGAATACCGACAAGCGCCGGGGCCCGTTTACCAACCCTACCTCCTGGTTGTCCTACAAATTCATCGAGGTCGACAAGATCAGGAGCATTTCCCTCAGTGCCCCCAATGATGAGGATTTCAAGGGATGGACGATCACCCGCGACGACGAGGATGGCGATTTCTCCACCGGTGACCTCAAGGAGGACGAGGAAATGGATTCCGCCTCCGCCGGAGCGTTCAAGACCCTCTTCAGCACCCTGCGCTTTGAGGATGTCCTCGATCCCGCAGAGGGCGAAAAACAAAAGGATCCTGCTCAGGCGCGAAAGGCCGTTATCACAACTTTCGATGGATTCACCTACACCTTCGACTACGCCCCCATGAAGGAGAAGGAACCCGAGTCAGATGACGGCGCCCCTCCTCCTCCATCTGCCAATTACATCGGAACCGTAAAAGTAGAGGCTAACCTGCCTGCGGAGAGAGAGAAGAAGGAGAACGAGACCCCTGAGGATGCAGAGAATGCGGAGAAACTCTTTCAGGCAAATCTGGAAAATCTCAAGTATAAGCTCGAACTTGAAAAGGTCTTCGGGAGCCGACTTTATGAGTTCGCCAATTTCGCGATCAGCAGCTTAAATAAGGGCCGCGACGAGATCGTAAAGAAGAAGGAAGAGGATGCAGAGAATAACGCGGACGCAAATGGAGCCGGGGCCCCGCCCAGGCCAACCGCAGTCTCGCCCCCAGTGGCCATTCCTCCTCGCCCCAGCGCCACCACCCCGCCCATCCCGGTTCCCTCTCCTCCCGATCCCCCGGAAGACAACTCCGACAGCGAGTAAGCCCTTGACGAGAGCTGCCCTCTCATCCGGCCTACAGGCGAGCTCAATACGACTAAGGCAAGGCAGATCATCACTTGCCAATAACAAAGGCTGTTCTACCCTAGGGCAGCCACTCTCAGAAGAGAGGGCCAACCCATGAACGCCCTCAGCCGCTCGGTTGCATCCTTTTGGAATTCCTCCATCGGAAAGAAGGTTCTCGTTGCGCTCACAGGTATCGTCCTACTGCTTTTCCTTCCCGGACACCTGATCGGCAACCTCCTCCTCTTCGCGGGAAAGGACGCGATCAATGAGTACGCGCTCTGGCTTCATGNTCTCGGTCACGGGAGCGCGGTNTGGGTCGCCAGAATCGGCCTGCTTTCCGCTCTCGCTGTTCATGTCCTGCTCACCATCCAACTCACCGTGCGTAACCGGGCAGCTAGCCAGAACTACAGTCACCCGGCCACCGTCCGGGCCAGCAAATCATCCCGGATGATGATCTGGAGTGGGCTCACCATCCTGGCCTTCGTGATCTACCATATCAGCCACTTTACGGTCCGGATTGGAAACGAGTATAACGGCAGCAGCTATCTAACCTCTCTGCCAGGACACGAGGGCGAGGTCCACAATGTCCACAAGATGATCATAGACGGATTCTCTCATCCGGGGAACACGCTCTTCTACATTATAGCTATCACCCTCCTCTGCTCCCATCTCTCGCACGGATTTTCCTCCGTATTCCAGACCCTTGGTCTCCGATCGACAAAAAACAACATGCTCATCACCCGGGCCGGGTGGGCCTACGCCCTCCTGTTGTGGCTGGGCTTCCTCTCCATTCCGGTGGCCGTCTTCTGCTTTGGCTACGGCCGCGCTTAAAAACACATCCTACCTGCCAACTCCCTCTTACTCCTGCAACTACATGCCGACCTCTCTCCATAGCGCCGTGCCCCCGGGTCCAATCGACGAGAAGTGGACCAGGCACAAGATGGATTCGCGGCTCATAAATCCGACCAATAAGAGGAAATACTCCATTATCGTCGTCGGGAGCGGACTCGCCGGAGGCTCAGCGGCAGCCACCCTCTCGGAACTCGGATATGAGGTGAAATGCTTCTGTTACCAGGATAGCCCCCGCAGAGCGCATTCAATCGCAGCCCAGGGAGGCATCAACGCCGCAAAGAATTACCAGAATGACGGAGACTCCGTCTCCCGGCTCTTTTACGACACAATGAAGGGCGGGGACTTCCGCTCAAGGGAGGCAAATGTTCACCGCCTTGCCGAGGTCTCACTCAATATCATTGACCAATGCGTCTCCCAGGGAGTGCCTTTCGCCCGGGAATACGGAGGACTGCTTGATAACCGTTCCTTTGGCGGAACCCAGGTAAAACGCACCTTCTACGCACGCGGCCAGACCGGGCAGCAACTCCTGCTTGGGTGCTATCAGGCCCTCTCCAAGGAAATTGCGAGTGGCGGGGTGAGAATGTTCCCTCGAACCGAGATGCTGGATCTGGTGGTGGTAGATGGCCACGCCAAGGGAATTGTCGTTCGTGACATGGTTACCGGTAAAATCAGCGCACATGCTGCAGATGCCGTTGTCCTTGCGACCGGAGGATACGGAAATGTTTTCTATCTCTCAACCAATGCCAAGGGGTGCAACGTGATGGCAGCCTACCGCGCTCACAAGCGTGGAGCCGCCTTTGCCAACCCGTGCTACACCCAGATTCATCCGACCTGTATCCCGGTAAGCGGTGACTACCAGTCCAAGCTAACCCTGATGTCCGAGTCTCTTCGCAATGATGGTCGCATCTGGGTACCGAGGAGCACATCCCTCGCCGAGAAGATCCGAAGCGGCGACCTCAAACCAGGAGATGTTCAGGAGGAGGACCGGGATTACTATCTCGAACGCAAGTATCCCTCCTTCGGGAACCTCTCCCCCAGGGACATAGCCTCCCGCTCTGCCAAGGAGGTCTGCGATGAGGGGCGCGGGATCGCACCAACCGGACTTGGCGTCTACCTCGACTTTCGCGACGCCATCCTCCGGGACGGCCATGACTCCATTTCCTCCCGATACGGCAATCTCTTCGAGATGTATGAGAAGATCAAGGGAGAGGACCCCTACCAGACCCCCATGCAGATTTTCCCGGCAGTCCACTACACGATGGGAGGGCTCTGGGTCGATTACAACCTGATGTCTAATCTTCCCGGACTTCATGTGGCCGGGGAGGCGAACTTTTCCGACCATGGCGCCAACCGCCTTGGAGCCTCCGCCCTGATGCAGGGTCTTGCCGACGGATACTTCATTCTCCCGTCTACCATCGCGAATTACCTCGCTGACCAGCAACCAGGCTCCGTCAATGAATCTCACCCTGAGTTCAAACGCTGCCTTGAGGAAGTCGATGACCGCGTGAACAGCTTGCTGGAAGCGCGCGGCGAAAGAAGCGTCGACAGCTTCCACCGTGAACTCGGACTCCTGATCTGGGACAAGTGCGGAATGGCCCGTTCCCGGGAGGGACTTGAAGAAGCGCTCGAACGCATTCCCGTGATACGCGACGAATTCTGGAACAATGTCCGCATTCCCGGCAGTGGCGGCCAACTGAATCAGGAACTCGAGAAAGCCGGACGGGTTGCTGACTTTCTCGAGTTTGCCGAAGTCCTCTGCCACGACGCTCTCGACCGGGAGGAATCATGTGGAGGCCATTTCCGCGTCGAGCACCAGTTTACCGAAGCTGACCCGGAAGTAAAAAACGGCAAGACCCAGACGGGAGAAGCCAAGAGAAACGACCAGGACTTCTGTCATGTCAGCGCATGGGAATTTACCGGAGTCGGAAACAAGCCGAAACTGAACAGAGAACCACTTGAGTTTGAAAATGTTGAGCTTACTATACGGAGCTACAAGTAACCAACTGGATCCCATGCTCCGCGTCTGGAATCTCCAGTTACACCCCCCGATGGGCGTCACTTCGCTTTAAATGAATCTCACGCTTAAAGTCTGGCGACAGGAAGACCGGGACTCCGAGGGCCGAATTGAGGTCTACCCAGTGGAGAACATCCCCCCCGAGGCCTCCTTCCTGGAAATGCTCGATATCGTAAACGAGCAGATCATCACAGAAGGCGGAAGCCCTATCCATTTTGATCACGATTGCCGTGAGGGCATCTGTGGCATGTGCTCTCTCACAATTAATGGGATTCCTCACGGAGCGGAAAAGGCCACTACTACCTGCCAACTGCACATGCGCCATTTCAGCGATGGGGACACCATCTGGATTGAACCCTTCCGCGCTGGAGCATTCCCTGTCATACGGGACCTCGTAGTCGACCGCAGCGCCTTCGACCGGATTATCGAGGCAGGAGGTTTCATTTCCGTTCGAACCGGCGCGGCACCTGATGCCAATGCCCTTCCTGTCCCCAAGGAAGATTCCGACCGTGCATTTGACTCTGCAACCTGCATCGGATGCGGCGCCTGCGTGGCCGCATGCAAGAATTCCAGCGCCATGCTCTTTGTCAGCGCCAAGGCCTCCCATCTCAATCAACTCCCTCAGGGAAAACCTGAAAAAGATCGCCGTTCTCTCAGGATGGTCGAAGCGATGGACGAGGCTGGTTTTGGCAACTGCAGTAACCACTATGAATGTGAAGCGGTCTGCCCGAAGTCCATCCCCGCAGACAACATCGCAAAGCTCAATCGTGATTATGCTACGGCTGTAACCCGTAAGGCTCTCTCTTAGAGTCACCCACCGGGCCGGATGCCCCCTTCGAAAGACACTGATAGTCATTCGATTTCCGCACGGAATACGGTGTTTCTCGAAAAAAGCTACCCTCCCCACCCGGGACTCTACGCAGCACTTGAATCACGGCGGCCCAGCACTGAAACTCCGAACGTGCGCAGCCTCGCCCTCCTCTTTCCCTGCATCCTTCTTCTGGAGAGCTGCGCATTCACCGGGCAAAACGTGGACAACCCCTCCGAGGCCGCTACTACGACGCCACCCGCCCTCTGGAACAAGGCGTCCAGGGGCCAGCATGCTAAAATATCGACCGGATGGCTCACCGAGTTCAGGGATCCCCGAATGAAGGCGCTGGTCCACGAGGCCATCGACAAAAACAACAACCTTCAAGCTGCCGCATACCGCCTGAGGGCCACTCGGGAGAATAATATCACCAGCAGAGCCGCTCGCCTTCCACGACTCGACGCGGGCGGGTCAGCTTCCCGCAGCCATAGCGGTCTTGGTTCTGCCCCCGGCATATCCAGCCGCTCCTACGGACTCTCCTTCAGCGCCAGTTGGGAAATTGATCTTTGGGGGCGCCTCAGAGATCTCGACGATGCCACCAACTCCGACTACCGGGCAGCCTTGGCCGATTACCGTGCTGCCCGTTTGTCGCTAGCGATCAATACCGCAAAAGCCTGGATCAATCTGACCGAAGCTCAGCAACTGGTGGAACTGGCGGAGCAAACTCTTGGGGATTTCAAGAAAAGCCTCTCGCTTATCAGCCGACGCCATCGGGAGGCGCTGTTGCGAGCGGTAGACGTCCAATTCGGCCGCAACAATGTGGCCAGTGCTGAGCGCAATCTACGCAACCAGATCCTGCGCCGGGATGAAGCCGCCCGCGCCCTGCAACTTCTTCTCGGGCGCTACCCATCGGGAGAACTGACAGCAACATCCAACCTGCCCGGCCTGAAACCGCAGGTCCCCGCCGGACTTCCCTCTGAACTTCTCTCCCGCCGTCCCGATCTTGCCTCTGGACGAGCTCGCATCTATTCATCTGCCCGGCGGGCAGATGCCGCCCGTAAGTCCCTTCTCCCCTCCCTTCGTCTGACCGGGTCAGGCAATGGCGGATCAAGTCAACTGGGCCGGGCCCTCGATCCATCCTACCTCACCTGGTCAATCGCATCATCACTTGCCCAGACCATCTACCAGGGCGGGGCTCCCAGCGCCCAGGCACGCGCCGCACTGCAACTTAACAAGTCCGCGATCCATGATTACACCCAGGATGTCCTTCAGGCCTTTCGGGAAGTAGAATCCGCCCTGCAGATCGATAATTCACTCCGGGAACAGGAGGGCTTTCTTCTTGTAGAAGTGGATCAGGCCAGTAAGGCGCAATCTGCTGCCGAAAGGGATCTCGGACTGGGCATTGAGGGATCAAGCGTTCTTGAGATTCTTGAGTCTCAGCGGCGTGCGGTGAATGCCCGGGGGAGCCTGATCCGGTTGCGTAGTCAGAGACTGCAGAACCGTCTCGACCTCCATCTCGCGCTGGGTGGCGACTTTGAGACCATGGAAAACTAGAACTCCGGGGGCTTCCAGATTTCGGAAAAGCCCTCCTGCCGACAAGAACCATCCGACAGGAAAGCCCGCAGCCCTAATTTTCTGTCTCAGGGGAGGCGGGCAATTCACTCCCTGGGAGCGTGTTCGAATCCCCCCCCTTCATCCCGAGCTTTTACAGGCTCATGTTCAGGCAACTCTGTCGAGGTTCTGCTCCCGGGCCAGACAAGGGAACCAGCAGCAATCAGAAGACATGCCCCAACCGCGGCATAGATCCATATCAACTTCCCCATTTCTCTGAACCAGACTCCCAGTCGCTCAAGCAGCAGGCTTCGCGCAGAGCGCTTGAGAAGGTCCTCACGCTGCCTCCGGTGAAAATCCGACAGAAATACTTCAAAATATTCGTCCGCAGGGACGCTCTGTCCACGCATCTCAAGAAGCTTCTCGATATCTGGTAAGTCCTTCTTCACGGGAGTCTGGCAGAAAAAATAGGCAATAGCTGGCGAGGCCCGGAATCTCTGGGAGCGCTACCGTTTCCGGAAGTCCTCCAAATAGCCCTGCAACTGCTGGTGAGCGTAATACAGGCGGGATCGCACAGTCCCCTCCGAGACCCCCATAATCCTGCTGATCTCTGCATGTGGCATTCCCTGAATATCAAACATCGTCACAACCGCTCTGTGTTCTTCAGACAAGGCCTGTAACGCTTCGTTCAATTTTTCCTGCAGTTCGTGAATATTACTCTGTCTCCGGGGGTTGGATCGATGAGCATCATCCACGAAAGACTTGTGGTTCTGAATGCCACTTTCAGCGTCATCCAGGCTCAACCCTTTCCTGCGTCCACGCTTCTTGAGAAAATTGAGGGTCATGTTTGTCGCAATGGAGTAGATCCAGGTATAGAAGGTGGACTTGCCACGAAAATGACGCAGAGAGCGGTAGGCTTTCGCAAAAGCTTCCTGCATGAGGTCATGGGTATCCTCCTTATCGGAGGTCATGTTATAGATAAGACTGTAGAGCTGCCGGCTATATTTGATAACCAACTGATCAAAGGACTGGGTATCTCCCCCCTGGGCACGACGGACCAGTTCGCGATCAGGGTCGTTCTCTCTTGCAGCCATGCTGACCTGAAGGGCAATTCTGGCCTTGATGCTAAATGGGCCGTCGCGCGTGTCAAAGGGCAACGACCTGCATCTGGAAAAGAAGCCCTCATCACTTCAGGCTGCCACCTGAGTTCCAACCCCTGTATGAGGACTGACGGATATCAATCCTCAGCATCATCGCTCCGCCTCTGCCGCGTCCGAACAACTACAGCTTCCGTAGCGGGAAGAATATCCTTCTCCACCTCGACTAAGACCTCCCGGGCTGAATACTCATCGAGAATCATCCAGGCGATTTCATCCGCCAGGGTCTCAATCAATTGTCTTGGCCGTTCGCAGGTCAACTCCTCGATTCTCCGGGCGACAGCGTCATAATCAATGGTGAGCCCGATATTATCTCCCATTTGGGAAAACTCTCTTGCAGGCGTCATCTCAACGGTCAGATGAAGAGTCTGCTCCTGCGCCCGCTCCTCTTCCGGAACCCCAATAAAACAGCTTACCGCCAGTCGTCGGATTACGATCTGATCCCCTGGACTGGCTTTCACCCGGGAGGATGCACGCTTAAGCATGGTGTGTAACGACTTGATGCATGGAAAGAGGAAGGTCGGCCTGCTCGCCTCAAGTTTTCCTGCTGAATCATATCCACTCAGAACGCCTACCGACGCCACTCCGCCCGCGTGAGCCGTTTCAATATCGTGCACCATGTCCCCTATGTAGGCGGTATCTTCCTGGTTCAGCGCATGTCTTGAAATGAGCTCACTGATTACTGTGCGCTTATCAAGCACAGCCGAGTAGGTCTTTTCGAAATAGTCCTCATACCCAAACTCAGCCAGTTGCTTTCGAAAATGCTCCGTATTCATGCTGGTGAGAACGAAAAGGCGAATACCACTTACGGAGCACCATTCCAGAAGTTCAGCCGTTCCCTCCAGGGGAACCACGGGATATTCCGACGAATCGAAAGCCATACGGAAATGTTCTTCCAGCTCTGCGAGGGAGACTCCCGGCACATGCTCCTCATACCACTCCGAATAAGGCAGCCGAAAACTTTCCCGGAATTGCTCCCATGTCATGGATTCCTTTCCGTATGCCGCCAACACCGCATTGGTTGCTGCCAGAGTAGGGGCCGCGTCGTCCACAAGGGTTCCGGACCAGTCGAAAATGAGTGCTTTGTACATATCTTCCATGAATGATTACAGATTGGTCTGTGACGCAGGAACCATATCTCCCTTGCCTGATGATTGATTCAACTAAATCTTCCAGACCGATCTCTTCTATCAACCCAGAATCAACCTTACATCCCGTACTGTCTGCGCACCGAGCTTCTGTTTCAACCGATGCAGAAGCTCGTTGCGTATTTGTTCGAGGTGAAAGCGCATGGACGGCTGAATTACTCGAAGAGTCAGAACGCCTTGGCGCAACGATACCGGTTCGGTCTGCCTGCCGACAAATTCCCCGGCCACTTCAGACCAGGCCTCCCTCAGGCGACTCTCTTCAACGCCCTCGGTAAGACGCAGGTCCTTAAGGATTCCACCCAGCAGATCCGCCGGCGTCGACATGTTCTTCTCAAGATCGAGGGGCTCCTCGCTCCCTCGAAACTCACGGAGCACCTGAGCCCGGATGATCTCTCCGCGCGCAAGTCCACGCCGCCGGGAGACTCCTCTCAGTCGTCCGACTCGTCTCCGATGGCTTCCACCGGACAACCTTCCATGGCCTCCCGGCACTGTTCCTCCTCCTCTTTGTTTTCAGGCTGTTTATAGACGTACGAGTAGCCCTCGTCTTCTTCACGTTTGAAATTTTCCGGAGCGGTTTCCCGGCACAGGTCACAGTCAATACACTGACTGTCGACGTAGAATTTCCCATCTACGTTCTCCGGATTCTTATCTTCACGATCTGCCATGTGAATAGCGATATGGGTTATCAATAAGTAGCCACACATTCCTTCGCCCAGCTCACACGGAGATGCAATCCTTTTCCACCCCTTATGGTGGGACTCCATTCAACACTCGCCAAGTCCGGAACAAAGGGTTAGAGATCTGCCCCAACCCGGATGGACCCACTCCCAGAAAAGGATTATCCAGAGCATCCCGAGTCACAGCCGGAAATCGGTGATCTTGGAAGCAAAGGCGACCCTGCCCCGGAAGAAATCCCGCTTCCACCGGCCAATTTAACTGATAGTGCCCCTTCTCAGGAGCCCGCTGGCGCAGGGTCTGATCCGGATACTCTACCCCAAGGATCCAGCGAATCCGTCGGCGAGGAAGAAATCGGCGCGAATCCTGCCTCCCCGGCAACCGGGGAAGCGTTCACCCTGATTTCAGGATGCTCACGAAAGGACATTCTCTGGTTAAGCGCCCTGGGCCTCACAATAGTTGGTGTGGCAATAATCGCTCTGTGTCTCTTTTTCGAAAATATCAATACCAGCACGAAAAGCGCTGTTGATTTTCCGGTCAGGGGAGAAAGCGTCGTGATCAGTAAAATCGAGACCTACTGGCGCAAGGTTGACCGGGAAGAGGACATTGGTATTCAGCTTAACATCAATTTTATTCCTGCAGCACAAGTCACACTCAAATCTTCCGACACAGGATCCCTCCGGTTCTTCTTCGAGAATCCGAAGGGTGACATTGTCGGGGATTCCGTCACACGAAGATTCTCCGGAGGAGTTTTCAATGACACCGGAAAAGATACTGCGAACATCCATTCCACAGGGGGCTTTGCAGATCTTGGTGATTACAATGATTACCTTACCGAACAGGTTCACTTCTGGAACCTTGTCATAAAGGAAGGAGCAGGGGCTCAGCCAGAAGGAAAGGATTTCAAGGAGATCGTCCGTATGCGCATCTCTCCCAAACGCCGATAAACACATTCTCATATGTCCGAACCAGCTTCTCCATTAGTGCCTCGCGAAGGATGGCACGTCATGCACCTCTTCTATCACGTCGACCACGGACAGTGGCAGATGCTGGATGATAACGAACAAAGGGAAGCCAAGACGCGCTTTACCGAACTGATCCAGGAGATCCGAACCACGCCTGACACGCAACTTCTTACCTTTGCCGTTGCAACTCCCAAGGCCGACCTTGGCTTCATGCTCCTCACTCCGGACCTGCAGAAAGCTAATGCCTTTGAAAAACGATTAACGCTTTCCCTTGGGGCCGAGGTGATCACTCCTTCCTACTCATATCTCTCGCAGACGGAACGTTCGGAATACACCACCACCCGGGAGCAATATGCGGAGGAATCCCTGATAAAGGAAGAAGGCCTGGAGGAGGACTCTCCCGAGTTTGCCGAAAAACTCAGGGAATTCGACGAGCGAATGGAGCACTATCTCCAACATCGGCTCTACCCTGTCCTTCCTGACTGGCCTGCAATATGCTTCTACCCCATGTCCAAAAAACGCCACGGCGACGATAACTGGTATGCACTGGACTACGAGGCGCGCCGGAACCTAATGAAGGGGCATGCCACTACCGGTCGTAAATACTCCGGACGCATTCTCCAGTTGATTACAGGTTCAACCGGACTCGATGATGCTGAATGGGGCGTTACCCTGTTGGCCAAGGATACCAGTGACATCAAGTCCATCGTCTACGAAATGCGCTTCGACCCCGTCACGGTACGCTATGGCGAATTCGGAGATTTCTATATTGGAATGCAAATGCCCCTTGATGAAATATTCAAGCGGCTGTGCCTGTAGATTCCGTTTACCTGCCCCCTTCCCCGAGGGGAGTAAATCCGGTCAACGACTCAAAGTACCATTCCCACAGCATCCATCCCCCGAATATCCATGCTGCCCCTCCAAGGGCTAGAAAGGGGCCAAACGGCAACTGCCGCCCAAACCCTATTCGAGACGGGATTGCCCAGATAATGGCAAGGATACAGGCGGCAAACAGCGTGAAGGCGACGCCATGCCACCCGATGAAGGCGCCAATCAACCCGAGGAGAGGAGGATCACCGTCGCCCATTGCCTCTCGTGGAATTGCTACCCTTGTCGCCTTGCCTTCAAGGGACTTCATATCTTCGATAGAATACTTTTCCCCCTGCATCTCCACCGTCTCGCGACTGACCACCAACCGGGTAGCCTTGGTCCTCTGCCCATCCATGAGGATTCCATGCCCTTCGATTTCAAGGCGGTCATAATCCCTGAAAAAAAGATCTCCCCAGGCATACACGTCCTCTTCCAAATCTTCTTCCCCTTCCTTACCCGGCATCCTGATAACGAAGCATAGTTGCTCATCATCCGACTCGGGCTCACGCAAATACCATTCGTGAGCCTGTGTGAAATCGATTCTCTTGATTCCCATGCACTTCTTCCCCAGGTAGACAACAAGGGACAAACCTCCCCACCCCAGCGCTATTCCCAACACCGCCTGCACCCCCCCCTGCCACCAGTTCATTGATTCTGGACTACCATCCATTGCCACCAACGCCGGATCGAGACAGGCACCCACCACGCCAACCGCCATGCCCCACCAGCAGAAATCAACAGGCACCACCATCAGGTCTGCATCGATCCACGCTATGCATATCAGCAACACCGAAAGAATCGCCACGAGGATCCCTGCTATAGGGTGGGCTGGAGCCCGATCCACCACAAAGACATACCATCCTGCCAGAAACAGAACCGCGGTCAAAAGCTCGACACTGAAGTAGCGAAAGGAGATCGGAGCGCTGCACCCTGCGCACTTTCCTCTCTGGATCAGCCAGGTCAGGAGAGGAATATTACGAAACCAGGGGATCTCTTCCTTGCAGGCGGGACAAAACGACCGGGCAGGCTTCGTTACCGAGAGCTCTTCACGCGGCCAGCGGTAAATCACCACATTCAGATAGGAGCCGATACAGGCCCCCATCAAGAACAGGCACCAGCACCAGACAGGGAGCCTCAGGATGTCCTCCATCTGTCATGCATTATGCCCTTTATCAGGTATTTCGAAAATAACATTTGTGCATGTGCGTGGTTATGGTTTGGAAACACCAGTGCAACCGCTCCGCCAAGCTGCCCAGTCCGTCGCTCACCGCCTTGCCGGCGCAGGGCACCAGGCTCTATTTGCAGGAGGTTGTGTGCGGGATGCCCTACTCGGCCTCGAACCAGCCGACTACGATATTGCTACCTCTGCACGGCCCGGGGAGATCCTTGCTCTCTTCCCGAGAAGTGACGAGGTTGGAGCGCATTTCGGGGTCATCATCGTTCGGGAAAAGGATTACCAGTTTCAGGTCGCCACATTTCGTTCCGATGGGACCTATCTTGATGGCCGCCACCCTGAAAGCGTGACCTTTACCAGCGCCGAAGAAGATGCAAGGCGGCGCGACTTCACGATCAACGGACTCTTCGAGGACCCTTTCAGTGGAGATATCATTGACCATGTTGAAGGAAGGCGGGACCTAGAGGCAGGAATCCTACGCGCAATCGGCATTCCCCACGAACGTTTTGCTGAAGACGCCCTCCGTCTTCTCCGGGCCCTGAGATTCGCCGTTCATACCGGATTTGAGATTCACTCTGCAACCTGGGACGCCCTGTGTGCAGATGCCGCTCTTATTCGACAGGTCAGCCCCGAGCGGGTCCGTGATGAATTCAGTAAGATCATGACACATTCCTCCCGGCGCATGGGCATCGAGTTGCTCGCCGATAGCGGACTCCTGGAGTTTATCATCCCGGAATTTCTGGATCTCCAGGGATGCGAGCAACCTCCGCAATTTCATCCGGAAGGAGACGTGTATGTTCACACCCTCATGATGCTTGAACTCCTGGGGGATAATCCCTCTCTGGAACTCGCTCTCTCGGTGCTGCTGCATGACATAGCGAAACCCCCCACTTTCAGCATCGACGAAACCGGTCGCATCCGAAACAGCGGCCATGACAGGGTTGGCGCACGAATGTCCGAAGATATCCTGCGGCGACTACGCTATTCCAACCAGGTCATTGAAAACGTATGCTCCATGGTCGGCAATCACATGAATTTCATGAATGTCCAGCACATGCGTACTGCCAAGTTGAAACGATTCATGGCCCGCCCCACGTATGAGGAGGAACTCGAACTCCACCGTGTGGACTGCACCAGCAGCCACGGCATGCTCGACAATATCGAATTCCTGAACGGCAAGGCCGAGGAATTCGCCAGTGAACCGCTGATTCCTCCCTCCCTTGTAACCGGACATGATCTCATCGCCCTTGGACTCGAACCCGGCCCACACTTCGGGGAAATCCTCGATTACCTGCAAACCGAGCAACTCGAGGGCAGGATTACGAACCGGGAGGCCGCTCTTGCCATGATCTCTGGAAAATTCGGGCCAGCCTGACCTAAATCCTTTCCCATTCATAACGGAATCACTGTATGTTCACGCCCAGCAGAAGATTCGCCTGCCACACCCTATCCTTTTAACCACATGGGCATTCCTACTGAGCATGATGACGCGACAAACGCGCAAATCCTCTCTGTCTCTGAAGACCTCGTCGAAGGGTTCCAGCAACAACCCTTTCACATCATAGCCAGCCAGTCGGGCGTTCCGCTGGACACAGTCCTGCTGCGGATCCGCGCCATGCTTGAAGCCGGCGTCATCAGACGCGTAAGACAGACCCTCCTGGCCACCAAGCTTGCCCACGGGGCTCTCGTGGCCTGGAGAATCAGCCCCGAAAAACTGAATGACGCCTTTGATTTCATGGCCAAGAAGGACCCCTTCTCCGGACATGTGGTCATCCGTTCTACCGACGAGGAGGTTTCAGGTTCCGGGTATCGACTCTGGACGACCCTGAAAGTGCCCCAGGGAGAATCACTGGAAGAACATGGCGAGGTCCTGAAACGAATCGTTGGAGCCGAGGAATTTCTACTCATGCCCGCCAAGGGGCTTTTCACCCTCGGAGTCGGTCACGTGAGACGAAAGGGCCTCGAACCGGGTGCTCGCATTGACACTCCTGCTCAAATGATGACAACCGCTACCGTCTCTCTCGATGAAGAGGAATGGCGAGTCCTGCTCGCAATGAAGGAGGAACTTGAGCCCGATGAGATCATTGAAAATCCCTGGGACCGCAGAGCTGAACTGGCTAATGTCTCTCTAAGTCGGTTTTTTGAGGTCGCGCAGACCCTCAACGACAAGAAAGTAATTGGCCGCTTTTCGACCTTTCTTGAGCACGTCAAGCCCTCCAGCACAGGCACAAGGGTCACCCGCTTCAATGGACTCTTCCACTGGGCGGTGCCCCCCGGAAGGGAAATAGAGGCAGGTGGAGAGGTGGGGCGCCACCACTGCATGACCCATGCCTATTGGAGGGAGGGAGGCCCCGAGTTCGGCAACGTAAATGTCATGGGAGTAGTCCATGGCACCGAAAAGGATACCGTTCTGGCGCATAAGGCCGCAATCGATCACCACCTCGAACAATCGGGGATCCCAGTATCCTATACCAATGTCTTCTGGGGCGGCCGAAGTGAGATCAAGCCGTCCGAGATCTCCCCGAAGGTCTACCGCCGCTGGCATCGGGAACATGGCAACGATCCCGATCAAGGCATCCACTGAGATGTGTGACGAATGCGTTACACTTTAAGGAGATCCAAATTTCATGGAAGACGGCATCTTAGAACCGATCATGCAAAAAATCCTGATCGTCGAGGACGAGCCTGATGTCGCTGAACTTGTCGCCTTTAACCTCAATCGTTCGGGGTATACTGCCATTATTGCTCATGACGGGCTCTCCGGACTGGATACAGCATGGGCAGAGGAACCGGACCTCATCCTCCTGGACCTGATGCTGCCGGGGAAGGATGGGTTTTCCGTCTTCAAGGAGCTTCGTCGCGATACCCGCACCAGCAGGACCCCGGTTATCATGCTCACTGCCCGGGCGCAAACCGAGGATCGCATTCAAGGGCTTGAGGCTGGAGCTGATGACTACCTGACCAAACCTTTCAGCCCCAAGGAATTGATCCTACGGGTGCAGTCTGTCCTCCGGCGATCCGAAAAAACACCTGGCAAGGTCACTTTCGACTGCGGCCCCCTGCGATTTGACAAGAACAGCCTCAAGTTCTTCCTCGCGAACCAGGAAGTGGATCTCACCGCTACCGAATTCAAGTTACTGCTCTATCTCAGCGAGCGGGCAGGAACTCCCCAGACTCGCCACGACCTCCTCCGCCATGTATGGGGGTATAGTGATGATGTTCACAGCCGAACCTTGGACACGCATATGAAGAGGGTGCGCAAGAAACTCGGCGATCAGGCAGGAATGGTGGAAACTGTCCGCGGCGTCGGGTATTGTCTCCGCCAACCGGACCAATGCTGATCTCTCTGGCTATCATCTGCTCAATCTTGGCGGTTATTGTCACCGTCATGGCCGTAAGGCTTAATAGACTGCGCCGTCTGGTTGCAGAGGAGCGACTCCTCCTCGAGGAAGACCACAAGCGCTCGCTGGAAACGAAAGAGAAGCAGAACCGGGAACTCCTGAATGCCTTGAACGATCCGTTCCTCCTCCTGGATGCCGAGGGCATCATCCGCTATGCCAACTCCCCCGCCGAGCAACTATTTCCTGGCCGTGCCATACTGGACCTGCATCTCGACAAGGTGTTCCTCGACGAAAAAATTGCTACTCCCATCCGGGAAGCGGTGACCAGCAAGAAGCAGATAGCAAAACAGGTCATTCTCAGTGAGCAATCCAGCACGGGAACGTATTCCGAGCCTGCGGGAGAAAGTGTCTGGTTTGTCGATGCTGGCCCTATCGAGCTCGGCAACTCCGCTACTCCCGTGCGGGTAATTATTCGAAACACAACCGCGGAACATCATACCGAGCAGATTCGTAAGGACTTTGTAGCCAATGCTTCCCATGAGTTGCGTACTCCTCTGGCAATTATCAACGGATACCTCGAGAACCTTATCGAAGGAGACCTGCTGGAAGACCGGGACACCACCCTTCGTTTTCTCAAGATCATGGGCAAGCATGGCCGCCGGATCGCTCGTATCATCGAGGACATGCTGATCATCTCCCGGCTTGAATCCGGGGAGGCTAATACCCTGAAGGTGAAGCCTTTTCCTCTGGAAAGCTGTGTTCAGGATGTCGTTGAGCGGNTGGAGTCTGTCATTACCGGACAAGGGGCCGCGGTAAGCATCTCGAGGGACGACCCGGATCTCCGTCTGCAGGGAGATCGCTTTTACTGGACTCAGATCCTCTTCAATCTCGTCGAGAACGCCCTCAAGCAGAATCCCGAAATCCCTCTCGCGGTGGAGATCGGCTGGAGGGAAACCAAGGACAAACTGGTCATCTGGGTAAGTGATAATGGAATAGGCATTCCGGCCGCGGACCTGCCCTTTATCTTCCGACGATTCTATCGGGTGGAAAAACACCATTCCCAGGCGGAAATCAAGGGGACCGGACTCGGCCTTTCCATCGTCCGCAGGGCTGTCGAGGCCCACAACGGAAATATTGAAGTCACCTCCACACCGGGAGAAATCACCCGCTTTGCAATATCACTTCCGGCGCAGGCAATCCATCAGGCCACGGACCACCCAGAGACTCCTGTTTCCCAGGGTGATAACAAGGGAATCTATCCTGGTGACTGAGCCCCCCGGGAACTGATCCGAGTTGCTCAAGAATTTTTACCTGGGTGACCCCACACCCCTTCCTTCATCAACTCGTAACCTCTGCCTCATCAGGCTCGGGCTTGGAGGGCTTGGCCTCAAAGCATAACTCCTTGGCGTCTTCCTCATGGCTAACCGCCACCAGGTCCCCGGCCTTGAACTCAGACCGTAGAAGAGCTTCGGCCAAGGGGTCTTCCAAGTGACGCTCCACCGCACGACGCATCGGCCTCGCACCGAAATTTGGGTCATACCCTTCAGAAATCAGGAAATCACGGGCTCTTTCATCCAACTCAAGCTCGATTTCCTTCTCNCTCAGGCGGATAAGTAATTTATCAATCTCAAGGTCCACGATGGAGGACAAGCTGTCTTTCTCCAGCATTTTGAATACAACGAGATCATCAAGGCGGTTCAGGAATTCCGGCTTATACTCCTTCTTCGCCTCCTCCATTATCTTCTCCTTCATTCCCTCAAAATCCGCATTGTCCTCACTCATTGCGCCAAATCCCAGTGAAGTCTGACGCTTGATCGTCTGGGCTCCCACGTTTGAGGTCATGATAATGATGGTGTTCCGGAAATCGATCTTCCTTCCGAAGCTATCCGTTATCATTCCTTCCTCCAGGATCTGGAGGAGGAGATTCATTACATCCGGGTGAGCCTTCTCGATCTCATCAAAGAGCACCACCGAATAGGGTCTCCGACGCACGGATTCAGAAAGTTGCCCCCCTTCTTCATATCCCACATAACCGGGGGGCGACCCAATGAGCCGACTGGAGGTGAACTTCTCCATGTATTCCGACATGTCGATCTGGATGAGCGCTTCCGCGTCACCAAACATGAATTCGGCAAGATTACGGGCAAGGTATGTTTTGCCCACTCCGGTGGGGCCGAGGAACAGGAAACTTCCGATCGGACGGCGGGGATCCTTCAAGTCCGCCCTCGAACGACGGAGGGCCTTCGAAATCGCGACAACCGCAGTATCCTGTCCGATTACATGCTTTTTCAACTCCTNTTCCATCTGGAGAAGCTTCTCCGTCTCCTTCTCTTCCATCCTCTGCAGCGGCACACCGGTCCACTTGGAGACGACTGCCATGATNTCGTCTTCCTCGACGTCGACTACCTTCTCCTCGCTCTCCGACTTCCANGAATTTATCAGGTCCTCAAGCTCCTGCTTTGTCTGCTTCTCCGTATCACGCAGGGCTGCCGCCTTCTCAAAGTCCTGAGAGTTAATGGCCCCTACCTTTTCCTTGTTGATCTCCTCGATCCTTCCCTCCAGTCCCTTGATTTCAGGGGGCCGGGTCAAGGTTCCAATACGCGCTCTCGCNCCGGACTCATCGAGAACATCAATGNCCTTGTCCGGGAGAAAACGACCAGTCAGGTAACGAGACGTCAACCGCACAGATGACTCTATCGCCTCCGGCGAATACCGAACCTTGTGGTGCTGCTCATACTTGTCCTGTAGTCCCCGCAGAATGGCAATTGCGTCNTCAACGGAGGGTTCCTCCACCTTCACCTGCTGGAATCTACGCTCCAAGGCTGCGTCCTTTTCGATGTATTTACGATACTCGTTAAGCGTAGTAGCACCGACACACTGTAATTCACCCCGACTCAGGGCAGGCTTGATGATATTCGAGGCATCCATCGCCCCTTCTGCCGACCCGGCACCCACAATGGTGTGCAACTCGTCAATAAACAGAATCACGTTCTTAACCTTCCGGATTTCGTCCATCACCGCCTTGATACGCTCCTCGAACTGTCCGCGATATTTTGTCCCNGCCACCATGAGGGCAAGATCGAGCGTCACCACTCGCTTCTCACGCAGGATTTCCGGCACATTGCCCATTCCTATCTCCTGGGCCAGACCTTCCACAATGGCGGTCTTACCAACCCCGGCCTCTCCAACAAGGACCGGGTTGTTTTTAGTCCGGCGACAAAGAATCTGGATGACCCGTTCAATTTCCGTTTCCCGGCCTATTACAGGATCGAGTTCCCCGTCCCGNGCGAGTTTTGTGAGATCCCGTCCGAACGCCCTGAGAGCAGGCGTCTTGGCTTTCCCCTCTCCCGCCGCCTCCATGGCCTCCTCTTCGTCCTCGAACCCTTCAAATTCATCATCAGACTCCTCCGGCGAGAAGTTGGGGTCTATTTCTGCCAGAATTTCATGACGGGTCCGCTGGATGTCCACATCAAGGGTTTGTAAGACCCTTGCCGCAACTCCTTCCCCTTCCCGCAGCAACCCGAGCAGGATATGCTCCGTTCCAACATAGGAGTGATTGAGCGCCTTGGCTTCCTTGTTTGCAAGGGCAAGCACCTTCTTCACCCGGGGGGTATAGGGAATGTTTCCGGACACCTTCTGATCCGGGCCTGTTCCTACCTGCTTTTCCACTTCCATCCGGACGGACTCAAGATCCAAGCCCATGCGCTCAAGGACGCTTACCGCAACTCCCTGCCCTAACTTGATCAATCCGAGCAGCAGATGCTCGGTCCCCACGTAGTTATGGTTGAACCGGTCTGCTTCCTTGCGGGCAAGCGCCAAGACTTGTTGTGCCCTAGGGGTAAAATTATTCATGAATCAACGATAGTATCGGAAGCGGGAGGCCACTCTTCACCCGCTTGTTGCTCTTTCATAGCAGGCGGCTCAAGGGATTGCAACCGGGTCCGGATGATTTCAGCCCTAATCGCGTCCCTTTTTTCGGGGGTTAGCTTCTTTCCGGAATGTAACTGAAGGTGGGCAGGCTGAATCTCCATCAGCAGGGAATCGCAGGTGCCTCCGGTCTCGGAGGGGAAAAAATTCAAGTCTGCCCCCAGGCGAAGAAGGGAAAGAAGGTTAAGAGCCTCTTTGGAGGCAATGACATGCGCATGACGGAGGGTTCCATAAGCCCTGCCTACCCGGTCAAATACCATGTCGGCGTCATCTTCAAAAAGTTTCAACCGTGCATTGCGCTCATGTGAAGTAACCTGTTCGAGCACTCGCTCCAACCGCCGGATTATGGTCTCCTCGCTCTCACCCAGAGTTGACTGGTTTGAGATTTGAAACAGGTTTCCCAGGGACTCCGTGCCCTCTCCGAAAAAGCCACGCACCGCCAGTTGCAGCTTGCCTACTGCCTGAAGGACCTGGGCAATCTGATCACTCAGCACTAACCCCGGAAGATGCAGCATTGCCGAAGCACGCATACCCGTTCCAAGGTTTGTTGGACAGGCGCTCAGGTAGCCCAGTTCATGATCAAAAGCGAAGTCGAGGTTACTCTCCAACTGGGCATCGACGGATGATACCAGTTCGTATGCCTCGCTCAGAGCCAACCCGGGGCGAATCGACTGCATGCGCAGGTGATCTTCCTCATTGATCATCAGGCTGAGAGCCTGCTTTCGGCTAACTATGGCCGCACTCCCTTCTCCCCGGGCAGCCTGCTCCCGGCTGATGAGATGCCGTTCCACGAGCACCTGCTTCTGGAGAGACGTCAGACCATCGAGCTCCTGAGAAAAGCCGTTCTTCATTTCCGGTAGCGCTTCAACCTCGGGCTTCACACGCTTCAGCACCTCCACCCGGCGCTCCTTGGTTGACCACCCGGGAAACGGCTCCCTTTGTAAATTACGGGCCAAGCGAACTCGACTGGTCAGGACCACCCCGGAACCCTCAACTGCTCCGGTCATCCAATCGGCCGGATGCTTGAGCAGGGTGGAAAACCGCATCATGGTTGCGTCACTACACTTGTTTCCACTTCGTGGATCTCATCCCGGAGTCCAGCTGCCTCCTCATAGTTCTCTGCCGCTATGGCCTGCTCCAGGCGACTCCGCAACTGGTCAAGCCTCTGCTGCCTTGCATGAGCCTCCACAAGTCCCTCTGGCACACGGCCTACATGAACAACTCCCTTGTGCATCCCCCCGAGGCGACGACTTATCTCATCCGAAAAGGTCGTGTAGCACTCGCTACAGCCCAGCCTACCTACCTGCTGAAACTTACCAAATGTAAAGCCACAGACCGGGCATGAAACTCCCTCACCAGCCCCTCCTGCAATCTCGCCCTGCCCTGAGACAGGCTCCTGCCCAATTACCGAGTCAGCCAGCGAGAACCCAGCAGGATCAGTCACCCCCTTCTCCTCCGCACACTCTTCACAAAGACACATCTTTTTCATCTCCCCATTCACCAGCTGGGTGAGAAAGACCGTGGCCTTTTTGTCGCAGAAGTTGCACTGCATCTAGTGGAACTCTAATGCAGGTCTTCGAAAATTCGAAATAAAAAGCGCAAATTAGGCCACTTCGATGGGAGTGCCTGAATTACGAACGAGCGCACGGTATGCCTCGATAAAAATAGCGGTGACAGGCCCGGGGAGACCTTCGCCAATGGGACGGTGATCCAACTCAACAGCCGGTATGACTTCCGCTGCCGTTCCTGTCAGGAAACATTCATCTGCAGTTATTATGTCAAATCGAGTCAACGTCTTCTCCTCGATCGATACTTCCAGTTGCTCCGCCAACTCAAAGATCACTCCTCTGGTGATCCCATCCAAACCACCATCAGAAACAGGCGGAGTAAAAACTGCTCCCTTTTTGACGATAAAGACATTGTCGCCCGTACACTCGGCTACATACCCCTGCTCATTGAGCATGAGCCCCTCCCTGCCCCCGGCTCTGATCGCCTCAACCTTGGCCATCACGTTGTTGAGGTAATTCAAGGACTTGACCTGTGGGCTCAGAGAACTGTGGGTGGGGCGCCGGGTTGCACAGGTCACCACCTTCAACCCCGCATCGTAGTCCGACTCTGGATACAATTGTATATCCGCTGCTATAATGATCATGGAGGGCCGGGGACAACTATCCGGACTGAGCCCGAGGCTTCCAACCCCCCGGGTGACCAGTAACCTGACATAGCCGTCCCGCAACTGGTTTGCCTGGATAACCTCAAGCGTGCTTCTGATGACTTCCTCCCGGGACCAAGGAAGGCCCAGCATGATGGCCTTAGCCGATGAAAAGAGCCTGTCTACATGCTCCGGCAGACGAAAAACCCGTCCATTGTAAAAGCGGATACCCTCAAAAACACCGTCGCCATAAAGCAGTCCGTGGTCGAACACCGAGACCTTCGCCTCCGATTCGTCCACCAAGGATCCATCATACCAGATTTTCAATGCCATGAATTTCGGAGCGCGACTTTGAGGGCTCTACAATGGAATGCAATCAATACTCGCCATTCCGGTTATCCTAGTCTGTCTCAATTCCAGTCATTTGCCCATCTGCAATTTCCAAAGTCCGATCCCCCATCCTTGCCAGATCCCGGTCGTGAGTCACTACGACCAGGGTGGTCTTGAGATTCCGGGCGAAATCAAGAAGAAGCTCCATAACCTCGCCCCCATTACGTGAATCCAGATTTCCAGTAGGTTCATCGGCAAAAACCATGGATGGGTCGTTCACCAGAGCCCGCGCAATCGCCACCCTCTGCTGCTCTCCGCCGCTTAATTCTACCGGAAGGTGATTAAGGCGCTCCCCCAAACCAACTTCTGCCAATAACTCCATCGCACGCTCGCGCGTGGCACGCGACCGGATCATTCCGGGAATCATCACATTCTCCAAAGCCGTTAACTCGGGCAGAAGATAGTAATTCTGGAATATATATCCCATCCTGCTGTTCCGCAGAAAGCTCTGCTCCTTCTGCGATAACCCGTAAAGGTCCTGTCCTCCGATCCGGACTTCTCCTTGCTCCGGACGTTCCAAGCCAGCAAGGGTATACAGCAGGGTTGTCTTGCCTGCTCCACTGGCTCCGCAAAGAAAAACCCGCTCACCCTGCTTTATCTCCAAGTCAATTCCCCGCAGGACTTTGACCGTCTTCTTGCCTAGCGAGTAAGCACGATGGACATCTCGCGCTACTATCAATGAATCCTCAGGCACCGGCGAGGACTAGGCCGGTGCACGGTGGATTTCCAGCGCAATTCCTCACTCCTTAAAATTATTTTGAAATACTTAACAAAAATTGGTATCTCCAGTCCTGATGGCGCAATCCCACACCCCAGTTCAACCGAGTCAAAAGCGCCCCACAACCAGGCACCTGAGAGCCCGCACAACTGGTATCCGTATTGTCAACCGGGCCGCCTTCAGCATCTTTCTCCTCATCGGGTGCGTCGCCATGGGCGTTCTTTCCGTTCCGCAAATGCGCACGTTACGCTCCCTGGAAGAAGAGTTGGCCCGCGCAAACGCACAGGAATCTCATGTCCTCTCCCAGAGGGAGCAGAAGAGGCGGGAACTGACTGCCCTCCGAGATGACCCGGCATACCTGGAACTGGTCGCCCGTGACCGGCTTGATCTCTATCGGACTGGAGAGCGGGTCTACCGCATCATGAACGATTAGGCCCCCCGGCGAGGAGCATCACGCTCTCACCTTCAACTTTCCTCCGTATACCGCATCATCACCCAAGGCCTCCTCGATTCTCAGGAGTTGGTTGTATTTTGCAATGCGGTCAGACCGACTCATGGAACCTGTCTTGATCTGGCCTGCGTTGGTTCCTACTGCAATATGTGCGATAGTAGAGTCTTCCGTTTCACCTGATCGATGTGAAATAACGGAAGTATAACTGTTCTCTGTCGCCAGTTCCACCGCGTCAAAGGTCTCCGTAAGTGAGCCTATCTGATTCACTTTCACCAGAATTGAATTAGCCACCCCGAGTTCAATTCCCTTCGCAAGGAAATCTACGTTTGTGACGAAAAGGTCATCACCCACCAGTTGCGTTGTGTCTCCGATCTTCTCGGTAAGCACCTTCCATCCATCCCAGTCGTTCTCATCACAGCCGTCTTCTATGGAAATGATCGGATACTTCTTCTTGAGCGCCGCATAGTAATCCACCAGTTCCTCGGAGCTCTTTTCCGAACCATCTGACTTCTTGAATACGTAGCACCCCTTCTCCTTGTCATAAAATTCCGAGGAGGCGACATCGAGTGCAATACAAATATCCTCCTGCATCCTGTAGCCCGCGGCTTCTACCGCCTGCGAAATGACCGCCAGAGCATCATCAGCACTGTCAAGCGCCGGGGCAAAGCCCCCCTCGTCTCCAACCGCCGTGGAAAGATTCCGGTCGTGTAAAACTTTCTTGAGAGCGTGGAAAACCTCCGCCCCATAGCGCAGGGATTCACGAAAACTGGGCGCACCCACCGGCATTATCATGAATTCCTGGAAATCGATCGGCGCATCTGAATGCGCTCCCCCATTGAGAATATTCATCATGGGCACCGGAAGAACCTTTGAATTCGGCCCGCCAAGATACTGATAAAGCGGAAGCCCGACCTGGGACGCTGCCGCCTTTGCCAGAGCCATTGAGACCCCGAGAATGGCATTGGCCCCAAGATTCTTCTTGTTACTGCTCCCATCTAGAGCCCGCATGGCCGCATCGACCCCTGACTGGTTCGTTCCATCCATCCCGATCAGCGCAGGAGCAATTCTCTGGTTAACATTGTCTACCGCTCCAAGCACTCCCTTCCCGAGGTAACGACTCTCGTCACCATCGCGCAACTCCCACGCCTCGTGCTCGCCCGTGCTAGCCCCACTGGGAACGCCGGCCCTGCCGAATCCTCCACCCTCCAGGACCACTTCAACTTCAACTGTAGGATTTCCGCGGGAATCTATGATTTCACGGCCACGTACTTCAGTAATGGTAATATCTGACATGATTTTTAAGGGAATGTGTTCTCGGAAGAAGAAGCTCTTACTTCCAGCCCTTGATCTCGACGATCTCGTAGGTTCTCTCCTCTTCCGTTTCCAAGTCACGGAACTGGACCTTGTCCCCCACCTTCTTGCCAATCAGGGCCTGACCTATTTCCGACATGTAGGATACAATCCTCTTGTCAGGATCACTGTCCCACGCGCCAAGCACGGTATACTGCTCGGTGCCCCCCTCGGATTCCAGTGTCACTATCGTTCCAATATTGACCGAACTTGTTTCCGCCCCCATCAGGTCTGATCCCTGGGCATTATCCAGGTCCTTCTCCAGTTCCGTCTTGCGACGGGCAAGAACCGCCTGCATCTGCTTGGCTGCCTTATACTCAAAGTTTTCCCGAAGGTCCCCGTAAGATCTGGCTATGGCGATTTCCTTGATATTTCCTGGAATGCGCTTGTTGATCAGGTCCTCGTACTCCGCCTTACGTTTCTCCAAGCTGTCCCAGGAGACAATCAGGGTCTCCTTTCGTGGACCATCGTCACCAGTCACCAGTTCCTGAGCTTCCGGATGGGCCTTGATCACCCGGGCCATCAGCGACTTCCGGTCGAGCTCTGCGAAGGCAGGACTCTGAAGGAGCTTCCGGGAAAAATTACGCACCTCGTTCATGTCCACCGCTGAAAGGAGATCAGCAATGAGCTCGCCATCCTCCATCAGGTAATTCTGCAACCTCAGTGTCCTGCGCGGGCCTTCATCCGTGCTATCCTGTTCGATAACCGAGAGAATGGCGGAACCCACTTCATGATTGAAGACCTCTTCGGAGGCGCGTTTCCGTTCACGGCAGATCCATGCCAGGGCATCAGGGCCAAGAGCATGCCGGGACAAAGCGCTCCTGATATGGTCAAGCAAGGTGCCCATCTGCCCCCGGTCAGAAAACATCTTGGCGATCTCAGCGACCCCCCGGGTTCCCACCCTGTCGAACACTCCCAGGATTTTTTCTACCCACTCGTCCCCGAATGCTTCCGGAAAGGATTCATAGATCCGGCGCTGCCGCGCCGCCGGCAAACCCGCCATCTCGGGAGCCAGGGCTCCGCTGGCACTCGCCAGAACGTCGTGCAACCTCAGTGCATTGTCTGCGAGATTCACATCCTTCAGGCTCTCCAGAAGCTCATCACGCCCGGCCAGAAGATCAAGAGAATCTCCAAGGTGAAGCTTCAATCCCTTGCGACTGATCTCTTCGATCTTGGCAAGTAATCCTTCCGCGGCACCCTCATCGACCAACGCACGTGAGTGCTTGCGGAGATCATCAAGAATCTTGGCCTTGTCCCGCAGGCTGTTTGCTCCGTCAAAATCGGATATCAGGGTCTGCACCGGACTAAGGTCCGTCTCACGCAGAACAAGTGATTCATTGCGCTTACTGGGAACGACTACCCGGTGGGACTCTCGCATGGCCTTCTTGGCGCGGTCCCACCACTTCTTGTAGTCCTCCTCCGGAACGACACTTCCACATAGCACCCGGTCAATCTGATCGGGTTTCATCGATCCTCCATGAGCCTCCAGGGTTTGCACTACCACTGTCGCCGGATCGCTCTGTGCCTGAGCTCTCAGCTCCTCGATCTTATCGATCTTCTGCGACCTGAAATCCTCCGCCTCCAACGGCTCGGTCTTCTCAAGCGCAAGTTTCAAGCCCATCACCCGCCCCGGCTCCCGCTCGAAGTCTATGGTCACTTTACCGCCGAAGAGGTCCCAATTCGTCACCTTCCCAGATCCCCACGCCTTGTGAAGACAAAAACTTCCTGGGGCCAACTGGGAAAGACGCTCCCCGACAGATTGGGTAATCCGACCGGATTCCACCAATTTAACCACATCGGGATGCATGGCGCGGAAGATGGTAAGCCAATCCGAAAAAGGCAACGGTTTTATCGATATTTCCCGGTAATTTCGAACGGAAATCCACCTCTTTGCTTACTCTTCCCGAACAACCTACTCCCATATAGGTTGTTTCTGCTCAAAAGAACGGCCACCAAGCGCCCGGACGCAATCGGATCACTTCCTCGAGATCTGAGACCCCATCGCCCCCCAAAGTCACCCTCTTGGACGATAAAAACCCAGAATGCTGGAAGGCCTGTATCACTCCCACATGCCCGCCTCCGGGACAAAAGGTAGCAAAATGAGGGGACGATTGAACGCCCCTTCTACCAGTCCCCGAAATTGCAGTGGAGAGCTCCGTCCTTCCGGGTTAGCTCTCCTGACGTGCGTAACTGGAAAGAGTCCCAGACAATCGGAATCGCTGCCTGCAGCGGACCCGGTGCAGCACTTTGCTACCAGACGATTACCGCTGAATGCGGAAGATTACTGGGCTCACATCACCATCCTGAAATCATCCTCCACTCCCTTAGCTTCGGGGAATACTGTCATCTGCTCGAGGTGGGAGACTGGCCCGCTATTGCTGAACTGCTGTTTGAGTCATGCAGCAAACTGCATGCTATGGGCGCCGATTTTATTATCTGTCCGGACAATACGGTTCATGAAGCCATGAAGCACTCCGACCTCGAGGCGAACCTGCCCTGGATTCATATCGCAGAGGTCGTTGCAGAAGAAGCCCGCTCCCGTGATTTCAAACGCCTTGGAATTCTCGGCACCAGATATCTCATGGAGGGACCAGTCTATCCGGACAAGCTCATTCCATGCGGAATTGAATCTGTCACCCCCTCAGTTGATGAGCGCAGAATTATCAACTCCCTGATCTTTGACCGGCTCGTCTTCAATCAGGTTACCGAATCCGATCGCCAGGCCCTGCTCTCTATTGTCGAGCGCCTTCGTGAGGACTGCCAATGCGATGCCATCGTACTTGGGTGTACCGAACTCCCCTTGATCCTGAACGATAATTCTTCTTCTCTCCCCGTTCTCGATTCCACCCGACTCCTCTCCCGGGCCGCCATTACCCGGGCAACAGGATAGCGATTCGCATTGTCACTCCCTCCTCCATGATCTGCACAAACTTCCACCCCGGAAGCCTCACTCACTTGATAACCCTTGCGGTAATCGCAGTCGCCACGGGACTGCTGGTCATTACCATCCGCCGTGGAGGCGCAGGCCCCGAAACCTTTCTGCGAACCCTGATCGGCTGGGGTTGCATTGGCGCCTGGGTCCTCAATACCGGTTACTGGATGCTGCCAGAGCGGCTTGACCTCTCTCAAAGTCTTCCCCTTCAGTTCTGCAATCTCGCCAATATCTTTGGCGCTCTGGCAATCCTGAAGGGTTCCCGGATGTGCCAGGCTGTCCTCTACTTCTGGTCCGCCCTCTGCGCATGGGCCTTCCTGACCCCCACCACGACCACGGGCCCCTCAGACCCGGGGTTCTGGATCTTCTGGATCTACCATAGCTTCATCCTCTTTGCCCTGGTCCACATTCTGTTTGCAGATCACTTCCGTCCTTCAAGACGTGATCTCCTCCAGAGCTCGCTGTTTACCTTCAGCTACGTAATCATTTTATCAGCCCTCAATGCCTGCGCTGGCTGGAACTACGGATTCCTCGGGAATGACGTCCCCGGAGCACCCACTCCTGTCGCACTCCTTGGGCCTTATCCGGTCAGAATCGTCTGGATGGTCCTTATTGGAGCGACCCTCTTCGTCCTTCTCTGGCTGCCCTTTCGCGGTTACTCCACGACACGCACACGAAAGTAATATCCCGAGGGCTTGCGCAACTCGCTCTCCTCTCCGCGCAATCTGACCTGCAGCAGAAAATCACGATTCGTCGAGGAACGATTGACCCCCTGAAGCGCCAGAATGTTCCGACCCGTTCTGAGTGCCTCAGAGTAGGATCCGAGATCGAATTCATTGAAGACGACAGCCTGACTGTCCGGTCGACTGGATGGCGCTGAGGAATTCCAGTCGAGCACACCACTCCGGACATTGTCCCTCGCTACCGGCACACCATTCAACCAGGCCGCAAACCCATCGTCATAACGAACTTCCAGGATCAGACCCGTTACCGAGAGCGGGCTGTCGACATCAAAGGGAATTCGAAGGTAAGCCGTCGTTCGCTCTCGATACATTACATCCTGAAGATCGGTTCCAATAAACGGGTCATACGTGCTCTGGTTCTGGTCATAGCCTATGCCCTGGCCAGACCTCAACCAGCTAACATCTCCACCTCCTGCCTCAAAACCGGCTTCGTCCCCGCCCCTCCACAACCCGTTGAGACTCTGGTCCGGAACCAGGATTCTCCCATCCGCATCGGGACTCACATAAGTTACATCCTCCGCAGAATCCGGAGCATAAAGCAGAACCATGGAGGTGGTGACCTCTGCCTCTGCCATGATTTCCTCAGTCACTCTTTGGAAATCCGTCAGGTTTCGGGAAGCCTCAACAACATATCGTTTACCGGGTATGCTCTGGAAGATCACTTCACTGGCACCACTCGACTCTCGCGTGACACGCAGGATTCGAAGACTCGAGGTCGAGTCGTTTGGGTCCGTGGAGGCCGCCCATTCCTCGATGTTACTGCTCGAGTCCCCATCCGGATCATCATCTGCCCCGGTTGAGAGACCTCCGAAATTGGAGCGCTCCCAGTCATCAGGCAATCCATCCCCATCGCTATCCGTGGCTATCCAGGAAATCTCGTCAAGGTATCCTGCGTCATCATTTTCCGACACCGAGCCATCTTTTTCATACGACCAGCGCAACCTGTGACTTCCCTCCGGCACCTCATACGAAACCAACCTCCATCCGGTCTCCCCACTGATATCCTCCACCCGTCCCCCATCGACGCGAAAGACCAGTTGGTCGAAATTTGCTTCTGAGGATACCCTCCACCAGAACTCCAGCATCCCCGGACCATTAACCTCGGTCTCCACATAAGACCGTCCGTTATCTCCTACATCCCCACTACGCAGGGCCTGCCCATCCCTACGACTCTCCTCTTCCTGTACGAACCAGGCATCCTCGGTCGTTGAAAACACAAGGTCACCATTATTGACGGCCGAGGCGAAGTCAGGTGGAGGCGGGGCAAGATCCACCGTAATGGATAATGTTTCCGTTGTCGTCCCCGCCGGATTCACGGCCTGAATCTCAAGGGTTCGCACTCCTTCTGAATCAGGAAGCCAGTTTAGCACTCCGCTCTCCGTATCAATCGTCATCCCTGGAGGCGCACTTACCAAGTCATACGACAGACTCAGGTTGCTAGTGGAAACCCGGTAGAGAAAAGGCTCATTAACGACAACCCTTGCTGCAAGAGGACTAGTGATGACAGGCCTGACAAAATCTTGCGCATTCCAGGTATCACCTTCCGTGACCTCGAGGAACTGATCTGCTTCAGGCTCAAGAATTTCCTCAGTAATTCCTGACGGCCATTTTACCACCAACTTTGCGATCCGCGCGGAACCACCCAGACCGAAGATCTTCGTGAGGGAATTCTGAATCCCGTATCCTTCTCCCGCCCGCACTTCCCGCAACTGCACGCCCCAGTCCCCATGCAATTCCAGCCTTGCTCCGATCCCGTTGGCATTTGAAAGGCGCCCCCTGACCTTCACTCCCAGAAAATGGTTGGTATTCCCATCGTTCAGGAACATGAGATCCCGGTCCTCATCCGAGGGCTCGTTGTAAACTGTTCCCCTCCCTCCGAAAATATCGACAAACCCATCGTGGTTGAAGTCCCCAACGGCACAGGAATGCAGATGGGAGACCGGACTCCCACCACTGACTCTCAGCACGTTGGGGACTCTGCTGAACGACTTGTCCCCATTGTTGCGGTAGAGTCGGTAGGTTGCCGCCGACCCTCCGAGATTCGTAGCCGTCACAAGCAGGTCTACAAAGGTGTCGTTGTCAAAATCACGAAAGAGAGCCTGGATCCCGAAATAGTTTATTCCCCCGAGGCCAGCGCTCGCACTGATATCAGTGAACTCTCCGGATCCATTATTCTCCAGCAACTTGGATGTGCCAGATCCGTGATTGAGAATAAAGCAATCCATGTCCCCGTCGTTATCAATATCAGCGAAATCCGCACACCATGACTGTTCCCCATCGTCCAGGCCCGCAGCTGGAGCTTCATCCGCGTAGCTATTACTTCCATCATTGCGGAACATCCTGTTGATGCGCCTCCTGTCTGCGGAGTCCGTCACCCCCAGGCGACACTTGGAAAGATAGACGTCACGGTGACCGTCGTTGTCGTAGTCGGTCTCGATGATGGCGTAGTTTCCACTGGAAACACTCGAAGGAAGGGATCCGCCTACCAATCCAGGCTCCAGAAGAAATTTACCCGCCCCGCTGTTACGATACCGGTGATTGTCATCATTATCATCACAGGCGAACAGGTCGATATTCCCATCGTTATCAAAATCCGCAAAAATTGAACCCTGCACGAAGATATCACGGTCCGGTAAATCCTCCAGAAGATAGGGCGGTCCACCTCTACCTGCCATGAGAAGAAAGGCTCCCCCGGACGAAGGCCCGACAAAGAGGTCATTAAAGCCATTGCGGTCTACATCTGCTGCACAGACTGCCCATATTGAACCACGCGGGACCTCTCCGTAGTCGTATGCTGAAAACAACTGCCCGGGCTCATTCTGATAGTCGATCATCAGACGATCGGTTTCATGCAAGCGAACCAGATCATCCCGCCCATCACCGTTCATATCGACCACCGCCATGGGCGCTCCACTACGGGACGGGTCTTTCAGCAGGTTTGTCCTATCCGTAAAACTGAACTGGGCCTCTACCGAGGCAGAAATGGAAAGAACTGCAAAGGCGGCAATAAAAAACGATCTATACACAGGAGGCTGCAAAAGAATCGCGAAAACCGGACCCCGAGTCAACCTCCGCGGCCCAAGCAAATCTTGCCTCGTGCACACTCTGGTGCTGGGCTTGCGGGGATGTTTCGCATCCTGCTGACCCTCGTCATCCTCCTCCCGGGTTATCTACCAGCTAACCCTCTTGGAAAACCCCTGCAAAAGAACGTCCTCTTCATCGCCCTTGACGACCTCAACGACTGGGTTGGGTTCCTCGGTGGCTACCCCGGCAAGGTCCATACTCCAAATCTCGATCGCCTGGCGACCCGGAGCACTATCTTCACCAATGCCCACTGCACCGCCCCGGTCTGCTGTCCCAGTCGGGCCTCTGTCCTGAGCGGACTTCTTCCCACCTCGACCGGGATCTACAACAATCAGCACTGGTGGAAACCAAACCGGCCCAACCTGCGCACCATCCCGGTTCACTTTCGTGAAAACGGCTACCATGCCATTGGTAGCGGGAAGATCTACCACCACACCGCAGGCAACAATCCCCCAAGCGAGTGGGACGAGTTCCAGCGCAACTTCTTTAATGATAATGGGTGGATCAGGCATGGCTCTCCCCTCTACCCTTGGACTGCTGCTAAAGCCCGCCCTCCTGAATTTCCCTACTCCGGCATCAAGCTCTACTCCGGTGAAGCAGACTGGGGAGTCCTTCCAATCGCCGAGGACAAATATGATGACACCCTCGTTGCCGAATACGCGGTGAATTATCTCTCCACTCTTCCCCAGCAAGGGGCGGGCAAGCCATTCTTTCTGGCATGCGGTCTCTTCCACCCCCACCTGCCCTGGTATGTTCCCCAGAACTACCTCGACCTGTATCCCCTTGAGGATATCTTCGTTCCCGAGGACCTTCCTTCCGACCTCGAGGACATCCCTCAACCGGGGCGAGCGCTCGCTAAGCGCAAGGGCGGTGACCTTTCCCGCCTTCGCAAGACTGGCAAATGGCGTAGTGCCATACGTCATTACCTCGCCAGCATCTCTTTTGCCGACGCCCTCGTCGGACGCATTCTCACCGCCCTCCAGAACAGCGAGGCCAACCGGAACACTATTATTGTCCTCTGGTCCGATCATGGATGGCATCTCGGGGAAAAAGGGCACTGGCACAAGCGCACCCTCTGGGAAGAGGCTACGCGTATTCCCTTCCTGATCAGCGCCCCCGGAACAGGCAAACCTGGTCAACGCTGCACCGAGGCAGTCAGTCTCGTAGACCTCTTTCCTACTCTGATCGACCTCTGCAATCTCAGCCCTCTGGAGAACCTCGACGGAATCAGCCTGCTCCCATGGTTGCACGACCCCACAAAGCCCCGTAAGCAACCAGCCATCACCATCGAGGAGTCCGGACACGTCGCTATTCGCACCTCACGCTACCGGGCCATTTACTACACTTCCGGGGAATGGGAACTTTACGACCACCAGAACGACCCCCAGGAGCATACCAATCTCGTAAATCAACCCGCCAGCAGGCACCTTCTAGGCGAGATCAGGAAATGGATCCCTTCTTCTCCCGCAGCTCCCGCCATGAGCAAGAAGGCCTTCCGCTTCGACCATAAGTCCTTCACATGGACACACAAAAAAAGCGGACGGGTCATCAAGGGTAAATAACCGGAAGCCTTTGGCCTTGCATTCCCCTTTCCCACTGTCACCCTTCCCTCAGCTTCTAATCTGGAAGCCTTGATGACCCGCCAGTCGGGTCCCGCACCAAGCCTCTCTGCCGGTTGCACCTCTACCCCTGCGCTATCGCGCAATCTCCCTGTCCGCTCTGCGCACAGGTCCAATTTGAAGATTATTCCTGTTATGAAACCCTCATTACGCTCCCGGCCGGGAGCCCCGCTCCGCGAAAGATTTCCCCGTCCCGTCATGAAGGAGGCCGGACGCCTCGGGAGTAGCATTCCGGAACGCGACCTGACCAACCGCACGGACTGCCGTTCCCACCCGGTCATCACCATTGACCCTGACTCTGCCCTCGATTTTGACGATGCCTTCTCTCTCAGAAAGACTAACAGGGGCGACTGGGACCTCCGGATTCACATCGCAGATGTCTCCCATTATGTGAAACCGGGATCTGCTCTGGACCGGGAAGCGAGAACGCGGGGCAACTCCACCTACCTTGCCGACCGCGTAATCCCCATGCTTCCTGAGAGCCTGAGCAACGACCTCTGCTCCCTGCTACCCGGGGTCAATCGCCTGACGAAGTGCGTGGAGATTCTCCTCTCCCCGGAGGGACGTGTCCTACGAACCCGCTTCTCTCCTGCAGTTATCCGCTCTCGACGTCGCTACACCTATCAGCAGGCTATGGCCATTATCTCCGGCAAGGCCAGAAACCGGCTTGATCGCATGATCCAGGACGCAGATCAACTTGCCCGGAAGCTCCGGGCGCGCCGCCTCAGATCCGGCTCCCTGGAGTTCTCTTCCCCCGAAACATTCCTTCGTCTTGATCGACAGGGGCGTATCACATCGATCGAGCAGGTCACCAACGACCGGTCCCATCAACTCATCGAGGAATTCATGCTCCTCGCCAATGAAACCGTCGCCACCCGGTTGACTCAACTGCAGCGCCCGACTCTTCATCGTGTCCATGAACACCCCGACCCCCGACGCCTTCAGGAATTCCGGAACACCCTGCGACTTCACCGTATTCCCTGCGGCGACCTGAACGACCGGAAGGAACTCCAGCGACTCATGGAAAGACTGGACAAATCCTCTGCTGGACCAGCTCTGCGGATTGGCTTCCTGCGCACCCTCCCCCGGGCCCGCTACACTACCCACCCACTGGGCCATTACGGTCTCGCCAAGGAATATTACGGGCACTTTACCTCTCCCATCCGGCGATACGCCGACCTCCTTGTTCACCGGGCACTCTTTGACTCAATCACCACCCGCCCCAAAGAACTCAAGAAGGTCGCAACCCACCTTTCTTCCACCGAAAGGGCTTCCAGTGAGGCGGAGCGCGACAGTAAACGCTCCCGCCTGTGCGCGTATCTTAAAAGCGAGGCCCGGAGGGACAATCCGCGGATCTGGACCGGGCTCGTTACTGAGGTCTCTCACTTCGGGATCTTCGTCGATATTGAAGAACTTGGAATGAGCGGCCTCATCCCCCGCCGACTCCTCAACAAGAGAACCTACGGCCTGAACCCTGCTCGTCAGCAGGCTCTGAACCGTCGTTCAAACCGTCTCATTAAACTCGGAAGCCACCTTCGATTGACAGTAGCCAGGGTGGACAGCACCCGACACCGTATCGACTTCGCACTCGCGCACGGAGCATCCCTGCGAAGATCAGGAAAATAACCAGCCATCCTGAGTGGGCAGGCCTCCCCCCTCGCCGCAGACACAATACACCCTATCGGTCACCCGATTGACGAGCCGCACCAGATCCTCCCTTGGGAGCGGACGCCCCACCGGAGGGCCCACTAACTTTGCCCCCTCCCCGGCTTCTGGGACCATGTGATCCCTCGACTGATTCCAAGTCCCCTGCCTCCAGTAACTTTGCCACCGGGGGGTGGTCCAACGCCTTTGGCGAAACCTGCCCCGTCTTTCCGGGAGAAAGAAACAAGCGTTTACCGCCGGGTAACGGCACGATCAGGGGCTTCTTGCTTTTGTTGGTTACGTCCATGGAACCTCCGGGCTGGGTGAAGGGTAACATAGTCGATCCTACCTGCCATTGGATAATGGCAAAGAGCCCGGAATCCTGTAACCTGAAGCCCGCCATGAGACTCATTTGCCTCCTCCTTATCGCCTCGAGCCTCGCCTCCCCCGCCGATGACTGGCCCCAGTGGTTCGGCCCCCGGCATGATGGCGTCTGGCGCGAAACGGGAATCCTCGACAAATTTCCCGAGGGCGGCCCCAAGGTGCTTTGGCGCACGCCCATCCGAAGGGGCTACGCCGGTCCGGCGGTGGCCGGCAAACGGGTCTACCTCATGGACCGCGAAGTCGACCGCAGTGCGGGAGCCAAGCGCGAGTCTGCCCGCACCGGGGCCCAGGCCGGCAAGGAACGCCTCCTCTGCCTCGAGGCCGCCAGCGGGAAGATCGTGTGGGAGAAATCCTACGACTGCGCCTACACCATGTCCTACCCTGCCGGCCCCCGCGTCACTCCCCTCGTGGAGGGAGAGCGGGTCTACACCCTCGGCGCCGAGGGACTCCTCGTCTGTCGGGCGACCAAGGACGGACGGGAACTCTGGCAACACGACTTCAAGGAACGCTTCCAGGCCAAGACCCAGACCTGGGGCTTTGCCGCTTCTCCCCTCATCCACGGGGATCTCCTCATCTGCCTCGCTGCCGGGGACGGCACCACCGCGGTCGCCTTTAACAAGGAGACTGGCAAGGAAGTCTGGCGTGCCCTGAGCGCGAGACAACCGGGCTACTGCCCCCCCCGCATCGTGAAACATGCGGGCC
>PAQU01000041.1 GCA_002709395.1 Roseibacillus sp. | reverse complement strand
TTTGAGAGCCCGAGCGGCAGCTAAAATTTTAGATAATAACCTCACTGTGAATAATTTACAGCTCATGACCGGCTGGACTGGAGTGGAATTGGCAGTCTCAGGGGTTATTAACACGCAAATAATAAAAAAGGTTGATCATATAGCTAAGTTCAATTAGAAAATGGCAACGGATGAGTATCTGTGCCCCCAAATTATCAGGATCTTCAGGTGTGGGTCTTCCCAGGGAGAAGACCATTTTCCTGTTTGGTGATTCAGGAGCTTCCAGATCAGTTCAGCCGGGTTCGCACTACTACCACCAGATCCACACGGGATCTTCGCATATTTAACCAACTGGAGATGGTTCGCGCCCACCCCGTGAAATGGGGGCCACCTACCAGCAGCAGAGGCGCAGTACGGAAAGTAAGATAGCGATACTCAACAGAACTGACAACTAGCTGATGCAACCCTTCTGGTCTCACCCTTACCCAGACGGCGAAGCGCAGGTCCCGATGTATTATCCGGATCGTCGTTTCTGCCTGATAAGGACTGCGCTCTAAATTCTCATGAGTGCGGTCCAGCAACCCCCGGCCCTGCCGGAGGCTCCGCAACTGCGGACCTTCCAGCCTGGCATGTCCGGGGAAGAGCTTCTCGCGGTCTCTCTTGAGGCCTGCGACGGCCGCGGCGTTTCTGATATCCAGTTCCGTGCCAAGCGCCCTGTTTACGTCGAGACCAACCATGGGATGGAATGTCTCGACTTTCTCGGGTTTCTTGCGGATTGCGATCTGCTGGAGATATACAGGGCCTTGGTCCGCCGGCAGGAACAATCGGGGCATGGCTTTGGTGCGAATGACACATCCAATTGCCCCGATGAAAAGGTTGCCCGGGCGCTCAAGCGTTTTCAAGAGACCCGGGTGGATGATTTTTCCGCTGATGGGATTCCTTATGCTGGTGGGAACAGAGTTTCGGGCCGCCTGCGGATTCAGGCGCATCTGTCTGCCTCTGGGCTGGGGATTACGTGCCGGATCTTGAGTGACAATATTCCAGCCCTCGACGTGCTGGGAATTGATCCTGATACCTCGAGCTCACTTCGGCAGGCTGTTTGCCGGAGAGCAGGTCTCTGCCTTGTTACGGGGCCGACTGGTTCAGGTAAGTCAACTACTCTGGCTTCCCTCATGGATTGGCTGAGGCAGTCATCTTCCAAGCATATCGTCACAATCGAGGACCCGGTCGAATACCGTTATCAGGCAGACATGGAGCACCCGAATTATCCGGGACATCGTGCCATGTCGCCCAGTATCATTACGCAGCAGGAAGTGGGAAGGGACGTGGCAAGTTACCGGCAGGGGCTCAAGGATGTATTACGCAAGGCCCCTCACATCATCCTCCTTGGGGAGATCCGTGACCGTGATGCCATGGATACCTGTCTGGAAGCGGCCCAGACCGGACACCTCGTTCTTTCTACGCTCCATACGACGGGGGCGGTGAAGACAATGGGACGAATCCTTGAGATGTATCCGCATGAGAAGTTCAGTTCCGTGCTCAGTCGACTCAGCGAGATGCTGATCTTCATTCATTCCCAGGGACTGCTGAAGGGGCTGAACGGGAAGAGGGTTCTGACCTACGAATTCCTTCAGAACAACAACGACGCCGTCTCCAGTGCCATTGCGAATTATTCCTCGGGGGCCAACTCCCTTGAAGATGTGATTCGTCGGGCCGGCAATATTTCCTGGGACGATAGCCTTCTGGATCTTCTCAAGCGAGGGGCCATCGACCAACAGACTTATGAGAGTGCTCGGATGAACCGGAACGATGAAGATGAAATCTGACCGGGAATTCCGAGGGCCTCGATACAATGCGCCTCGTGCGCACCATCAACCGAGACAAAACAACAAACCATGACACTGACATACACCCAAAAGACCAGGAAGTCCGGGATGACCCTCATTGAATTGACGGTCGTGATCCTCGTGCTTCTTTCACTGATCAGTATCCTTTTTGTCGGCGCTCGCGCCTGGAAAAGGGGTTCTGATCGCGCAGGATGCATAATGAACATCCGTAATGTGCAGCAAGGAATGCGTTCCTATCAAAACATGAACGGTCACGCTGCTGGCGAAACTGTTCCTGGTGCCCTGAGAGAAATCATCGGCCCCGGTAAATTCGTGGAAAGCCAGCCTTCGTGCCCCAGTACAGGAACCTACAGCTTCCTGGATGACGAGCTTCCTCTCTCGGGCGCTCTCTACATGACCTGCTCACTTGCAAGCATGGAGAAGCATGTTCCGAGCGATTACTCTGACTGGTAAGAGATTTCAATTTCCGGAGACCGGCGCTGGGTTGTTCCCGGCGCCGGTTCCGGTGATTTTTTCCTGACCATCAGGCTCGGCAACCCGAGGTGCCCCTACCTCTGGTTGATCTCGAGAACATTGATTGACTGCATACCCCAGCTATGGACTACCTGGTCCATCCTGCCCAACTTTCTGCCTGGCAACGGTTTCTTCAGGCTCGTCGCCTCCACCGGGAGACTACGAGATCGAAGAATCATGACTGGTACCGCGACGCTCTTGACCTGGAGTGCCAGCTTCATTTGTTCCTCGAAGGTGACGATATCTCGGAGGCGCATATCTGTTCCGGTAAGGAGGCCCGTAAAAACTGGACCCGCGTAAGCACTCCCTCGCTTCAGGCAGGCGAGGAAGAGTTGAAGGAGTATATCTCGCAGATCCGTGGAGAGTTCGAAGGAAAGCCTCGGTCTCTTGGTGTGATTCTGCATCTGGCGGATGAGTTCGCTATTTCTGAAATTTCCGGAGCCCACGAGCGTCCGGAGGATCTGAGTGACCTGAGTAACCGGCTCATTAATGAGCCTCAGGGGGTTCTGGAAGATCACAGCATTTCCGTGGAGGAACTCTCTTTTCGATTGTTCCCTTATCCGGGTGCCAAGCCGGGCCAGCAATTCGGCTCGGCTATTACCATTTCAAGGAAGTGTCATGCTTACCTGCGCCAGGTCCGGGCGGTCAGTGAAACACTTAATTTCCCTATCCGGACATGTGCCCTGAGCGCTCCCTTGGCAGCCCTGACTACGCTGCCGCAACTGGCCGGACAGTTGCCTTCCCAGCCTTTCAGCGTCTTTTTTTCATATGAGTCCTTCTCAGTGATCGCCTTTTTTGCGGGCGAAGGGGAGCTCGTCATGCTTCGCTCCGTGCGGCACCATTCGGGGCGGACTCCTCCGCATGTGTCGCGGATCATGCAGACCATGGCGGCTGCTCTCGAGTTGCCCGAGCCTCTGGTGTATGTTCTGCCGCTGGCCCATCACCGGAAAGAGGGTTCCTCTGTTCCGGAGCTTCCCGGAGCGGTGGTTCTTAACTGGCGAGGGAGCATCTGGTTCGATCCTGAAGTGCCGCTCGAGTTTCAAGGGCCTTCAAGCCTGCAAGCCGAAAAGCCCGAGGAGGGTCTGGCGTCTTCGGAGACTTTCAGGGGAATGNCTCAGCAGAAGTGGGCGAATCAGGACTTTCTCCCGGCTGCCAGAGAGGAGACGGAACTCTACCCTTCCCGCACGGAGATGAAGGTGCTCCGTTACGGGGCTGTCGCTCTGAGGCTGGGTGCTGTGGCTCTTGTTCTTTTTCTGGGGTGGACCGGAATCCGGACCTTCAGCATTATCAATGACGAAGCTTGGCACCAGACCGGGGAGGTTTCCCGTGAAGGTAATAAGATTCTGGCTTCCGAGATCCGTCGCTATGAGCAGTGGAGCTCTCTGCTTGCGGATCGTTCGAAGGCATGGGTCTCCATGGAGCTGGTGAACCAGCTATTTCCGGATCCGGAGAGCGTAATTCTTTCTGAGGCCAGTCACCGGGTAAGGCCTGAACTGGTTCAGGAAAAGGCCAAGAGCGCGGGAGTAGTCAAGGAGTGGACGGTCAGCGGGGTTTCCAACACTGAGGCCCTGAACCACCTTACCGTGATCAGTACTACCGAGGGCATGGGTAAAGTCTTTGAGAGTATCTGCAAGCAGACAGGTAATGAGTCGTTCCGGACAGACCTGCCTTCCCGAAACCTTCTGGTGAACCTGCTGACTTCCGAGAACAAGCGCTTCAAGCCACTTGGAGGGACGAAGCCAGAAGAGCGATTTGCCCACAATTTCAGGCTGACCATTACCCAGCGNATTACGGCTGAGGATCCTATTGCAATTCCCATTACTTCCGCGCCATGAACCCTCACTACAAGGATTCTGTGATCGTCTTCGGGCTGGTAGCTCCGGTGCTGTTTGTCGTGGTTGGTCTGGGCCTCGGTCTTCACTTCCGCGGAAAGCTTGAAGCCACTTATGAATCCCGCCTGAATCACCACCAGACCTTCAAGTCTGTTGAAAGAGAGCGNCGCGCCCTGGAGCGAAACGTCCAGTCACAGGCTCCGCACATGAATCGCTGGATGTCTCTTTTTGAGCAGCCGGCCGCTACNTCGGTCAACACGTTCTTCCGTGATTTCCAGAGAGACTTTGACGCGACCCATTTTCAGCAGACTGCTTTCCGTCCGACGACAACAGCCGGGGGAATAGGAGGGGTCAGCAAGCAGCCATCCATTCAACTGCATTTTGCCTTTCGTGGAACCTATCGTGCTCTGCAGACCGCCTTTCTTGAGCTGGAGACCAGNATGCCGCAGCTNCAGCTAGACAGTATAAAGCTTTCAAGGGCCGCCAACCAGAATGTCCTCAATGCGGCGGTCGTTTATACGACATGGCAGAAACAATGAAGATTGCACTGATTACTCTCTTTACAGGTTCTTTCCTCTTAGTGGCTGAGGAGTCGGTTTCCGTTTCCACGGCGCCGGGCCCTGCTCCTGCGAGGTTTCTGTCTGAAGACCTTGACGATCGGATTGCGGCGATGAGAAAGAGCCTTTCCATTGCCAGCCGTGAGCGCGGACCATTCGGGCTTTATCAGAATCCGGCAAGGACCCCGGTAATCAGCCAAGTTGCCAAGGAGATTCGAAAGACTCCCTTCAGCGCCTTCATTAACGATATTCGGATTTCCGTTATCAACTCACGGGAAAAGGAATTCCTCGTTGGTGCCCGCATGTTCCGTTTAGGGCAGGTTTTCCCGATCATCCGCAACGGAGAGCGAATCTCGGTGCGGGTTGAATCCATCGGATCCTCCCGGGTTGCATTCAGAAACCTGCAGTCCGGGGAAGTCGCTGTTCGCCGCCTTGATACTCTTCCTGATGGGGTCACCACTGCCGGGAGAGAGCTCCGCGTGCGGGGCGTCACTTCCAGAAGTCGGGGTGAAGCTGAGCCCCTCCGCCTGGAGTCTGATTCTTCGCCTCCCCTGCCGTAGGGAACCATCCCATTTATCAAGAATACCCCCATGAAACCGAAAAAGTTACTGATTTCACTCCTGCTGCTGAGCATTGCATTCGCCCGTGGCCAGCAGGTGTTGGATGATCCGGTAGTGCCGCAGGAACCGGCCGAGCCAGCTCCGGTCATCAGCCCCCCCGAATTTGACCCTACAGCACCCGGAGTAGCGGATCCTCCTGTCGCCCCGGAGATCCCTCCGGGTGAGGAAGATCCCATTGAGCCGGTGCCCATAGCGATACCTGCTCTTCCCGGACGTGCGGACCTTTCCGAGCTTCCTCCTCCGCCCCCACCCCCGGATGTGGATGAAGAGGAAATTNCGGACTCCGGGAGTCATTCGGGCCAGATCGACGAAAGCAACGGGGAATACCTGATCAGGGACGCTGCGATCAACGATATCTTCCAGATGCTGGCGAAGAGGGCCAACAAGCAATATTTTCATAATACCAGCATTGCTGGTCCTGACTTCAATGTCAGTGGACACCTTAATGGAGGTAACCCCCTGGAGCAGATGGAAGAACTGGCCTTCCAGTATGGCCTCACGCTTTATACCAAGGGGAACACGGTTTATGCGCTGAATTCAGAGCAACTCAACCGTTTGCCTGCCACGGAATGGCATTATCAGCTTCGTTATCTGCGTCCCACCGATATTGAGCAGATCAAGGGGTTGATCCAGCCCATGCTCTCCCCGACCGGTATTGCGAACTATGAGCCCAAGACCAACACGATTATCATCGTGGATGCGGCACATCAGGTAGAGCGCGCCAGAGAGCTTCTCACTTCCGTTGACAAGGCCAAGGGGCAGGTTGTTATCGAGGTCAAGATTCTCAGCGTGAACAGCAGTGCGGGTGAGCGCAAGGGAGTTGACTGGTCCTCCAATCTGGGGACTACCGGAATTCCTCTTGAGACCCTTGCGAGCCTGAACTCTCTCTTTGGTATCGACAATGAGCTTTCTGCTTCAGGAACGCTTGGATCAGGGTCTGTTCTTCGAGGAACCGATACTCCCAGCAACAATACGATCGTGCTTTCTCCTGTTCAGCTGGGAGGCGTTCTAAGGGCGTTGCAACGGGGAGGGTTGGTGACCCAGACATCAAATCCGACCCTCATTACGGAAGATAATGAGCAGGCTACCCTTTCCCTGATCGACCGGGTTCCGATCATAACAACAACCATTAGTGAGACCGAGGTTAGTAATCAGGTTACAGAAGAGGTGCGTTATTCGGTCGATTCCAAGGACCCTGTAGGAGACCCCTCCACTACCAGGGAAATAGGAGTCACAGTAGCGGTTACCCCGCAACTCCTTCCCGACGGAACAATCAGGATGAAGATGCGTCCGCGGTCTGCGCAGGTCGTGGAGGAGATTCTTGGTCAGAGCGGCAACAGATATCCACGGGTATCCGAATCAATGATTGAGAGTGTTGCTCGTATTCCGGATGGGCACTCGCTCGTGGTTGGAGGCTTTTACGGGCAGGTTAAGACGAAGGATAAGAACAAGGTGCCGATTCTCGGAGATATCCCGGGCATCAACTTCTTTTTNAAAAGCAAGGAGGCTGCCAAGGAGACATCAAGCCTGGTCTTTGTGGTGACCCCCACGTCCTACGACCCGGGGAGTTCTGCAGAAACCGGGGTCACCAGCAGAGCGATCCGTGATAACATGAGCCTCAAGCCAGGACACGATTGGATCGAGCCCTCGCTGCCGGGGCCTGCTCATGAGCCTGACTGGCAACGGGCCCTCAAGGATCTCCGTCCGGATCAACGGGATCATCGTCCTTCGGCGGAAGAACTGAAAGCAGATCTNAAGGGGGCTTTTGAAGGTCGGGCCAAAAACGGGCTTCTGCACCATGGGCGATTAAAGTTTCTCCGAAAGCGTTAGCAGTATTATGCAGGCACAAGCTGGACATCAGGCTGTGGTAGAGAGTGCGTCCTCCTCTGGGCAGGCGNCAACCGCCGCCGACCCGGCATGCCTGGATCAAACGATCAGGCTGCTTCAGGAGTATGGGCTGGCGACGCCGGCTGAGTTGCATCAGCTCCGGGAGCACGGACTGTCCCCGCAGCAGGGGCCGAGACCGTGGGATCCTCTCGAGTTTCTCGCGGCCCTCAGGGTGGGTGAACCCGATGCCCGGCCCGTGGAAGTTGAACGGCTCGGGCGTGAGCTGTCACTTTCGATGGGGCAGCCACTGGCGCTGGTGCCCTTTGCAAGCAGGATGCCCACACCCTCCGTTTTTTACGATCTCAACGAGGGTCTCCTGGGAGAATGCAGGAGGTTGATGACCCCCGTTCTCTACGCAGAGGAGCTGGAAGTAATCGGGATCGGCTCGATCAATCCAACCGCGCTAGGNATTGCTGCCCAGATCATCAGGCATGCCCTCACGGAGAAGACCGGGACGACCCCGATTGTCTCGCGGATACTTCTTCATCACGAAGGGTGGATGTCACTCTGTCAGCAACAGTTCGGGATATGATCGAATTTGATGGCATCCAGTTTAACGACTTGATCAGTGGCCGGATCATGGACGCGCTGGCTGAGCACGATGCCTCGCTTTCCGAACTTGGCCAGGACCAGGTCCCCAACAGAGTCTCCCGGCCTCTCTTCATGTCTGCCATTGCGCAGGTGAATGGATTGCCGTTCCTGCCCAGGATTGCGGAGTTCTGCGAAGCCTCACTGCTGGATGCATGCGATCCGGCCCTCCTTACGAGGGGAGGCTTTACCCCGCTCTGTACCCATGGTGGACGGCTTCTCGTAGCTGTTTCCAATCCTTGGAGTTCCCTGCCGGACGAGTACCTCTCTCCTCGTTTCCCTGAGCTTCAGATTGACAAGGTTGTCACGCTGAGCAGTGAAATCAGTCGCGCAATCGAGCGGGTTACGACCACACAGGGTCCCAATCGGTCCCAGTTGGAGTCGATTGACGTGGAGGACCTGGATGAGGGCCTGCAGGACTTTGATGTCACGGTAGAATATGACGAGCCGATCGCGCAGCTCGCTGCCACGATCCTTGCAACAGCCACCAAGCTCCGGGCTTCTGATATTCACTTCAAGGTGGAGAAGGAATCCTTCTACTATTCATTTCGTATAGATGGAGATCTCGGAGACAAGGTCGAGATGCCGATGAAGCTCAAGGACCGGATTGATGCGTTCTTCCTCAATCTGATGAAGTTGCCGGCGGAGACCCGTAATACAACCCCCGGGATTTCAGGTCGTTTTACCATCGCATATTATCACCGGCCTATTGACATCCGCTATGAGCGACACCGGACCTATCGCGGATACCATGTCACGATGCGCCTTCTCGATAAGAGCCACATTAATGTGAAACTCGGGAAAGGCTCACTGGCTTTTGATGATGAAACACTTTTTGAGCTTAATCGAGTGATGAAGATCCCGGCCGGGATCATTGTCATGAGCGGTCCGACGGGTTCGGGAAAATCGACAACCTTGAACGCGATGTTGCGGGAGCTTAACCGGCCCGAGGTCAACATTCTTACCTTGGAGAACCCGGTGGAGGATGAAATTCCGGGAGTGACTCACTGTGACCTCAAGAGCGCGGCGGAGTTCAAGCCGATGATAACCAGCTTCATGAGGAGTGATCCGGATATTATCCTGATGGGAGAGGTGCGCGATACCGAATCGGCAGAACTCGCGATTGAAGCTGCAGTAACCGGACACAAGGTCCTTACGACCATTCATACGCCGAGGGCGTCCCAGATCATTGAGCGCTTTGAGCAATTGAAGATTGAGCGATGGAAAATTGCGCAGACTCTCAAGGCGGCCTGTGCCCAGCGTCTGATCAAGGTGCTTTGCCCGGATTGCAAGGTCCCGGTAGAGGGAATCGACGAGACCGAAAGACGGCTTTTTAACCTTGGAGAGGAATGGGCAGAGCGACCTCTCTTTGTCGGGCGACCGGGTGGTTGCCCTGAGTGCCGGGAAACTGGCTACAGTGGACGAACCGCGATCCTGGAAATCATCCCAATTACCCCGCGTGTATCCGACCTGCTCTCCAAGGGAGAGATCAGCCCCTACGACCTCGAAATGATGGTCCTCAATGACGGAACACTTCCAAATCTCCGGCGAAGTGGGCTCAGACTTCTCGCTGACGGACAGACCGACCTTAAAGCGGTCAGCAAAACCATTGATATGACCTATTCTGATGAATAACGGAACTGCTGCTACAACTCCTGCTGCCCTTTCTCCTGTCCGCCCGCGGGACGCAACCGGGTCCAAGACAAAGGTCAAGACCCAGCGCTTCAAAAAGAAGGATCTGATTCACCTGTTCAGAGGGCTGGCATCCATGCTCAAGGCGCAGATCAATACTTCAGACGCACTCAAATACTACGGGCAGGGCCTGCCGAACAAGGTTATGGCCTCAACCTTGGAACAGATCCGGCTGGATACGGAATCGGGGATGTCGATTCATGAGGCTTTTCGCAGGACCAATCGCTTCGATGACATGACTATTGGCCTTATTCAGGCCGGGGGAGATTCCGGACAACTCAATCGTGCCTTCCGGGAACTGGCCGACCGCCTCAAGGCAGACGTCTACTTCAGGAAGCAGGTAAGAAAGGCGGTTCTTCTTCCGGGGATCGTTATCTCGGTGCTGGTTGGAGCCTTCATTGTTTCGCAGGTCAAGATTGTTCCGCAGGTTGAGGGCATGCTGGAGCAGGTTCGCCAGAAACCAGACGGTCTTACTGCTCTCGCTTTCAAGGTGAGCCATGCCACCCGTGCTCTGTGGCCCTTCGCGGTTCTTGGGGTGATGGTCATGGGAGCTCTTGTCTGGCGCTCCGAGGGGATTCGTAATGCCATTACCTCAATCGCGATGTCGAAATGGCGTCTCCTAAGCCAGTTAATCATGAGTCTGCGACAGATGACCTTTCTATCGACCATGGAGCTTCTGTATTCAAATGGAATCAACCTTTCCAAGTCCATGCGGGTGGCGGCTAATTCAATAAAAACAACTCCCCTCTATCCGGAAATACGGAATGCAGCTGATCAGTATGAGCATTCTGGAGTCCCTCTGTCTCTGGCCTTCAGTAAATTCACCTCGGTGGACGAGCAGGTGGTGCACATGATGTCAATTGGCGAAAGGTCCGCCTCGATTGACAATCAGTTGAAAATGCTGGCGGACATGTATGAGGAAGAGGCGGAGAATTATATGAACGACTTTACCCAGGTTCTTAATTTCATAGTCCTCCTGATGGCCGTTTCTCTGATCGCGGCGGTATTCATCGGAACCTTTCTGCCAATATTCCTGATGGGCCCGAAAATGATGCAGAGCGGAATCTAGAACGGGGTAATCATGCAACTGACTCAATTCGATCGCTGGATCCGGGAAAAGTTTATCTACCGGACCCACATTTACACGATGAGGCTCCCAGAGGTGGGAGTGCCCTCGCAGGTTCTGATAGAGGAACTGGAAGAGTCTCCTTCCCGCCGATACCGTTATCGGTTGATCGTCAATGCGAAGAGAGATCTGGAGTCCCTCGTATCTTCCCTTCGAGCGGGTAACCAGATGTTTGCAACGAGGATCGTAGAAACCAATCCCTGGTACAAGCCGATTATCGCACCAAAGGGAAAGAGCTTCTTCTTCAGGATTTTCTGGTGGCTGATAATAATGACGATCGCCCTGACTGCCCTGCTTCTGGGCTATGTCATTCTCACAAATGAGGGACTCAAGGGAGAGGTCATGGATTCCATCCAGCTCCTTAAGGATGGCTAGAGTGAATTGGTGACAACACAGAATCGTAGTAATGATAAACAATTATTCTTCCCCAGCGAATGCACGGTCCGGAGTCACCCTGATCGAACTGACTGTCGTGATCTTCGTTATCCTCAGTATCATGGGCGCAACAATGTACTTCGCGGGTAATATCGGGGAGTGGAACAAGGGGAAAAAGGCATCAGCTGCACTGAGAGAAGTCTATGTGGCGCAGCGCTCCTACCTTGCGGATAACCCGAGAAAGCCGATCAATTCCATTAACAGCAACGACTTGATTCCATATCTCCCGAGTGGCGGTTCTGCTCTTCCCAGCGTGGAGGATCTCAACGGAAACAGTCTTACTTTCGATGTGGCCAAATCACCACCCGTTCTTACTGAATCAAGTGGCTCGATATATGACCCTTCAGGATCTTTCGTGGACTCGCTGTGGGATGTAGGGGAATGACAAGAATGGTTCCATATCTGCCTTTGATTCTGGCATCGCTGCTTTTTGTGCCATCAGGCGCTGTCCGGGGCGATTCGCTCCCGGAAGGATTCCGTTTCATCGGGAACTACCGGTTCGACAAGCGGATAAAGATTCTTGATGGGAAGTCCTTACAGGTCAGGAGCAAGGAGTTTTACTACCGGCTCTACACTGATGGAATAACGGTTCGAGTTTATGGAGGAAGCCCGGATGAGAGTTACACCGCATTCACAATTCAACGGAACGATGGTATCATGGCGGGCGCAGGTACGGAGAGGATGGAGGTGGTTCCTGGACTGCAGGCCTATTCCCTGGTGGGGAATGTGCTTCGACAACTTGCTCTTACCGAGGAACGCCTTGTCCTGACCAAGTTTCCCTCTTTATCGGATGTGGTGGAGATCACCTATGCCAACCGCCGGATTACTATTAGCCGGAGTAAGTAGATGAACCAAGTATCCGTCAGATCAGATTCTCTCAAGGGTGAGAGCATGNCCCCCGGGAAGAGGGTGGGACCCGAGTCCTCCAAAGTTTCTGAGCGCTGTAATTGTCAGCGTTGTGGGCTGCTTCGCTACTACCCACCCATGATGCTTATCACAACTGCTGCTGCGGCAGTCTTCTGCTGGNTGTATGTCACAAAACCGGTCNTTGTCACAGGAGTCATGGAGCAGCCCCCTGTTGTTGAAGAGATCAGTCAGGATCAGGCTCCGAGGGATGAACATGAACCTGTTTTTCATCCTGAGGTAACTGGCGCACTTGACCCGGGCATTGGCACCCTTCCGGGCGATGAGGTGCCTCCAGACGGAAAATTCGGGGAGGATCACATTCCAGCTGAAGAGCTGAAGCCGTTGATTGTAAAGCGTCAGGGGCCTTCCTTGTTCCGCCCCATTCCACGTGAGGAGATGCCCCCGAAAATGGGAGTTGCTGAGGCCCGTCCTGCTATTTTGAAAGGAGATGCACATGATCGGACGGACAGGAACCAAAGCGCGATCGAGGAAGTTGTGAGTTCCGGAGGAGGAGGGGAAGTGCGTGAGGACAGGGCTTCGGGAGATCTCCATGTGCATGCATCCTTCATGGCTGAGTTTTCAGCTGTGGAACGAGTGACAAAGAAGCAATCCCAGCCATGAGAAATCCTCTTTTTCAACTGGTAGGCAGTGGAGTGCTGCTTGGCCTCATGTGCGGAGCGGTCATGATTCACGCTATCCAGGTCAGAAAAGCGGAGCATATCGCTGATAACGAACACAGGAACAGGATAAGGTCGGGCTCTACCGTTCATGACCCGGCGAGCGAACTGAATTCCATTGTCAGTCCAGGCCTTGAGAAGGGGCCCTTTATGAATGCGTCTGTCTCTCGTGAGGAGAAATCAGCTACCGTCGAGGCCCTGAGGAGAATCGTGGAGCAGCTTCAGGAACTGGAGTCTAGAAATCAGGAGTTACAGGGAAATAATGTCGAACTTCAGGAGCAGTTAAAGGAGACGAATCGGGATTTAAATGAGCTCCAATTTCGTGTGGACACGCATAGTGAGTCCTTCCGCCCGTTGAAGGCCTCATCCGGAAGTGGCTTGGTTCTTCGGAATTCGACCAGCCCCGGGGGGCTTCTCCACCCTCTCTTGCCGCCGAAGCCGTAGCCCGTTTCGGGTTCCTGTCGGGGGACTAGTCAACCTGTTCTATCACCACAAGCCAGTTCATCTGTGTGATGGGAGGGAGTTGGTCAGGCTGAGTGATAGAGTAGAGGTCGGCCTCGATCTTATTGGCGCGTACTTCGTCATTGTCACCTGACCGAAGGTCAAGAGGGCGCACAGTCCGGTCACCGTCCTTGCCGACATGGGCGATCTGCCCTTTCAGGGCGACGTTCATCGGCTGGTCACGCATGCCAAAACGTTTTTCAGGAGTAAAAAGAGAGATTGGAGGATAGATCCGGTTCCCGGTTCCATCGATACCGTTTGGAACGATGTTTACATCATTGACGAGATACATCCGGAAGGGAGTTACCAGCGAGAATCCCTTCGGGAAGGCAGTGAAATCCTTGGAATCCCGGAGAATAAGAGAGATGTCGGTGGCGAGAGTTGGAATGTTTGGCTTGCTGATTTTGACGTTGTCCCGGTAATTCGCATTTACCATGAGTGAGGAGTTTGCCGAGAGTGGGTCTGCGCCAATAGACTCAAGATAGGCAGCCAGTCTTCCGACGTAAACCGCGAGAGTTCGACGTTCGATCCGGGTGCTCTCAAGGTGGAAGGGAAAGGTTGCCCCTTTGGAAGATCCTTCGGTTGGCCAGTTGTTTCCCCTCGTATAGATGACTTTTCGCTCAATCCCCCCTGCGAGATAAGTAAAGGAGATCGAGGTTGGGGTCTGATCCTCCGGGGAGATCACATCCTCCACCCGCAGTTTCATGACGGTCTGCATGGCCGGCCTGCTGTAGTAGTTCCAGCCGGTGGGAGAGGCGGACTTGTAGTCAGACGGGTTTTCCAGGTCATCGAAGGACTCATGGCCACGGGCGATTGGGAGGAAGGCCACGAGTCCGGAGTCTGCAGAATTAGATATGGGGAAGAAGTTGGCATTTTCCGCCTCGTATTGTTCACGGGAGGGGAGGTCTCCCGTGAAATTATCGAAGGTAACCCCTCCTATCGAGGAATCGCTGGACACGGAGATCCCTCTGCGGGATGCAAGGCGATCCAGGTCCAGGGTCCCTTCGGTAGTCGCGCGAGTAGCAAAGACCCCGCCTGATATCCGGATATTACCCCACTCTGTGCCATCCTCATGTTTTCCGAGCGCGGTGTTACCGGTACTCCCAAGAGCCAGCTGCGAGGGGACCTCGTAAATCGACAGGATATAGTTTTTCTTCACCGTAGCCACCCCGGTTGAGGACTTGGAATTTGCGCCGTATGTAAGGGAAAAGGCCCACCAGTTTCGCTTGGCCACGAAATTCTCGAATTGTGCGACATAGCCAAAGTGCACATCGGGGTAGGGGATCACCTTGTACTGTTCCTCTCCAGCGTAGGTTTTAGCGGTGGTGATGATAGGGCGGTCGCGGTCGAGCCTTTCGATGTCACCGTCCGAGACACGGAGAGTTTCAGGATATTTGGGGCCGAGCAGGTTGCCGGTGTTGTTGAGTCCGGCGTTAACATGGAACCAGTGCATTGCTGGTTGAGTGTTGATGCTGCTGATGGTGTGTCTGATCGGGCCCTGATTGCCGTCACCCGTGTTACCGGAAATAGCCCGGGGGTTGATCCCCAGAACATCGGCAAAATTTTTCTCCAGTGCGGTCTCGCCGCCAGCCTTTTCGAGGGCTCGTTCGAAGATCCAGTGCCAACGGGAGGGGACTCCTTCGCTGGAGGAATCCGAGTTGGCCATCATATTCCGAATAGCGCTGTTAGGAACCTCGGTCAGGACGGCCCGGAGCAATGCCTGTTCACGATTTGTATAGTCGACCCGGATCTGGGTCTTTTTCTGGGCCTCCTGATTCTGGATGTTGTATCGGAAGGATGCGGTGAGCATCAGCAGCATGATCGAGGCCAGGGTGACGACAGCCAGGATGGAAACGTAGCCGGATCTGAGAGTTCTTTTCATAAGGTTGGCTTGCTCTGTGGATTCAGAGCCTTGGAGTACCGGAATAGGTGATGATTTCTCCAGCGGGCCCGGTAAGACGCATTCGGAATACCCCATTCTGGACAAAGAACTCTGCATCACTTACCTGACGGGAAATGAGCCAGTCAGGGTTGCCTGCCTCGGAGAAGGTAGCCGAGGAATTCATGTTGTAGTAGGCGAGGACGTCCTTCCCGTTATCAGATTCAAAAGAGATGATGCCGCGGTCTCTGGACCCGTCGGGATTGAGAAAACCGAGGACGAGTACCCTTCCGCCATCCGTCACCGCATTTGCTCCAGAGACTGCGTCACTGAGATTAGAGTGAATGCGGTAGGCATCCGCACGGGAGAGGATCTGTGTTATGGTGTTGTTTATCTGGGGTGCATCATCTACGAGGAACCTCTGGGCCTTGACGATACGATGAAAGGTAACCTGCTGCTGTAGAAGCGTCATCATTATGGCTGCAATGGCCAGAGCCAGGCCAATAGCGGTGGCAAGTTCCGGCAGGGTGAATCCCCGCCGCAGGGCGGAAGTCCTGCGACTCGTTGCTGTGTAAGTGGTCATTGGGTACGCACGATGGTTCTTGATTTGACGTATTCCCTCCCGCTGATCTTGTAGGTTACATGGCTCTGCAGGATCCAGGTCTGCATCTCGGCGGGATTCGTTGACAGGGTTGCGCTGCCACCATGGGCAGGGAAGTTGTTTTCGTCCGGGACCCTGGTGCGGATCACATTACCGCTCAGGGTTCTTCCTCCGGGCAACGTTCCCAGAGTGACCGTTTTCTCCGACTTGGCGGGGTAGGCGGGCCAAGGCGAGGAAGCATCGGTAAGGGTTTCAAATGGAATCCGCTGCGCATAGGCCTTTTCGTACGAGAGATAGGCATCGGACACATTCTGAACCATCGTCCACTGGCGGGGTGCGAGAATATTCATCGTACCCTTCAGCACTACCAGACTGACTACCAAAAGCAGGGTGAGGGCGACAATTGCCTCGATCAGGACGCTGCCCCGTCTGGAGAGACGGTGACCGTTCGGAGAGGAAGCAGTCTTGAGTTGCAGGGTATATGGGATAAGATCAACAACAGGGTGAGAGCTTTTCTGATCTGCGGGTTTCTGGTTGTTTATGGTATTCCTGTGCTCGGGGCTGCGGAACCTCTGCAGCCTCCCTTTGGATTGAACTGGGGGGATTCGCCTGCTCGACTTGTCGACTGGGCTGTAAGGAAAAAACTCGACCAGACCATCAGGTTTCCCGCTGAGGACCCCCAATTGAGAATCCTGGAGGTGTCTCCCTCCAAGGGAACCCTTCCCGGACACGATGCCAGTAGGCTGGAGGCCCGGTTCATGGACGGGAGACTGTTCGAGGTCTGCCTTCACTACACATACCCCGGGAGAAACACTACGTTTGTTCGTGGTCAATTTGCAGAGCTGAAACGAATTCTCTCCCAGCGGCATGGTCCGCTCAAGCTGGGCGCGAAGACGCGTGGGGCGCCTGTGGCCGGAGTAGAGAGCCAATCCGTTGCCTATCAGCTCGAATTCAGATCCGGCAGCAGTCTCATGCTTGTCATGACTGAGGTGTCGGACGCGAAGCGTGGGGACCAGTCGGCCAGGTTTTCGGTTGTATATCATAATGGGGGGGAGCGGGAGCAGGGAGAGGAGCAGGCCATTATCCGGAAAGAGGAGCAGCCAGCATCCCGGGATCCGTAGTCATGGGGTGTCGATGGAGCTGCATGAAATCGTGAGTTGAAGGGGTGCTCATGAGAGAAATGCCCTAGCGGATCCGAGGGTAGTCTTCATTCCGATTTTCAATCCACCCTGACCAAGGGCCACTGGGGACTTCAGACTCATTGAGAAACTTCCAGTCGACGTCTGCATTTCCACGTATTCGAAGGAAGTCACGTACCGCAGGACTTATCTCAATACCTGCATTCTGGTTGGAAACTGACCTGGGCCGTTTCCCTTCAAAAACATAAGGCCAGTCGTCGGTTGCGAATGGCCCCGTATCTTTCCACTGGGCGTAGGCGATGCGTCCCTTGTGATGGATGGCAACCCACCGGTTATGGCACACGGAAATGCCCGGACCCCGGTAACTGCGCCAGAACCAGGGAATCACCCTTGAAGCCTCAGGGCGGTGCGCCCTCTCTTGCAGAAGGTCGTTGTAGGGAAGGGCGATGTAGAATGGGTTTAGTTTTGGTTTAAAGCCGGCAGGGTGATAGCCCTTCCGCTTGAAGGGATGATCATAACCTCCAAAGCTGGCCTCCCAGTTGGGATTCCAGGAACTATAAGAATTTGAAACTGGGTTTCGGGCGGTTGGATGCTCACCGACCCAGAAGACAGTCGCACGGATCTGGTAGTGCCAAGGATTGGTTTTGACTTTCCAGGGATCCGGGGGTTCCTCGACGATCTGTGCGACTCCAGGGCCAAGGTAGGGATTCACCCGCCCCGTGATGATGGCGCGTCGCTCTTTTAGAAATGACTCGTGAGCCAGCGCGGCACGTTCTGCAGTTGTGACTACCGAGGCTGTGACCTGGAGCAGTGTTGAAAACAGGATCGTAGCGAGAATCACGACTCCACGGAGGGAGGTTGAAATCGCATCACAATGGATTCCAAAAGGGGGCATCTTGTAAGGGAGAACTGATAGTTAGTATCATAAAATTTTTTAATAGAGTCAATCATATGGGCCACCGGGAACGGAAAATCCGCAACTTGCGTGAAAATAAGCGGCCGCTTGGGAGCAGGTTTTGCGATTCTCTAAGCTGAGAATGGCCGTTTTATGGGTAATTCCTGGCTCGAAGATCCCTGCAGGAGAGATTCAGGAGGCCCTCACAAAATTAGGGGCAAGGGAATGGTTCGAGAGGGGAATCTGATCTTTCCGGGGCCGCGATGCGCTAGGCTTGTTACGAGAAGCGCCCTATTTTTTTAGGGGC
>PAQU01000040.1 GCA_002709395.1 Roseibacillus sp. | reverse complement strand
CACCATCAGAAAAATCATGCTGAAGTGCGCGATGATCACTCCCACCGTCTTCCACCCCTTCCGAATCCTCACCAATCCCCCCAGGGTCATGTTCACACACAACACGGCACAGACCCAGAACGTGCCCGGGAGGGGCAGGGGAACGATCTTCCCGTTCTTGAGTTCCGGGATAATAAAGATCGCCTCCATGTCGAAATACTTCTGGAGCGTCTGGTAGAGGCCTACATGGGTCTGCTCGATGGTTCCGAAATACGTCGCCGCAAAGAGCAGCAACAGACAAATGGTCGCGAGTTCGAATCCCGCCAGGATGCGGAAGGCCCGGGACCACACACTTCTCCCCTTCTTCCGGCCCGGCTCACCGGACTTCGCAGGAGGATCATCCACCTTCGTGGATCTGGGTGCATTCAGGGAGTCGCTCACTCTTTTTCAGGCTTCGGGTAACGGTCTCCTTCTTTCGCTGGAGCATCGTTGAAAAACACAAGGCTTTGGCAATACCCAAGAAAGTTATCCCTCTGGGCCTCCACCTCTGCTGGCGACCCGACCATCTNGACCGTCACAATNATNNTACTATAGGGGATGGCGACAGCAAGCATCTTGGAGTCCTCCCGGGGTTCTGCTCCCATCCCGGCGTGGTAGACGCCCTCCGCCTCGACCACGTAGCCGGTTACGTCCAGCATAGGCTCCTGCTTGAGCTCATCGAGCTCCGTGATTTCAGGCATCCGAAACTGGTTATACCATCGGTTCACGTTCTGGAGGACTGCATCATCGCCCTGGCTGGGAATCACGCTCAACCAGACCTCACCGTCCTCCTTGGCACCGAAACGGTAATTGTAANAGCGCATCTGGGTCCAGGGCACCCGGCGCCACTCCTCCGGCGCNCTATCCTTGATGTTACCGGGATAAGCNCGATCCCAGAGGACAAGGTCCCTTTGACCGCTCACCACCACTTCCCGATCCCCGCGATCACACCCGGAAAAGAGCAGGAGCACGACCCCACAGGAAAGAATCCNACCCCATCGGCGGCAGGCACGCCCGGGGCGAACCCCGGGAAATATCCCGACCGGTGAAGGATCTTGAAAATACATATGGGTTAGGGTCTCCGGGACACCTAATCTTGCCTCGCCCTCAGCGCAAGGGGCAAAGTCACCCCGTGGAGCCAATCCGCTATTTCAACCGCCTGACAGACACCCTCGAAACCGAACAGGTTTACGGGGAACGCTGGCTACGCCTCGCCTACGAAAACCCTGTCGGTTCCCTCCTGAGGCACCTGATCAAGCGACCTTTTTTTTCCCGGTGGTATGGCCGCCGGATGGCTCGTTCCTCCAGCCGNTCCCTCGTGGGCCCGTTTATCAGGGATTTCGGCCTCGATCCTGCCGAATTCGCCGACCNTCCTGATTCCTTCGCAAGTTTCAACGAGTTTTTTATTCGCAAGCTCAACCCGGAAGCACGTCCCCTGGACCCTGACCCCCGCGCGGTAGTTTTTCCGTGCGACGGGCGGCACCTTGGCTTTCCAGACCTTTCCCGGGTCGATTCCGTATTCGTCAAGGGCCAGCGCTTCTCTGTTCCGGAACTCCTTGGCTCCCCCGAACTCGCCCGGAGATTTGAAGGAGGCACCCTCGTTCTCTCCCGCCTTTGCCCGGTCGATTACCACCGCTACCATTTCCCCACCGCCGGGACCCCGTCTCCTTCCCGGCTCCTCAACGGCACCTTGTTCTCCGTGTCCCCCATCGCCCTCCGGCAAAACCTCTCCTACCTGTGGCAGAACAAGCGGGTTCTCACCGAACTCGAAACCGAGTCCCATGGCAAAGTTATCATGATTGAAATTGGTGCCACCAACGTCGGCTCCATCACCCAGACCTTTACCCCGGACCAGCCTGTCGAACGAGGAGAGGAACGAGGCTATTTTTCCTTCGGGGGATCGAGCACCATCACCCTCTTTGAACCCGGAAGGATTACCCTTGCCGANGACCTGCTCGAACAGAGTTCCCGCCAGACCGAACTCTACGCCCCGATGGGCAGCTTCCTCGGGAGATAGGGNCCGACCCTGTCANGCACCATGCCAGCCCCAGCACAGCGACTCCTCGAGATTCAACTAGTTCGGAAACGCTTCAAAGGCTGCAGGCAGATAGCGGATGAGCAGCAGCAACCAGAAGGCAATGAAGGCCACCGCTGCGCAGACTTCGGCTCCTTCCACCAGTTTCTCCCGCCGCCTGCGAGCCCATCTCCCGGTGAGGAACGGAAGAAGCGGAAGNAATCCNCCNATGACCCATCCCAACCGGGACANCCCTCCTTCTCCTNCCCCCAGGGAGAATATTCCAAGGGCCAGGGTCNCTGGCAGCAGGAGGAAGGTCGCTACACTGAATGTTGAGGAAGGCGGAATCACCTTCATTCCCTCTCCATGCTGCACCCAGTCCGCCGGCACCAGTTCGCTGCCTTCCTCCACGACCTCCCGGTATTCGTAAAGCCAGGCCTCCACTTCGTCCCCACCCTTGAAATACACCCTGTGCTTCAACCGCTCATATTCCCCGCCCTCGAAGCTATCCAGCTTCCGAAGCATCTCCCGCTCCACCTCATAGATCTCACCACGGACNGGAATACCCTCNTCATCNAGNAGNAANCCGGGATACCAGTCGATCCGGTAGAGCCTCCCCAGGACCCAGCCCTCCCCNNGCAGTTNCGCANCTTCNAGACGGAAATGGTTGGAAGCCCCGGCCCGCAAGGTCCCGTAGACAAAGACCAGGGTCNCTTGATCCTCCGGCATCAGTCCTGGNTATGAGAACGATTCATCCTGCCAACGCTACTTCCTCACCTCCCATCCTTCCCTACCCGTGCACACAGGGTCCTCCTCAACTCCTCCAGGCCTTCTCCGTATTCAGCCGAGATGGGCACTATCTCCACCTTCGGAAAACGCGCCCGGAAATTCTGCAGGTTCCCGGCGGCTCCCTCCAGATCCATCTTGTTGGCTACCACCAGCCAGTCGAGCTTGGACAGCTCCTCCTCGTAGAGTTTGATTTCCCTCCGCAGGGTTTCTACATCCTCGATGGGATCCCGGCACTCGCTCCCGGCCATATCCACCACGAACAAAAGCAAACCACACCGGGTGATATGCCGGAGGAACTCATGCCCAAGACCCCGGTTGTCGTGGGCCCCCTCGATCAGACCCGGGATATCCGCAATAGTACAGCGTTTGAAATCCTCGAACTCCACCACCCCTACCATCGGGTTCAGGGTCGTGAAGGGATACGACGCCACCTTGGGCCGCGCCGCACTCAACTTACTTGTCAGGGTTGATTTCCCGGCATTAGGGAANCCNACCATCCCGGCATCCGCAATCCTGCGTAATTCGAGGTAGAAGACCCCCTCCTCTCCTTCCGTNCCAAGAGTGAACTCCTCCGGGGTCCGATTGGTGGAACTGCGGAACTGCCAGTTGCCCTTCCCCCCGGTCCCCGCCTTGCAGAGAACCAGTTCCTCATCCTCGGTCGTCAGGTCCGCGACCAGCTCGAGGTCAATCCCCGCCTCGCTCCGTTCCATCTTAACCGCTTCAGTTACCGTCCGGGCCGTACTCCGGTAAACAAGCGTGCCGGGAGGCACCTTGGCCAGGAAGGGCTTTCCATTCTTGCCATGCCGTTTCCAAGCCTGTCCATGACCGCCATCCTTCGCGATCAACCTGGGGTTATAGTGGAAGGCCTTCAGGTTATCGATATGGCGGTCCACTCTCAGGACCACATCGCCTCCTTCCGCCCCGTCACCTCCGTCCGGTCCGCCGCGGGGGACAAACTTTTCCCGACGGAAACTGACCACCCCGTTCCCGCCATTTCCCGCTTTCGCGTAAATCCTCGTGTGATCAATGAACACCCCTGTCTATTAGTCCCTAATTCCCATTTCCTGAACCTCAAAATCCCCCAGCATGCCCCATCCACACCAAATTACCCAATTACCCACACCCGCTTGACGCGGCCGCTTCCCCCGGCCACCTTGGACCCATGGCAGATCTTCCCAGACAGGAAGCCCCAATCCGCCTTCAGGGACAGCTTCTGATTGCCGATCCCACTCTGCGGGAGGGACTATTCCAGCATTCCGTGATCCTTCTCACCGAGCATAGTTCCGAGGACGGAGCATGCGGTCTCATTCTCAATAACCCCTCCGGACATACGGTAGGGGACTTCCTGAAGGATGAGGAGTTCGCCTCTCTGGCCAGGATTGGCGTTCATGTCGGAGGCCCCGTCTCCAGGGAGCACCTCACCTTCGCGGCCCTCTGGTGGACCGAGGAAAAGGGTCTGCGCTACGCCACCCGCATTTCGGCCCACGACGCAATCAGGCACGCCCAGAATCCCGGGACCCTGGTCCGGGCCTTCGTTGGATACTCCGGATGGTCGGAAGGCCAGCTGGAGGGAGAGATCCGCCATCGATCCTGGATCACCGCCAAGCCTACCTCCGAGTTACTTGCCCAGAGCCACGATCAATCCCTGTGGGCCGAAACCCTCCGCAATCTCTCCAGCTATCACCGGGTCATGGCGGAATGTCCTGACGACCCCAGCCAGAACTAGCTCCCGGGGNACCGGTTGACTCCGGCCAACCTGACGCTTCAGTTCAGGGTCTTGGACAGNACCTTTGAACTCCGGTCACTCTCCTCAAACTTTCGCACCCGTTCTTCCGGCACCATGGCCAGGTCCGCTGACTCGTAGCCAAGCTTCTCAAAGAACGACACTGCCCGGGTCGTAAGAACGAAAGCTGAGCCGATCCCCCGCTCCCTGGCTCTTTCCTCCGCAGCCTCGACCAGGGCTTTCCCGTAGCCCAGTCCTTCATGGGACTGCTTGACGTAGAGGCATGCCACCTCCGCGGTATCCTGGCTGTAGGAATGAAGAGCCACGCAACCCACCACATTGTCGTCCACGCAGAGCACCAGGAAGTCATCTGCAGACCTGAGGATGTCATCGTAATCCCGGGGCACAAGGTGCGAGGCCCGGACAGAGCGACCAATCATNGCCAGCAACTCGGGCACATCATCCTCCCGAAGCGGACGGAGCTCGCGGTAATCATCAGCATGGACCATGGTTCCGGCCCCCTCGTTGGAAAAAAGCTCATCAGCCAGAACTCCCTGCTGCCGGCCATCCAGGACATGGACCCGGGAAACACCTGCCCGGCAGGCTGCTGCAGCCTCCTCCAGCAGCACTTTTCCCTCGATCTTTCCCTTCTCTCCCTCGACCCGGGAAAGGCTCTCCAGCTCTGAACACGACACCGCGTGCAGAGCTTGCCCATTCCTCAGGATGCCGGGCCCATTCAACAGGCTGATCAACTTGGCTGCACCAAGGCTCACTCCAAGACNACTGATTTCCTCTCCCAGAAGTGTCTCCGCCTTGCACCCCATGATCGCGGCCTGACCTCGATCAAGGATCGTCTTCACTGCCTCCGGGGCTTCAGCCCGGGCAAATTTGATCTCCANGTCCATGGCCCGATCCGCAGCAAGGGCNACCGCTCTGTCATCACCCGCCACCGCAATGACCAGGTTTACNCCNACCTCCTGAAGGGCCTTGAGGTCAAGCAGAGCCTCCGCCACCGCGAACTCCGGAAGCCCTTCATCGAGAACCACGATAAACGTGCGTCCCCGGAACATGGGCACATACTGCAGAACCCCTCTGACATCACCGACCGCCATTCGGAGGGCTGTTAGCTTCCAAGGCGATAATTTTCAAGCGCCAAGGACGGTTCATCCCGAATCAATCGGAATCATCCTTGCTCCTGGACCTACTCCTCCGCCCCACAATCCACCAACCCACTACCCCCAGTAACGCGAGGATCGAAAACCAGTCACCATNTCTCGCATAAAGGGTTAACGGCCCNTCCACTGGAACATGAGCGCTGGCGTAGAGCCATCCTCGTGTCAGATGCGACCCTGAATCGTTGACCAGCTTCCGCTTCTCATTCTTTTTCCGGTCAAGCACTGTGCCATAACTGTTGATCACCGCACTGACGCCAGTATTGGCACAGCGGATGGTAGGCCTCCTGAATTCGATGGAGCGGAACTTCGCATTCGCAAAATGCTGCGCCGCGGCCTCGCTGTCCTTGAACCAGCCATCGTTCGTCACGTTGACGATCAACTGCCCCCCCTTCCTTACGAACTTACGCATCTTGCGCCCTACCGTATCCTCGAAGCAGATAGTCGGGATCAGGGCCAGTTCGCCTGCAGCCTCGGCAGGTGGATGNGGGATACGCACGGGTTCCTCCTGCTCTCCCGCGCTGAAGGACCCACCATACTCGGTCCCCGCTGATTTCTCCCACAACCACTGAAGGACCCGGAGCTGTTCCACATACGGGATAGTCTCCCCGAAGAGCACGAGATGCTGCTTACGGTAGGTGCTGAACCTGTTCGCCCCTGCAGGCAGGGCCAGCAGGGAATTGAAGCCCTTTCCTCTCTCCTTCCTTGTCAGCGGAGCGTCTGGGAGAAGCCTCTCCGCCTCGTATTCCAGCAACCCGAATATCATCGTGAATTGTCCCCGGCGCCTCACCTCATCCAGGGCTGCAAGGGTTCGCCTTCCCACCTCCTGCTCACCCGAATCGCNATAGTAGAGCACGTCCGGCAGGGCNGATTCCGGCCAAACCACCCAGTCCGGCACATCAAGGGAGACCGCTTCCGGACTTCCCGCTTCCATCGCCTCCCGGACCCGTTGNTCATTGCGGAGGGCCAGCTCATCCAGGGCCTTCACTGTTTCTTCCTCATAGCCCCGGTAGATCTCCTCCACTTTCCACAACCTCTGGCTGGCTTCCTGCGGGATATTGAGCTGAACCAGAAGCACATTAAGCGGCACGGAATCTGAGGGCTTCTNGCCATGGAGTTTCCAGATCCCNTAGACGAAGCAANCGGTCAGGACAACCATGGCCACCCCGAAATCCCAATGGGCCCGCAAACGGCCGCTTTTTACCTCCTGNTGCAGACCCCGGCCCACCTGGACGACTACTGCCATCACGAATACCGGAAGGAATGAGAGCCCGGTCACCCCGACAAGATCAGCTCCCTGGGCGAGGATTGGTTGGTCGTGAAACGCAACTCCCAGTCCATTCCATCCAAACCCAGTGAGAAACCAGCCCCGAATCCATTCCAGCCCGCACCATAAGCAGCCATTAAGCACCGCGAACTTCAGCACCCGCTTCGATTCCTGTAGCGACCGTAGCCTCCTCTCCNTCCGCGTACCCAACCGTTTCCTNACCTTTTCGGCAATACTTCCCTCAGACTCTATCCCTGCCGCTCTCCTCTCAATCCATGGGTTACCAGCACCTGCCGCGAAGAGACCCCAGAGTGCAAAATAGAGTGCGAGAAAGAAGGAAACCGAGAGCCATCCCGCTGCTCCGACTTCCGAGATCCACTTGAGGTTGACCAACCAGAAGGACAACCCCGCAAGGTAACCTACTCCAAATCCATGAAGCTTACGTCGCNTGCCTCCCCCTCCCCACAACGATGCGAAGAGCGGAATCAATCCGATCCAGACCATCGCAGGCAGGTCGAAAGGAGCGTAGCACAACGCCAGCATTACTCCTGAGAGCAATGCCAGCAACCACGGCCAGATCCTCTGAACGACTCCCATCAGTTCCCGATTCTCGCTCTCCGGCACACAACTACAATTCCCTATTCNTCATTTTCGGACTTCCATTTATTTAAGAAACACGTAATAAACCTCCGCCCTCGTTCTGTTCACCATGAATGTCACTCGCGCTACCTTGCAGCGACGGCGGTTTCTCCGGTCCAGCTCCGTTCTCGCCCTGGGAGCAGCCTCCACCCTGTGCGCCGCGCACAAGCTTCTGCANACCCCGGTGAGCCCGAGNCTGGCCCTCCAACCTGANCCTTCTCCCCCTCCTCGCCCTGANTCCCCTCCACCCGTGGTGGAGCTACAACCCGATTCCGATCCCGCAATCGATACGCTCTGGGAGACGGAGCCTCTCCCTCCAACCGGACGAACTCTTGAGAATGAGGAAGAGTATCGAGACTTCCTCGTAAGTCTCGAACTNCGGCATCTCTCTCCCTCTGAAATCATCGATCCCCACCGGGGAATCATTGATGGTACCGAGAATNCCCTNCCCCCCCTTGACCTCTGGGAAAAGTTGATCCCGACCCTCAGGGCCGCCGACGAGATCCGGGAGCGACTCCAGGCTCCCCTCTGCAGGATTACCTCTGGATATCGCAATCCACGCTACAATGCCGAAGTTCCGGGATCCGTACCCGGGTCCTACCACACTCGCAATCAGGCCCTCGACCTGGTCTACTTCTGCTCCTCTCGAAAAGCCTTCCAAGTCGCCCTTGATCTTCGCCGGGAGGGATTCTTCCGGGGAGGTGTCGGACTCTACCCCACTTTCATACACATTGATACCCGGGGCTACGCCGCNACCTGGCGCAAGGTCTGAATCCTGTGCGGAGGCTCACAGGTTCGCCCCTGATCTACTCCGNCCCATGGGAACACGTCATCCCGGTATCTCTCCAAGGCGANCGCGGACATCCGCCTCCANCCAGCTCCACAGTGATTCCAGCCCCTTCCTTACAGCTCCCTTGCTGGATTCAAGATCCACCGCNCCCGGATCGCCCTTCCCGAAAAGATAGAACTTGATCTTGGGTTCAGTCCCGGAGGGCCTGATCGCAAGGCTCCTTCCATCATGGAGCTCCATCATGATCATCCCCGTCCTGGGAATGAGATCTCCCTCCTCGTCATAGATGTCCTGCCTGCTGAAATCCTGGACCTTGACCACCTGCGCCCCATCCATCGAGGCCGGAGGGGAATCAGAGTAGGAGCGGGCCAGGCCCGAGATCTTGCCCGCTCCTTCCGCCCCCTCCAGGACGATCGAGGTATTCATTTCGTCATGAACTCCAAACTCAAGGTAGAGCTCATCAATGAGGTCGGTAATTTTCCTGCCCTTGCTCATCGCAAAGGCGGCCAGCTCCGCAAACATGACCACTGAACCATTCCCATCCTTGTCCCGGACGAAATCACTCCCCAGGTATCCGTAGCTCTCCTCTCCCCCAAAGACAAAAAACCTCGAATACTCCAGACGCAGGGCACGACTCTCCTCTTCTGTAAGGGAACGGTAATCACCACGTTTCCCGGCCGGGATAGCCTCCTCGTATTTGCGCAGCTTCTCCCCGATGTATTTGAACCCGGTCAGGGTATTCACCACCCCGATACCAAAATGACGCGCCACTGCGGTCTGGAAACCGGTGGTAACAAAAGTCTTGATCAAGGTCGCGCGACTCCGGTTCGACTCGGTGATAATTCCCTGCTCGAAGAAGGTCTTGATCCGGTACCAAGCCATCAGCGTGCCAATCTGGTTGCCACTCAGCAATTGCATTTCGCCCTCCGCATTGCGAACTGCCACTCCCATGCGATCGCAATCCGGATCAGTCCCGATGACCGCATCCGCATCCACTTCTTCTGCCAGGTCAATCGCCCTCCGAAGGGCTGAGGCATTCTCCGGATTGGGAGAATCCACCGTCGGAAAGCCTCCATCCTGTGTGTCCTGCTCCTCAACCGTCAGCACTTCAAACCCGAGTGCACGGAGCATCGGCACCACGATCCAGCCACCCGTCCCATGGAGATTGGTGTAGACCACCTTCGCCGGGCGCCCCTCAAGCAACTCGGGCCGAAGAAGAATTGTCCGCAGCTTCCTCATGTAGCGCTCATCCATTTCCTGGCCCAGAGACCAGATCTTACCCTGCTCATGTTCTGGAAGCGGATCGTAGCTGTCAGTGGTGAGGGCATTGACTTCCGCAATAATCCCGCCCGCGTGCGGCTCCACGATCTGGCCGCCATCGCTGAAATAAGCCTTGAATCCGTTGTCGTGCGAGGGGTTGTGACTCGCTGTGAGGACCACTCCCGCATCCGCCTCCAAAACCCTCAGGGCAAAGGAAAGTTCCGGCGTTGCCCGGGGACCGTCAAAAAGGTGAACATCACAACCCAGCTCCGTACAGACTCTCCCGCAGTAGCGGGCGAAGTCCGCTGAGAAGTGCCGGGGGTCGTGCGCAATGACAAAAACCGGTTTGCGATCCTGCCCCCTCGCAACGAGATGTTTCCCTACATGGGAGATGAACCCCCTCATCGCCCTGTTGAGGTTGTAAAAATTCATGGCGGCCGTTCCATAACAGGGCACCTCGGGACACTCATCCGGATCACTCTGCCCACGCTCCGGACCAGTCACCACCTTTCCTACCGTCCGCCCACGCATTCCTCCTGTCCCAAAGGCCATCGTCTTGTAGAATCGGTCATTGAGCTCTTCCCATTGCTCATCATTAACCAGTTCGCCGATTGCTTCTTCCGCCCGTTCATCACTGGTCCCGGCAAGGAGAAGCTCAATGTTTTTCTCCGAATCCTCCAGAACCTTCCCATCCTCCACGGCTTTGGCCAGTCTCTGCCTCCAATTACTCATGGTCATGGGAGTATTGATGATCGCCAAATGAATCCAACCGTTTTAGCTCAATAGCCGGGACGCCAAGGATAACCGACTGGAGGCCAATCCTCCGGGACCGAACTCCGGCTGACATTTTCTACCATGTCATGGTCCACAAGATAAACACATCCGAAAAACTCCGGGATACGCTCTCTCTGGGAGACACGAACGCCTGCCGACTGATTGATGGTGCCGGGGACTACCTCCCTGGGATCTACCTTGATGATTTTGCCGGTCGTCGACTGCTCTCGACCTCTTCTTCCTCCCTTTCTCCCGAGCTCCGCGACTGGGCAAACAGCCTCCCTCCCTCAATCACGACCTACTGGAAACATCTCGACCAGCAGACCAGGGAAGCCCCTTCCCTTGTGGCAGGAAAACCCCTGACTGAGCCTTTCGAAATCCAGGAGCACGGCGTTCGCTATCTCATCAGTTTCCAATCCGGATATTCTCAGGGCATCTTCCTCGACCAGCGGGAAAATCGCTTGCGGATCCGGGAGCGCTGCCAATCCGGTGATACCGTTCTCAATACCTTTGCCTACACCGGCGCCTTCTCCGTCTGTGCTGCGCTGGCAGGTGCCACCACCACAACTCTGGATCTCTCCCAGCCCTATCTGGACTGGGCCCGGAAAAACATGGCCCTCAACCGCATCGATGAGGAGGGCCAGCACTTCTGCAGGGGAGATACCTTTCACTGGCTGCGACGCTTTGCCCGGCAGAACCGGCGCTTTACCGGTATCGTTCTCGATCCTCCCACCTTCTCACGCGACCATCAGGGTAATATCTTCCGCGTCGAGGAGCACTACGGGGACCTTGTCACCCTCGCCGCTTCCTGCCTCTCTGCCGGGGGGTGGCTCCTCTGCACCTCAAATTGCCGCCGTCTTTCTGGTCCCGTCTTCACCAGCATGGTCAGGAATGCACTGCCCTCCGGGGTTCATATCGAGAACCATCCGATGCCACCAGATTTCACCGGAGAGCCCTATCTCAAGACCGTTATGGTCGAGACATGAACCATTTCTCTTCCGGCACCCTGGAAAATCCTGCACGCGCCCACGAACCTTGGCTTTTAACCCAGAAAAAAGCCCGGACCATCCCGGTCCGGGCTTTGGCTAGACTTTCCTAACCTCGCGGGACCCCTTACTCCAGTTCCGGCTTCTCTTCCTCAGGGATCTCGAGATCAGGCTCCGGGAGCTTGTCGAGTCGGAAGCGGAACCGGTTCCCCTGGTTCATGCCCTCGATTCTTTCCCGGATATTCTCCGGGGCAGCTGCCTTGTCCTGGTCGGTATCCCAGGGACCCTCGAAAATCAAATTACCCTCGACGTCCTTCACTATCACTTCCTTGCCCCCCTCCGTGGTTTTCATCTCCACGCTGCCATGCTCATCGACAAACTTGAAACTACTCGAGGACTTGAAATTGAAGTTGAAGGCTCCTCCTTCCCTGTTGCCTCGCTGAAGGTCATTGAACAGGTCAAAGTCCAGCTTCAGTCCCTGGCCTCCCCCCTGCTCCATTTCACGTAACTGCTTTTCGAACCTCTTCATGTGTCCCTCCAACTGGCGCTGCAGGTCCTCTCCTCCCCCGGGGATCAGATCCTCCAGGTCTCCGGGCAAGGCTGGAAGATTCCGGAAAAAGCCCCCGGGAGGCTGCAGCCTCTCGACCCCTCCCCCACGAGGCAGGTCCGGCTCCTGCTGGGGCCACGCGGCCATCTCTACCTCACGCTCGCCCTTTCCTCCCTGGACCACCACCTCGAGGTTAACCTTGTCCCCCGGTTTGTGCGCCTGAATCGCTGCCCGGAGATCATCCTGACTCCCAATTGGCTCACCCTCCACCGTGAGGATAATGTCATGCTGACGCAATCCCGCCTTGGAGGCCGGGCTGTCGGGAGCCACGTAATCGAGCACCACTCCTTCTTCCACATCAAGATGAACACGGAGCGTTTCACTAACTGGCTTTGTCAGCACCCCTAGCCACGCACCTGCCGGACGATCTGCCTTTGGAATCTCTGCTGGTTGTCCAGCATCGGCGCCCTTCTCTTTAAACTTGTCCTGGGGTTGCTCCACGGCGGAACCCTTCCTGGCCTTTTCTTCGTCAAGGGACTTCGGACGCTCGATCGCATGAAGCGCCGGAACTCCAAGGAACAGCAGCAGGAAACTGGTAAGTGAAAATTTCATGTCTGTTAGTTACGTTGTTTTCCTCTCCAGCGTCAGGAGAGCGAGTGCTTGTTTAATTCAATATCTACAGCCCGTTTTTATTGCAATGCCTGTAACCCATGGAATTGGAGCGACTGCAGACCCATGCGGCATTGCTACCTGACACCCCTGACATGAATGATCAGGTCTCATCCTAGTCTGTCGGGGCCGGAATCAGCTGATAATTTACAGATGGAACCTCAAGGTGCACCTCTTCTCCGTCTGGGCTGAGAAATACGACCCGGTCAACAAGATCAACCCGCATCAACCGCATCGGCTTTGAGCCATTGGGAATGATGACGGTGCTATCCGTGGAATCCAGGATTGTTCGTTTTGCTGTCTTGGGGGCCAGCTCGATCGTCTGCAACGCCTCAGGATTCACCATGGTGGCGGAAGAATCGCTGGCAGGATTACCAGCAGGGTCTCGCTCCGTAACCTCAAGAGGTCTCGGATCGGAAGTAATGATCATGGCCGCCACTCCCCCGAGGAGAGCCATGCTGGCAGCGGCGGCCCACAACCCTCTGCCACCACTACTGATCTCCGGAATTTCGCTTTCCTCCTCAGCCAGGGGAAAGGGAACTACCTTTTCAGCTGCATCCTGTTCCGCCGCTTCCTGCCAGCCTTCCATCGCGGTCTCCATTCGACCGATCAGCCCTTCCGGCATATTGCCCGGGGCAATCCGTTCAAGTTCAGCTTCGATCTTCTGTAACTCTGGGTCCATTGGATACTATATTGCCGGTATGTTTCCGGTCGATGGGTCGATGGGTTTCTGTGGATTTACGTCTGGCTTAAAGATCCCCCCGGATTCGTGCACCGGAAAGCTGCTTGCGCAATGCTTCAATTCCATAGCGATACCGGGAAGCCGCCGTGTTCAGGGAAATCTGCAAAATATCACCTATTTCCGCAAAAGTTCGCCCCCCCCATATCTTCATCACGATAACCTCGGAGAACTTACCGGGCAACTCCTTCAGGGCTGCCTCCAGAATGGCTCTCCGTTCCTCATCACATCCCGCACTCTCAAACCAGCAGTCCTCTCCACTGGATTGGCGCTCCTCATCCTCCACGGCCGTATCTTCCCGCTTCTTCCGTCTATCATTGCGACGCCCGAGATCGATGGCTTCCCTCCTGATCTGCGTATAGAGAAACGGCATCCACGCCTCCTGTCCTCCCACGAATACCCCTTCGTCCACCTTACGGGCCAGTTTCACGAGGGCTTCCTGCAGGATATCTTCCGCATCCTCCTGCCGACGGGTCTGCTGCCGGGCAAAAAGGAGTAATCTGGCCCCGTGTTCACGGAGCCATTCGCGCCAGCGAGAAGTCTCTTCCTTCATGGCGTGGTTGCCGAAATTCCGCATGGATAAGCTACAGTCTAACCGAAAACTCCCGTGTTCTCAAGACCTCTTGCCGATCTGGCAAGCCATTTTCCCGTCAGGGAGCCTTCTTCTCCCGCCAGGTCGGCAGGCCGGCCCACGGCTACTACCTCTCCCCCGTGCCGGCCTCCTCCCGGCCCAAGATCGATCACCCAGTCCGCGGCGGCGATGACCTCGAGATTGTGCTCGATTACGACAAGCGAATGCCCCGCTTCCCGGAGGCGCATCAATGCCCCGAGAAGAACCTGCACATCGTGATGGTGCAACCCGGTGGTTGGCTCGTCGAGAAGATAGAGAACTCCTTCCCCCGAGGTCTTGGCCAATTCCGTCGCCAACTTGATGCGCTGGGCCTCTCCCCCGGAAAGCGTATTGGCGGATTGTCCGAGCCTGATATAGCCGAGGCCCACTTCACACAAGGCCTCGAGAAGACTGTTAAGCTTCGGAACTTTCCCGAAAAAAGCGCACCCTTCTTCCGCAGTCAGGTCCAGTACATCAGCAATGCTACGCCCCTTGTAGGTCACTTCCAGCGTCTCACGGTTGTAGCGCCGTCCTCCACACGCATCACAAGTCACGTAAACATCATTCAGAAAATGCATGTCGATCCTTATTGCTCCCCCTCCCTGACATTGCTCGCAACGCCCTCCCTTCATATTGAAGCTGAACCTCCCCGCCGCGTATCCCCTCTGTCGAGAGAGCGGGAGCTGGGCGAACAGCTTCCGGATGTGATCAAAGGCTCCGGTATAGGTAGCAGGATTCGAGCGGGGCGAACGCCCCAGCGGTGACTGGTCAACGACCACAAGGCGCCCTACATGTTCCAAGCCCTCTATGGCATCATGCTCCCCGGGAACCGCCTTCGCCCCATGCAAGTGACGCGCCAACGCCCGCTTGAGAACCTTATCCACCAGGGTCGATTTTCCACTCCCACTCGGGCCAGTCACCGCCACCAACTGCCCCAGGGGAATCTCCACCTCCAGGTTCCGGAGATTGTGCTCACGGGCTCCCCTGATCACCAGCGTCCGCTCCTCTCCCGGAACGGCAGGGGAATTCCGGATTACATTGCAGGAACCCTCGCCCCTCAACCACCTGCCCGTGGGAGAGCCCTCAATCTCCATGATATCCTCTACCGTCCCTTCTGCAACGAGGTGCCCCCCATGCAGGCCCGCCCCTGGCCCCAACTCAATCAGATGGTCCGAGGAACGAATCATCTCCTCATCGTGCTCCACTACCACAATGGTGTTGCCGAGGTCCCTTAAGGACTCAAGAGCCCTGATGAGCCGTGCGTTATCCTCCGGGTGAAGCCCTATGCTGGGCTCGTCCAGTACGTAGAGGACTCCAGACAGGCCTGCCCCGAGCTGGGTTGCCAACCTGATTCTCTGAAATTCCCCTCCGGAAAGGGTAGCCGCTCCCCGGTCCAGCGCCAGATAGCCCAGACCAACTTCCTTGAGGAAGCGCAGTCTCCTGCACACCTCCTCCACCACCGGTCGCACCGCTTCCTCACGGTCACCGGGAATTTCCACTCCCTCCATCCAGGTCATACCCTCCTCGATCGGAAGGGAGCATAATTCATCAATTCCGAGGCCTTCCTTCCCGGAAGTTCCCTCTACCTTCACCGCCAGAAACTCCCTCTTCAATCGTCGCCCCCGGCATGCCCGGCATCTCCGGGACGCCATGAAGCGCGCCATCTTCCTCTTCAGGGACTCACTCCCGGTCTCGTGATAAAGCCGTTCGGCCTCCCTGCATATTCCTTCAAAGGAAAAGTCATCGAGGCCCGGGCCACCCCGACTCTTCCGGACCATGGAAAGCTGCGCCCCATCCGTGCCGTAAAAAAGTGCATTCTTGAAATCGTCGGGCAATTCCCCAAACGGTATTTCCTTCGACACTCCGAAATAGTCAGCCAGGGCAAACACCCTGTTTCGATGCCAGCTCCTGTTCCTGCCTCCGCCCCTAGAAAGCCTGATCGCCCCATCCTTAATGCTTCTCGATGGATCAGGAGCCAGCAGAAGCGGATCACAGAACTGCTCTGTGCCCAGTCCATGACAGGTCTCGCAGGCACCCTCATGGCTGTTGAAGGAAAAATGCCGTGGACTTAATTCCGGCACTTCAAATCCCGTCTCCGGGTTTCGGTAGCTGGTGAGAAAGGAACGTTCTTCCCATTCTTCGGTTCCTGGAAGCTGAAGCAGTGCCACTGCTTCAGCACTGCAGATCCTCAGCACGGTTTCCACCGAGTCAGCCAATCTGCTTTCAACTCCGGGACGGATCAGAAGCCGGTCAACAACTACCTCCAGTCTCTTTACCCGGGATTCCTTCCCGGCTGGAAAACGTGCTTCCGCCTCCTCCACCTCGACAAGCTCCCCGTTGATCCGGAGACGCACAAACCCCTGTCGCTGGAGGTCCCGTAGCAGGGCTGGCACATCGGCAGCGGCCTCCGGATCAAGGGGAGCAAGAAGCATCACCTTGGTTCCCTCCGGCCGTTTCTTCAGACTCGCAACCACATCCGCGGGAGTCATCCGTTCCAAGCGCTCACCGGTCTCTGGATCGTGCGGAACACCAATCGCCGCATAGAGAATCCTCAGGTAATCGTGAATCTCGGTTGCGGTTGCAATGATGGAACGGGGATTGGCCCCAGCTCCACGCTGCTCAATGGCAATGGCCGGGCTCAACCCCTCGATGGCATCTACTTCCGGCTTATCAAGTTGATCGAGGAACTGCCGGGCATAGGCACTCAGGCTTTCAACATAACGTCTCTGCCCTTCCGCATAGAGGGTATGAAAGGCCAGACTCGATTTCCCGCTGCCACTCAATCCGGTTACCACCACCAGCTTGCCTCGCGGAATGTCGACATCGACATTCCGCAGGTTATGCTGCCGGGCACCCCGGATCCGTATCGCATCCACACCCACAGTCTGATCGATGAATCCCAAAACCTGAATACCGAAATCCGTCTTCACATTCATCCGCCATCCTTCATGATGCTTCCTTGCATCCACTTCTGCACAGTTTTCTCGCCTGCACTTCCCCCTCCCTTAAGATCTGTGGCGTCACCAACCCCGCGGAGGCCGATCAACTGGCCCAACTCGGAATCGACGCCCTCGGAATCAACTTCTGGCCGGAAAGCAGGCGCTATTGCCCCCTGAATACTGCCCGGGAGTTCCTTCCCTCTCTCCAGGACCGCATTCTCCGGGTTGGAGTCTTCGTCAATGCTGAACCCGACCTGCCCCGCTCTCTCCTTTCCAGTGGTCTCATTGATGTCGCGCAGTTTCACGGAGACGAGGACCTCGCCTACTGTAATGCATTCGCTCAGGAAGGTCTTCCCTTCTTCAAGGCTATCGGGGTTGAACATGCCGACGACCTCTCCACCGCTTCCCGCTACCATGCCAACGGGATCCTGCTGGATGCCCATGCCCCGGGTGTCTACGGTGGGACTGGCCGGGTGATCGACTGGAAGATGGTCGCAGGATTCATCGACCAACAATCCACTCCTCCTGTCATCCTTGCCGGAGGAATCACCCCGGAAAATGCGGCCGAGGCTCTCCTCACCTCCCGGGCCTGCGCTCTCGACGTCGCCTCGGGAGCCGAATCCTCTCCCGGCAGCAAGGACTTCTCAAAGGTTTCCTCCCTCCTTGAAACGGTATGTTCTCTCAGGGATAAAGCAGATTAATTGCAATAAGTTCCCCCGACCTCTAAAATGAGGATCACGTCCCCTCATGCGCGGAAATCCCATATTCCAGATCGGCACCCTTCTCATCGCGATACTCTTTGCGGGCGTCCTGGTGGCTGCCGTCCTGGATCGCTCCCACCAGGCCGAATCAGGTCCCCGGGTGCCAGACGAACCAGCATCCTCTTCCAATACGGTCCCCGCTCTGCTGACCCTCACCCTGTCTGCGCCCGCCTCATCCCTCACCTTTACCGAACCCTCCGGCCGGGTCATCACCATTCCCACCGGATCCGGACTTGAAATTGAAGAGGACGTAGAACTTGGCATCCAGGATTTCAGCTGGAGTGCCAGCATGGCCATAACCTGGCAGGACTCCCCCTCTTCTCACCACTTCCTGCGCATCGATTTGGAACCCGAAAACGACAAACTCAAGAGCGCTCATATCCTTCTAGATTTTCCCGGTGACGTCCGTGATCACCCCATTACAGCCGACTTCAATCCCGGCACTTAGTCCCTGCTTCGAAGACCTTGGAAACTGAAAATCATAGCGGCCATGACTGCTGTGCGCATCATGATCATCACCACGAACTGGTGATTAATGATGTCGGAGTGTCGTATGGCCGTGTTCCCGCTCTTCAGGATATCTCCCTCGCTACCTCCTGCGGCAACAGGGTAGCCCTCATCGGCCCTAACGGAGCCGGCAAGTCCACTCTGCTCAAGGCCATTGCTGGACTCGTTCCCAGACAGACCGGCACCATCCAGTGGCGTGGGAGCGCCGTGAAAAGGTGGTCCCATGAATTCGCCTATCTCCCTCAACGCGAGGAAGTTGACTGGGACTTTCCCATTACCGTCCGCGGACTCGTTGAAATGGGACGCTTTCCTCATCTTGGACTCTGGAAGCGCTATTCATCAGGGGATGATGATGCCGTGGAGAGGGCCCTGCAGACCCTCGGGATTACAGACCTGCACGACCGCCAGATCTGTGAACTCTCAGGCGGACAGCAGCAAAGGGCCTTCCTCGCCCGGGCCCTCGCACAGGAAGCCCATGTCCTCCTGCTTGACGAACCCTTTACCGGTCTCGACCTCAATGCCTCCGAATCACTGGCCAGACTGCTTGCCTCCCTGTCGGAAGAGGGCCGCCTCATTCTTGCTTCTCACCACGATCTCGAATCCGCTCCCCAGCTTTTCAACGAGTGCCTCCTCCTCAACCACACCCAGCTGGATTTTGGTCCCACCACACAGGTTCTGACCCCCCAGTCCATCACGAGGGCCTTCACCTCAGATCGACCGGACCCTGATAACTGAACCCCGGAGAACTCCTGCCAGTGCTTGATCCCTTCCAAGACCCATTCTTTCAGCGTGCTCTGCTGGCCGGACTCCTGATTGGATTTACCAATGGCTTCTTCAGTGGCTTTGTGGTTCTGCGTCGCACCGCCCTCTCGGTGAGTGCGCTCTCTCATACCATGCTCCCCGGCATCGCACTGGGGATCCTGATCACGGGTACCCTGACCCAGGTTAATGCCTTCATCGGGGCCCTTACAGCCGCCCTTTTCGTCGGACTCGGCTCAGTCGTAGTCTCCCGAAGCTCGCGGGTCTCCCAGGGCACCGCCCTTGCCATTCTGTACACCACCGCCTTCGCCCTCGGTGTCGCCGTGCTGCAGTATCTCCGCAGCTATGGGGATCTCTCACACTGGCTTTTTGGGGATATCCGCCTCGTGAGCTCAAGTGACCTCTGGCTGGCCTTCGTTATCGGCTCCATCATTCTCCTCGCATCCTGCGTCTTCTTTCGCCCCCTCCTCCTTACTCTTTTCGAATCCAGTGTCGCCGCTGCCCAGGGTGTCAATGTCCGGGCCATGAATTATCTCCTCTTCGGGATGCTTATTCTCGCCCTGGTCACTTCCCTGCAGGCCGTCGGTTGCGTCCTCAGTGTTGGACTCCTCGTCGCTCCCGGGGCGACTCTCTCCCTCCTTACCAATCGCACCTCTCTTCTATTCTGGGGGGGTGGACTGGTCGGGGCCCTCGGATCCGTCCTGGCCCTCCTCTTAGCCTACTGGATCGATATCCCGGCCGGTCCTGCAATTGTGATCGTCCTCGGAACCCTCTTTCTGCTGGCTTTCCTGCTCTCCCCAAAATACGGCCTGCTGACAAGGATACGGAGCTCCTCGTGAAGCCAGCTTGAATCTCCCCATGAATGCCCTTCTCATCTTTCTTGGCGGCGGCCTCGGGGCCCTCTCCCGCTGGGGCCTTTCTACGGGGGTTGACACCCTGACTTCCCGGACGAGCCTGCAGCAGTTCCCCCTCGGGGTTCTAGCCTGCAACCTCCTTGGCTGCTTTCTGGTTGGCTGCCTGTTCGGTCATCTGGCCCAGAAAAACCCAGCCTGGGTCCTGCCCTTTCTCGTGACTGGATTCCTAGGGGGGTTCACAACCTTCTCCGCCTTCGGCCGGGACACGATCAACGCCTTGCAGCAGGGACTGACCCTCGTGGCCCTCCTCAATATCATTCTTTCGGTAAGCCTGGGCCTTCTCGCTGTCTGGGCTGGACTCAAGCTCGTCACCCCGACGGTCGTCGCTCCTGAATAGGCCTCAGGAGGCTTCCCTCTGCAGAAGCACCTCGTCACCACGCAGCACCATCTCCACCCTTCCTCGCAGGGTCTGGTCCAGGAACGGGGTATTCACGCTCCGGGACTTCATGAAATCCCGCGAGAAGGTCGTTTCCCCGGATGGGTCGAATATGATCAGGTCCGCTGTCTTTCCTTCCTCAATCGGAACAGGCTCCAGCCCCATCATGCGCCGGGGCTCCGCAGAATAGCGCTTCACGATCAGGTCCCACCCCACCAGTCCGGTCGCAATGAACCGGTCATGAAGTGATACCAGGGCGCTCTCCAGACCGGTGATCCCATTCGGCGCCGAGACAAAATCCTGCCCCTTCTCAAACTCACTGTGAGGAGCATGATCAGTCGCAATCAGGTCGAAGACTCCCTCCTTCAATCCCTCCAGCAGGGCCGCATTATCCTCTGATGTGCGCAGGGGAGGGTTCATCTTATAATGGGTATCGTATTCGCCGATATCCTCCTCGTTGAAGATCAGGTGATGAGGTGATACCTCGGCCGTTACTCTTGCGCCTCGTTCTTTCCACCATCGGATCGTCTCCATTCCGATCGCTGAGGAAACATGCTGGATATGCACCCGGGCCCCGGTGGCATGCGCCAACCGGATATCCCGGTCCATGCAGATCTCCTCACTGCAGGCAGGGGTCCCCTTGATTCCCAGCTGGTAACTTACCTTCCCTTCATTGAGGGCCCGCGGACCGCTCAATTCCGCAATCTCACAGTGACTGGCAAAAAACATTCCGAAAGGCGTGGCATACTCCATCGCATTCCTGAGAACCGCGGGGTTGGCCACCGGGTCCCCATCGTCGGTCAGCATCACCACCCCGAGGTTACGCATCCCGTCAATTCCTGCGAGCTCCTCTCCGGCACGGCCTTTCGTGATGCATCCGGAGGTATAAACGGGAATCCGGCTCACCTCCCGGGCCTTCTCCAGGACCGTCCGTACCACGGAGGCCGAATCAATAGCCGGAGAGGTATTGGGCATCATGACCACTCCGGTGACCCCACCGTTAATGGCCGCTTCCGTCCCGTGGGCAATGTCTTCCTTATACTCCTGTCCCGGTTCCCGGAAGTGTACGTGGGCATCAAACATGGCGGGAGCCACAACCTTTCCGTTGGCATCCACCTCCTCTGTTCCCTCTGGAGCCTCGAGATTTTCTCCCACCGCCGTGATCACTCCCTTCTCAATAAGGACGTCTCCCCTTACCGGTGCTCCCTGCTCCGAGGCAATCTCACCTCCCTTGATCAGCATGCTCATGCTCTTGGCGTAGTCTTCATTCCCGCTCAGCCTCCTGAGAATCGGTCTGTGGTTTCAGCCAGTAGAGGACTGCCATCCTCGCTGCGATGCCGTTCTCTACCTGTTGATTGATAAGACTACGCTCGTAGTCCATCACCTCATGACAAAGCTCTACTCCCCGGTTTACCGGACCCGGGTGCATGATATAGGTTCCTTCTCCCTGAATCCTGGCAAAACGATCCTGGGTCACGCCATAGACCTGATGATATTCATGGACGCTGGGAAAATACTGGGCCTCCTGCCGCTCCATCTGGACCCGCAGCAGGTAAACCGCATCCGGCCCCCAGCGCAGGGCCTCATCAAAGTCCGTGAACCTCGTGATTCCTTCAGGTCCCGTCCGGGGGACGAGGGATCCCGGCCCCAGGAAACCAACCTCTACTCCCAGCTTCAGCAGGAGACTGCTGGTAGACCGGGCCACCCGGCTGTGCAGGATGTCTCCCGCAATAAGCACCTTGCGCCCGGACAGTTCCGGGAACACCTCCTTCAGGGTAAAGGCGTCAAGAAGAGCCTGCGTCGGGTGAGCGTGAGATCCATCCCCGGCATTGATCACCGAGGCCCTTGTCTGGCGGGCGATGGCCTGGGGCAATCCGGACATCTTGTGTCTCACCACGATGTAGTCAGCCCGCATCGCCTGCAGGGTATCGACCGTATCCTTTACCGTTTCCCCCTTCGTCACCGAGGAATGGGGCACATCGAGCTCAATGACATCTGCAGAGAGCCTCTTGGCGGCCACCTCGAAGGAGGACAAGGTCCGGGTGCTCGGCTCATAGAACAGCATGAGCACTGATTTCCCCTTGAGGGTGGGGACTTTCTTGACCGAACGGGTGAAGAGTTCCTTGAACGGAGTGGCTTGATCCAGCAAAAGGTCGACCTCCTCTCGACTTAACGAGGCGATGTCCAGGAAGTCCTTGCGCGCCATCCGCTACGGGGTCGTTACCAGTTCAACGGCATCTTCGCCATCAGTTTTTTTCAGCCGGACGATTACATGGTCCATCCGCGCCGTTTCGAGCTTTACCCCTGAATAATCGGGCTGAATCGGGATTTCACGGTGCCCACGGTCAATAAGGACCGCCAACTGGATACGGGCAGGTCTTCCATAATCAGTGAGGGCATCCAGGGCCGCCCGGATGGTCCGGCCCGTAAAAAGGACATCATCCACCAGAACGATATGGGAACCATCCACCTGGAAGGAGATCTCGCTGCTCTGCAACTTGGGGTTTTCCGCGAGGTGGGAGAGGTCATCCCGGTAAAGGGAGATATCGAGCATCCCGTAATCGTGCTCAATCCCAGCTTCCTTCAGAATGGCGGAAACACGTTCCGCCACCTCGTCACCCCGGCTTCGAATCCCCACGATGGCGACCCGGCCGTGCTCAGCCACCGCACGGATCTCTCCTGCGAGGGAGGCTACAGCCTCCCCCATCGCGGCTTCATCGAGGAGCACCGACATGGCAAATCCAGCCCCCCGGGCTTCAGGAACCGGCCAGCTTCAGGATGCGATGAGCTGCCATCGCGGCATTGAGGGGAGCCTTCTTGTGCAGGCCAACCGTGGTAGCGGGCACCTGACCCGGCAGCTGGGAAATAGAAAGAAGGGCATCAATTCCATTCAGGGGGCCTCCGGGAACCGGCACCCCGATGACCGGGAGGGATGTCTTCATTACAACCACTCCGGGCAGGGCGGCGGCAAGACCGGCAATAGCAAGGATGACTGCCTTCTCTCCGCTCTCCTCAAGCTTTCCGAGATACTCAATGAGCTCCGACAGGTTCCGATGTGCGGAGAGAACCTCCTCCACATATTCCAGGCTTTCACCCTCGAGATAATCGCGGGCGGGCTGCATGAAGGGCTTATCGTTTTCGCTTCCGTAAATCAGGATGACTTTCATGTGATATCAGTATGGTGGTGTTAGTTCAGTTCGAACCGGCACACAAGGCCGGCGATCGAAAATACGTAGAGGGTCTTGAGTCTTGTTTCAGTTAATCAAAATGGAGACGCCCGATGTCGTTGCGGCGCTGCGATCCGTCAAAGTCTACCTTGGCCGCCTCGGAGTGGGCCTTCTCTACCGCACTCTCACGGTCTGCCCCGGGAGCCACCACCGCAAGAACCCGTCCCCCGTTCGTCTCCCAGTCTCCTTCCTCATTGCGACGTGTCCCGGCATGGTAGACCCGCGCCCCCTCCACCGTATCTAGCCCCCTGATGACATCCCCACTGTGGGAACTGGCCGGGTAACCTGCTGAGGCGAGAATCACTCCCACGCTCCAGCCTTCATCAAAATCCAGCAATTCCTCCCTCAGGCTACCCCTCGCTCCCTCAAGGCAGAAGGTGGCCAGGTCGCCTGAAACAAGGGGCATGACCGCCTGGCACTCGGGATCCCCGAAACGGCAATTGTATTCGATCACCTTGGGGCCATCCGCAGTCAGCATGAGCCCGAAATAAAGGAACCCGACATATCCAAGGTCATCATTGGCTAGTCCCTCGATAGTCGGCTTGATGATCTCCTCCTCAATCCGCGCCGTGAGATCCGGCTCCAGCAACTGTCGACTCGCCACCGCCCCCATCCCTCCGGTATTGGCCCCGGTATCTCCTTCCCCGATCAACTTGTAATCCCGGGCGGGAGTAAAAACCACGGCCTGTCTTCCGCTCACCGCGGCAAAAATCGACACCTCCGGACCCTTGAGGCATTCCTCGACCAGCAAACTCCCATCCCCAAAACGCTTTCGACCGAACACCTCGTCGAGAAAATCCTCTGCACTCTTCTCGTCCGGGCAGACCGCCACTCCCTTGCCTGCAGCCAAGCCATCAAACTTGAGCACAGTCGGATAGCTCCCCCCGATTACCTCCCGGGCCTCTTCCGCGCTTTCTACTACCCTTGCCTTTCCCGTGGGGATGGCATGACGCTCCATGAACTGCTTGGCGAACTCCTTGCTTCCCTCCAAGAGAGCTGCCTCCTTCGGTGGGCCCCAGCAGGGAATACCATTCCGGGCACAGAGGTTGGCCAACCCCTCATCCTTCAGGAGATAACTCTCTTCCCCCGCCATGCAGAGGTCGATTGAATTAGACTTCATCCAGTCGATAAGTCCCTGCAGACCCTCGGCCTCCACGGTCGTGGCCAATTCGGAAATGGCATCGCTTCCCGGGAAACAGAAAATCTCCGTCTCCACCGGAGACTCACTAAGAGAACGGATCAGGGCATGCTCCCGCCCGCCTTTCCCGACTACCACGATGCGCATGCCCCAAGTGAAGAAAGATCGGGCCCTCGTCGCAAGAGCAACGGATGCCGGTCACGACCAACAACTGTGAATAACCGTCCTGAATCCTCAGCTCACTGAACCTTTTTCCAGTCCTCCTCACTCAGGCAGCAGGGATCCCGGGCCACCCAGTGACCCTGCTCAATCTCCACCAGTCCAAGATCCATCCCGACTGTCTCCTTATAGCGTGGATGACTGATCCGGTGCCCAAAGGCACTACCCTCCGGGGGATTGATCGGCGAAGGCACGTCCCCCTCCAGCAGGATTCTCTCCCGCTCGGCGGCAGGATCAGCCTCCGGGATGGCTGACAGAAGCGCCTTGGTATACGCATGGCAGGGACGCTGATAAATGGCCTCGGCAGTCGCCAGTTCCACGATCTTGCCCAGGTACATCACCGCCACCCGGTCGCTGACATGCTGCACTACTGCCAGATCGTGGGCAATGAACAGATAGGAAATGCCCATCTCCCTCTGTAACTCGAGCAGCAGGTTGATGATCTGGCTTTGTACCGAGACATCGAGGGCGGAGACCGGCTCATCGCACACGATTAACTTCGGGTTCAGGGCGATGGCCCGGGCAATTCCAATCCGCTGCCGCTGTCCTCCGGAGAACTCGAAGGAAAACTTTTCACCGGAATTCGCCGGAAGCCCCACCCGTTCCAGCAACTCGTCCACCCTCCGCCGCCGCGTTGCCGCATTACCTTGCCGGTGAATGATCAAGGGTTCCTCGATGATCTGTCTGACACTTTGCCGGGGGTTCAACGATTCCACGGGATCCTGGAAAATCATCTGCATATCACTCCGGAGGGGACGAAGTGCTCTCGGCGACAAATGCGTGATATCCGCTCCCTCGAACACCACCGATCCCGCATTGGGCTTGAGCAGGCGCACCACCGCCTTGGCCAGGGTCGACTTCCCGCAACCCGATTCTCCAACCAGTCCCACCGTCTCACCCTCCCCGATCGCAAGGGACACTCCATCCACCGCCTTCACCTGCCCGGTCTGGCGTAGCATCAATCCACTTCGAACCGGGAAGTGGACCTTCACATCCTCAACCGACAACAACGGCCCTCTCGTTCCAACCCCACTCATACGCTTTCCCGGGCCTCCCCCCCGCAACACTCTGGACACGCTTCCACCCAGTGCCCGGGAGAGACCTCCCGTAACTCCGGTCGCTCATCTCCAAGACTGCTTCTCCGCCCCAGACGCTGGCAGAATCGACACCCGCTGGCCATTTCTGACAGCGAAGCCACCATCCCGGGAATAGTGTTAAGCTCCGACTTCGGCGGGAGTGAGAGACGGGGAATGGAGTTCAGCAGGCCGCGGGTATAGGCATGCATGGGATTGGCAAAGAGCTCCTTGACGGGAGCGCGCTCCACCACCCGGCCGGCATACATGACCACCACCAAGTCACAATTCTCTGCGATCACTCCCAGATCGTGGGTAATCAGGATCGCAGCCATCCCCATCTCTGCCTGCAGGCCCTGGATCAGATCGAGGATCTGGGCCTGCACCGTGACATCAAGCGCCGTGGTCGGTTCATCTGCAATCAGCAGATCCGGCTGGCATGCGAGGGCCATGGCGATCACCACCCGCTGCCGCATTCCTCCCGAAAGCTGGTGCGGATAGTCCCCCACCCGGACCTCCGGAGAGGGAATTCGCGTCATGCGCAGGGCTTCGATGGCGGCCTCCCAGGCCTCCTTCTTGTCCATCTTCTTGTGCAGCCTGAACACCTCGCTGACCTGGCGCCCAATCCGGTGCACCGGGTTCAGGGCGGTCATGGGTTCCTGGAAAATTGTTCCAATTTCCCCACCCCGAACTTCATGCAGACGCGTCTCGGAGACTTTCTGCAGGTCCTCTCCCTTGAAGATTACCTCTCCCCCCAGCACCTTCCCCGCTGGCCGTGGCAGCAGGCTGATCAGAGACATCGCAGTGACGCTCTTCCCGCACCCGGATTCTCCCACGATCCCGAGCGTCTGCCCTCGATTTACCGAAAAGGAGACTCCATCCACCGCCTTCAACAGACCCCGCTCAGTATCGAAGGCGCTCACCAAGCCCTGCACCCTGAGGAGCGCATCACCCCCGGGGTCATGTTCCTGGTAGATCTGGCGAACGGTCGCCTTGGCTGGATCTCCGTCCTTCATCACTTCACCTGGTATTGGTCATACACTTCATCCACTTCGGGATAGGCCTCACCCCGACTCCTCGCCCGCAGGGTCTTCTCCTGCTCCTCCACATCAATCCAGTAGACGTAGCTCTCCTGGGCCTCCCGGGTCATTTTCACATTGAAGTCATCTGGCCACTGCATCCAACGCCAATGACCGAGTCGATAGCTCTCATTCTTGTAGCCCGGAATCCAGAACGCTGTGTCGTGCAGGATCTGCTCCAGTTCCCATGCCATCTCCCGGATCTCCTTCTCCGTTGTCGCAAACCGGATTCCCTCCGCCAGCGGATCGGCCGCCGGATTGGCATAAACCGAGATATTGTTAGTCTGCACCCGGGGAGTCGTAGTCCCCGGGTCGTAGGCATTGGAGGAATGAATTCCCTCGAAATACCGTGGAAAGGGCGGCTGGGTGCCCCATCCCCAGAAGGTCAGGTCATGCTTTTTCTCCATCACCTTTTCGTAACTCGCTGTTCCATCTATTCCATCGAGTCGATACTCCAACCCGGCCTCGAGTGCCTCTTCCTTGAGCCTCTGTAACCTTTTATCCGCGACAGGGTTTTTGGTATAAGTGATGGAGAAACTGAGCTTTTCTCCCTTGTCGTTCTGAAGCACTCCGTCGTTATCCTGCTTCGTGAATCCTGCCTTGCCAAAGGCCTCCCGGGCTTTCTCCGGCGAATAGACCCTCGCTACAATCTCCGGGTTACTGAACTGACCGTAACCCTCATTGTAGATATTCAAACGGCCCGCATCTCCCCGGAGGTCGATATCAATCACCTTCTGCCAGTTCGTGGCATGCTGCAGGCCGATACGCACATTCACATCTCCCAGAAAGGGACGGGAGTGATTGATATAGAGGCCCCGGGGCACCCGCGGGTAGAGGTTGTAGAAGGTCTTCTTCTCAATATAACCGTCGAATACGTCCGGGATCTCCATATCCTCGTACCATCTCTTGGAACTCAGGTGAAACATGTCGACTTCTCCCTTCTTGAAGAGCTCAAAGACCTTGTCGAGGTTGCGAACTACTTTGTATTTAATTCGGTCTACATTGAAGCGGTTGCGATAGTACTTCTGGTCCCTCGCCCACCAGTCCTTCACCCGGGAAAGGGTAATACTCTGCCCTTTGACCACATTTTCTTCAAGAATCTGGTATGCTCCCGTAGTAGGTCGCACCCTCCAGTTGTAGCGCTTCTCGAAATCTGGACCAAATTCACTGTAGAACACCCGGGAGTAGGGCGTCAGGGAGGCGTAATACTCCGGCTTGGGCTTTTTGTTAGCCAATCGCACCGAGAGGTGCCGGTCGTCATAGCGGGTGATGTTTTCGAACATCGTCCCGTAATACTGCCGGTACCAGGGTCCGTTCACGTATTCAGAGAGACAGACATGAAAGGTCATAAAGAAATCCTCCACCGTCACCGGATTTCCATCGGACCATCGCGCCTTCTCGTTGATTCGGAAGTAAACCGTCCGGCCGTCCTTCCCCACCGCCCACCGGTCAGCCAACCCCGGGATCGTTTCCATCGTGTTGGGATGCAGGGAAACCAAGGCCATCTCGATATTATCCCAGTGTTCGGAACGAAAACTGTTATTCGCACTCTTCCCGATTGGACGAATGGTGGGAGGAAAGGAAAGGCCTGAGAAATAGGTATTAAAGGTCCCCCCTTTCTTCGCACGAGAGGATCCCAGCTCAGGCTGGTCCAGCCCCTCCTCCCATATAAGGTCCTCCGGCAGATCCTCCATGGTAGCGTCGTAAGTGAAGAACTCCGGCGATCCGAGACGACGGTTGGTATTGGTGAGATCTTCTTCCAGCTTGTCCCGATCCTCCTCTCCGGGTTCATCAAGCCGCCTGGTCAACTCCTCCTTCTTCTTTTCGAGTTCATCCAGAACCCTCTCGTTCTTTCTCTCCCTGAAACCGATCACTTCTTCCTTGTTGTCATATTCCAAAAAATCCTGTCTGCCATCGCACCCCGCAAGGGCGACCAAAAGCAACAGGCAAAACAGACGCAATGGATTCATGATCAACGGTAGGTGGTGAATTTCTTAGGATCAAAGGCCTCCCGCACAGCCTCTCCCACAAAGGTCACGAGAAGAAGCACCGACACCATTCCCCCGAAGACCGAGGCCACGATCCAGGGGTCTCCGAGATTACTGACACCATCCTGCAGGATTCGCCCCCAGCTGGGATAGGTATCGGGAAGCCCGAACCCGATGAAATCTAGGGCCGTCAGGGCCGTGATCACTCCCACCACGCTGAAGGGTAGCAGGGTCACCACAATCGAGATCGCGTTAGGCAGAACATGGCGAAAAATAACCCGGACTGGCCCAGCTCCCAGGACCCGGGCGGCGGCTACGTAATCCCTCGCTTTCTCCCGGTAGGCCGCGGTTCGCATGTAGTAGGTGATTCCAATCCACGAGAAAATACAGAGCACCAGCAGGATTGTCATGAGGGAGACATCCTCCTTCCCAATCCTGGAGGCAATGATGATGACTACGTAGAGGAAAGGCACGTTGGCGAGGATTTCGATGAAGCGCTGCACCACGATATCAAAGGTTCCTCCAAGGTAGCCCATCAGGCTTCCGAGGGTGATACCGATCGCATAGGTTACCACCAGATAAATGATGGCTGCCTGGAAGACCAGTTGCAGGCCCCCGTAAATCTGGGCTAGGACATCCCAGCCCCGAGAATCTGTTCCGAGATAGTGTCGGGTCGTGAGACTGGGTGGCAGAGGATTATAGCTTATCGACTGCCACTCCGTGGCCTCCTCCTTCTCGACCGCCCGGACTTGCTCCGATCCCTTCACCGGGGCAGCACTTCGCACCCCATCCTTCCATTCATAGTGCCCGACCATGTCGGCTCCGGACCGTGCGTAATACTCCTCGCGCCCCTGACGAACCCCCTTGCGGAAACGAACCATGGAGTGCTTTTTCTTTTTGTCGATCTCGTCGGCATAATAACGATATCCCAGTCCCGAATAGGGCTTCTTTTCACCCATCTGGTAAAACACTCCGTCTCGCACAGTTAGTTTCTTCTCCTCCGGCTCCTCAGAGTCAAAAGTCGCATCGTAGGGCACCAGCGGAAGCAGGACCCAGTTTTCCCCGCCATCCTCTTTCGCGAACGCCTCCTTAAGATCGTGGTAGTCAACCTCGCTTTTCCCCTCCTGCCCGAAGTCCTCTTCCGTATAGCTTCGTTGTACAAAGGCGGGGAAGTGCATTTTCCCATCATATTTCACCATAAGAGCCTTCTTCCCAACCAGGGCCTGATCAAGCAGGGTGAGAAAGAGCAACCCCGCAAGGATCCAGAGAGAGACGTAGCCCCGGGTGATCGACTTAAAGCGCTTCAGCTTACGGAGTGTCTGGGGATTCCACTTCACTTTCCGGGACTTATTCCACAGGCAGAGCACTCCGCCTGCCAGAAGGAGGGCACAGAGGATATATCCGATAATATTGGCCTGATACTTCTTCCACCATGATGCCGACTCCAGCCCCTTATCCTTGGCCTCAAAAGAAAAGAACCAGTCGAGAGTAGGCAGGGCCAACCCGGCATGATGCGCGATCACCGCGCCCACGCTGATCACAAACAGAAAAATCCCTGTAAGACGAAAGAGCATCTATCTAAAACGAATCCGTGGGTCCACGAACGCCACGCAGAGGTCGGAAATCACATTTCCAAGCAGCATCAGGACCGCCGAGATCGTCAGCACCCCAAGGACCACGGGTTCATCCTTATCCAAGATGGCAGTATACTGGAGCAGGCCGAAGCCATTGATATCGAAGATCCCCTCAATGAGAAAGCTTCCGCCCACGATCAGGGTGATGTTCTGCCCTACCGTGGTAGCGATGGGAATGATTGAATTGCGGAAGGCATGCCTGAATACCGCCGACCCGTAAGGAACTCCCTTGGCTGTTGCAGTCCTCACGTAATCCGCCGCCAAGTTATCCATCAGGTTGTTCTTCATCATGAAGGTCATGAAGGCAAAGCTCCCTACAAGGTAGCAAGCAAGCGGCATGACCGCGTGATGGAAGAGATCGAGGATCTTGGCGCCAAACGGAAGCTCGCTGAAATTCTCGGAGACAAACCCCGAGAGCGGGAAAAGATCAAGGCGGGCTCCGAGGAACACGAGAAGAAAGGAACCCAGGACATAGCCGGGAATCGCGTATCCGGAAAAGACCGCAATCGAAGAAACATTGTCCAACCAGGTGCGATGCTTGATCGCCTTCACGATGCCAAGGGGAATGCAGATCCCGTAAATCAGGATCATGGAGATCACTCCATAGAAGAGCGAGATGGGCATGCGACTCTTCACCATACTGATGACCGGGTCTCCATACCTCTCTGAATCCCCGAGACTCCCCTGCAGGAGACCATCACGCTGGGCCCGGTAGAGCACCGCCCGCTCCTGCAGGACATCAATTTCTGCCACTACCTTTCCCTCCGCAACTTCCTCCCCTTCCTTGACCAGGATTCTCCCCATCACTCCACCTACCGCCGCTTTCAGTTCACTGGAGACAGCGCCGACTTCAATCGTTGCAAGAACATCTCCCTTCTTTACTTCATCTCCCTCCTCTCGGCTCCATGACCGCAATACCACCGACTTCTCCGGCGAGGCCTTCCCAGTGGCCTCAGAATCCGGAATCCTCACTTTGTGGGCTGCACTTTTACCCCTGAAGTTTTTTTCCCAACGCTGTTTCAGCTCCTCGACACTGATAAGCCGGGCCTTCCATTCATACTCCCTGATCCGGTCCCTGATGATCCCGTCATCATCCTTCGCCTCCTGCAGAAGGAGGTCTTTTTTCTCCCCGAGGTCTTTTAAGAGAGCTTGTTTTTCCTCCTCTGAAAGCGCCTCGTTATCGCTGATCTTTTCTTTTTCCTTCTTTGTTTTCCGAGTGACTGTTTCCGAGGGGAGTTCGATCCGGATTCCCGAGCCCTCCTTGATGAGGTCAACATCGATATTGACCCTCGGCATCGTGATCGTCACCCAGTCCTTACCACTCTCAAAGCTTTTGGCCGCCCGGACTACATCCCGGGGAACCACTCCCAGCCACTCCACGTAGGAGCGCCAGACCCCTTTGTCCCGCTGATACTTCTCCTCGATCTCAAAAAGGGCCTCCGGAGTAATCGCATTCCCCTCCGATTCCCTCATTCCTGAGCTTCCACCCTGCTCACTGGCTGCAGCCCCCATCATTTCCTGCAAGTCCCTCTGGACCGGCCCACCCGGAGCCGCCCGCATCAGCATGAAGACCAGGAGGGTAATTCCAAGCAGCGTCACAGGCACAAGAAGGAGACGCCGGAGAAAATATACCTTCATGGAAAAGGGCCTCGGGGAGCAGGAACCTTCCCGGTTCTACCCTTCCGGTGGGACGAATCAAGCCTGCGGGCTATTCACCCCCACAAGTTTCCAATATTCCCCAAAAAAACAGCCAATTCCGCAAAGAGCTTTGCCAAGACGGGGAGATCCGTTGCATCGTATCGCTGATGCGCGTGCTCCCAGTGATTCTCCTGTCTCTCTTCAGCGCACTTCTCCTCTCATGTGACCGTCGCTCAAGCATCGCGATCGCCACAGAGGACAATATCCTTGTGATAGGAAACTCCAACGAGCCTAAGGGCCTCGACCCTCATCTCGTCTCCGGAGTACTCGAGTCAAATCTCATCAGGGCTCTTTTCGAGGGACTCTGCGTGGATAATCCCAGCAAGGACGGTGTCGCAGACAAGGGCGTGGCCAAGGACTGGAAACACAGTGAGGATTATCGGGTCTGGACTTTTTACCTCAACGAGAAGGCAAAGTGGTCCGACGGCGAACCCGTGACGGCTCATGACTTCGTCTTTTCCTATCAGCGGATGCTCAACCCCAAGCTCCCTTCGAAATACGCGGACATGCTGTATTTCATCAAGGGGGCCGAGGAATACAACAAGGAGAAGAACCCCGACCCTGACTCCATCGGCGCCAAGGCCATCGACGACCGAACCTTGGAACTCACTCTCCGCGGCCCCATTCCCTTTCTCCCTGAAATCACCAAACACTACACTTGGTACCCGGTGCCCCGGCACATCATCCTGAAATTTTCCGAGGGAGATCCCGCAACCCCCTTCACTGGGTGGACCAAGCCAGGTAACATCGTTTCCAACGGACCATTCCAACTGAAGGACTGGAAGATCAAGCACTACATCGAGGTGGAGCGCAACCCCCACTACTGGGATGCCGGGAACGTCCAACTCGATGGCATACGATTCCTGCCGATCAGCAATTCATACACTGAAACCCGCATGTTTCTCGATGAGCAACTGCACATAACCTACATTCTTCCGCCGGAGATGATCCCCTACGCCAAGGAACATGTCCCTGCAATGCTACGACAGGAAGACTATATCGGAACCCGCTATCTACGCATCAACACCCGGAGGCAATATCTCGACAACGTCAAGGTCCGGCATGCCCTCGCCTGCGCAATCGATCGCGCCCAGATCTGCAAGAGCGTGCGGGGTGGAAATGAAAAACCTGCCTCCGGGGTGGTCCCCCCCTTTGCGGGCTATACCGTGCCCCCCGGGGCCAGCTTCGACCCTGAAAGAGGTCGACAACTGCTCGCCGAGGCAGGCTATCCCAATGGGGAAGGCCTGCCAGAATTTAAATTTCTTACCACGGACCGCGATGTTTCCAGGAGAATGGCTGAGGCCTACATGGCGATGTGGCGCGAGCACCTCAACATCAATGTGCGTATCCAGCAACGAGAGTGGACCACATACCTTCAGGACCAGTATGACGGAGCCTACGACCTCGCCGGGGCGGGATGGATCGGAGACTTTCTGTATCCCACCACCTTCCTCGACATGTGGACCAAGGACAACGGCAACAACAACACCGGTTGGCACAGCGAGGACTACGAGGCCAAGCTCAAGGAGTCTGAGAACTCGATCGTGCCTGAGGAAAAATTGCAACTCCTCCAGGATGCCGAGAAGATCTTTCTGGCCGATATGCCCATTATCCCGGTCTTCTGGTATACCACGAACTATCTCATTCGGCCCGAGGTAGAGGGCTGGCACCCTCTCCAGCTCAACAATCACCCCTACAAGAACGTGAGCCTCAAACGCAACTAACTCCGTCTCTCCGACATGCTGCGCTTTATCCTCTCACGATTCCTCCAGACCGCTCTCGTGGTATTCTGTCTGGTTTCCTTTACCCATGTGACCATTCGCATGATCCCTGGCAATCCCTTCGCAGATGAAAAGGCCATGCAACCCCACCTGCGAGAGAGGGTTGCCGAGGCCTTCGGCCTCAATGAAAGTTTCGGCAATCAGTTCGTCAGCTGGTGGAGCAATGTGCTGACCAAGGGAGACTTCGGCCTCTCCACCAGCCTCTTCGGCCGCTCCGTGAATGAAATCCTGACCAGCGCTTTTCCGGTATCCCTAACGCTGGGGCTGGGAGCTATGTTCATCGCTCTTGTGATCGGAATCCCTTCCGGAGTCATCGCCTCTCTCAGGCACAATGGATGGATAGACTATGGGTCTATGATCCTTGCGATGGTGGGGATATGTATTCCCGCCTTTGTCCTGGGCCCCCTCTTCCAACTCTGGATCGCCCGCAATGTCTCCTGGTTGAGCAGCGCCGGATGGGAGCGTCCTACGGATATTCTGCTGCCAGCCCTCACCCTTGGACTGGCCGTGGCGGCTTATGTGGCCAGACTCACGCGAGGTGGCATGCTCGAAGTGCTCTCCCAGGACTACATCCGAACTGCCCGGGCCAAGGGGGTTCCGGGACACACCATTATCCTTCGCCACGCTCTACGCCCCGCACTCCTTCCGGTTGTAACCTACCTCGGCCCCGCCTTCGCAGCGGTCATTACCGGTTCATTCGTAGTTGAAACGATTTTCCAGATCCCAGGCCTCGGACAGCACTTCGTTACCGCCGTAACCTCCAAGGATTACTTCCTTCTTCCGGGTCTGGTTCTTTTCTACGGCTGCCTGATGGGAATAGCCAACCTCATCGTCGACATTGTCCTCACTATCCTCAACCCCAGACTACGGGAAGCTTAGCATATGAGTGGGAATGAAATAGAAGAGCGACTGGAAAAGGGAACTTCTCTCTGGAAGGACGCTTGGCTCCGGCTTCGAAAGAACAAGATGGCCATGATCGGGCTCTGGGTAGTAATCTTCATCTTCCTGACCTGCTTCGTCTTCCGGTGGTTTCTTCCGCAGGACCCCAATGCGGTTGCCTTGGGAAATGAATTTGCACCGCCCAGCGCCCAGCACTGGCTCGGAACGGACCAACTTGGCCGGGACATGCTCACCCGCATTCTGGATGGCGGACAGATTTCCCTCCTCGTTGCGATTGCTGCAACCTGCCTCACCGTATCGATCGGCATCATTTATGGCGGTATTTCCGGCTATGTCGGGGGCCGTGTCGACGGGGTAATGATGCGAATTGTAGACGGGTTGCTCGCCATGCCCTTCCTCATTGTAGTCATTCTCTTTCGCGAACTAATCGAGGTCCGCGTTGATCTGATTGGGAAGTTCCTCACCTCGGAGTGGGGATGGGACAAGGATTTCGTCCGACGCTTCTCCAACATCATTCCACTTCTCCTGGCCATCGCCGCCTTCGGATGGCTGACAATGTCACGTATCGTCCGCACCCAGACAGCAGCCCTTAAACGCGGAGAATTTGCTGAAGCTGCCCGCTCCCTTGGACTCTCTCACTTCCGTATCCTTTTCCGTCACATTCTTCCCAATATGCTGGGACCGGTGATCATTTACGCCACCCTCACCATCCCCAGCTTCATTCTTTACGAGGCGACTCTCTCTTTTATCGGGCTAGGAGTTGAGCCTCCGAACTCTTCGTGGGGCGTGTTAATCAAGGAAGGGGCGAACTATCTTGAGAGTAATGTCAGTATGCTGATTTTTCCTGCTGTGGTCTTCTCTATCACCCTCTTCGCCTTCAACTTTCTCGGCGACGGACTGCGCGACGCCCTCGATCCCAAGGCCGCCAAGGACTAACCAGGGGAACCCGGCCCCGAGAGGGACCGACTCCTACCCCTCCCGCGTAAGGACTCCCTTGCGACTCGGGTTCCGCACGGCCTCGATGAGTTTGGTTGCCTCAATCCCCCACTCCCTCGTATCCACCTCCACCAAGGCTTTACCCAGGGCCATTCCTTCCCGGAAGAGGATCTTGTAGACGGCCTTGATCTCTCGCCGATCTTCCGGACCGATCCCTCCACGTCGCATTCCGGTCGAATTAATTCCGGCAAGGCGGTTGAACTGGCCAACCGTACAGAACGGGGCGATGTCCTTTGAGACCCCCGTCAACCCCTGGACCATGGCATAGTCCCCGATCCGGATGAACTGGTGAAAGGCGCATCCCCCGCCTGCCACTACATGGTTTCCCATTTCAACGAATCCGGCCAGAAGGACGTTATTGGCCAGGATATTCCGGTCGCCCAGGGCAACGTCATGACCGAGGTGCACTCCGGTCATGAGAAAATTCCCATCCCCTATTATCGTACCGGATTCCTCTGCGGTTGCCCGGTGAATGGTGACATACTCCCGGATGACGTTTCCCTCTCCAAGGGCCACCCTGGTCCGGGTATCCGAATCAAATCCCAGGTCCTGGGGATCGGCCCCGATAATCGATCCATAACCCACCTTGTTCCCAGGACCCATGCTGACTTCCCCATGAATCCACACCTGGGCCCCGATCTCACACCCCTCCCCGATTTCGGCCGGGCCATCAATGATGGAAAAGGCACCCACCGTGACATCCTCCGCAAGTCTTGCGCCGGGAGAGACCTGGGCACTGGGATGAATCTCAGGCATGAATAGAGACCACTGGATCGGCCAGATCTCAACAAGCCAATTCCCAGATAATTCAGGACGCGAGGGCTCCGCACCCCCCTGCGAATATCGCTCACAGCAGCCCTTCTTCCCTGAAGGAGAAGTATCCCTCATGCCGGTCAGAGGCCCGTCCAATAATCACGTGATCGAGGAATTCGACCCGGATCAGTTCCGCGGCACGGGCTATCCTGCTGGTAAGATCACGGTCGGCCCGGCTGGGTGAGGGATCTCCGGAAGGATGGTTGTGGACAAGAACAAAACCGTGAGACTTGTGCAAGATCACCGGATGAAGGATATCCCGGGGGTGGGCCACCGTTTCATTCAGGCTCCCTTCAGAGAGGGTCATCAGGCGGGTAACCCGCAACCGGGTATCGAGCAGCGCAATCCGGAGGGACTCATGGCGGAGATGTGCTATCTGTGGAGCAAAGACCTCAAAGGCGGCTCGTGGACAATCCAGTTCGCGGAGTGAGGCCCTCTCCCGTGCGACCCTTGCACCCAGCTCAAAGGAAGCCATCAACTGCGCCGCCTTGGCCAATCCAAGACCATGCTCCCTGCGTAGTTGGGCAATCTCCAAGCTGCCCAGGGCAGCCAGCCCCCCATGGTCCCTCAGGAGGCGCTCCCCGATCTCGATAGCAGTTTCCCCTCTTACCCCTACCCGCAGAAAGATGGCAAGTAACTCAGCATCACTAAGGGCAGTGGCGCCTTCCCGGGCCATCTTTTCTCTGGGGCGCCTCCGCCCCGGAAGATCATTAATCGTCATGCCCCTCCAGCA
>PAQU01000039.1 GCA_002709395.1 Roseibacillus sp. | reverse complement strand
CGGTGAGGACGCCGCGGATGAAGAAGATCCTGCGGCGGAATCCGGAAACATGGCGGCCGAATCTGAAAACCAGCCCCCCGAACCACATTCGCCCGATTCAATCGAAGAAGAATCCTCAAAAGAAGATGAGTAAATTCGAACCGAACTCCGTCGCTCCCGAATCACCCCGCAACACCTATCTCGTTCCTACTGTCATCGAGCAGGATGGTCGCGGGGAGCGAGCCTTTGACATCTACTCGAGACTCCTCAAGGACCGCATCATCTTTATCGGGACGCCAATCGACGACTTCGTTGCCAACTCCGTCATCGCCCAGATGCTGTTCCTGCAGATGGCCGACCCAAAGAAAGACATCCATATCTATATAAACTCGCCCGGCGGGAGCGTGACTGCCGGCCTCGCAATTTATGACACCATGCAGTTCGTCACCTGCGACGTGAACACCTACTGCATCGGGATTGCCGCCTCCATGGGAGCGGTTCTTCTCACTGCTGGCACGGAAGGCAAGCGCTTCTGCCTCCCAAACTCACACGTCATGATCCATCAGGTCTCCGGCGGAGCACAGGGCACGGCTTCTGACGTGGAACGCACGGTGGAGTTCATGTTTGAACTGAAGAAGCGACTGAATGGCATTCTCTCCAAGCACACTGGAAAGGACTTGGAGACTGTGGACCGTGATGCCGATCGCGACAATTACATGTCAGCCCAGGAGGCTGCCGATTACGGACTTGTCGATCGCGTCCTCGAAAACCGCAAGGAACTGGGAGACGACGCCGATTCCTGACCGGTGCTGGATTCCTGATAAAAAAGGAGGCGTAATAACCTCATTTCTGCTAGGGTAGTCATGGCAGGTTCCTTTCATCAAGGGACTCTTCACCCCTCCCCGAGAAGCAATGGCCCGTGCATCCAACCTCACAATGTGCTCCTTCTGTGGCAAAAGCCATTCAGAGGTAAAGAAACTCATTGCTGGCCCCGGCGTATACATCTGCAACGAGTGCATCGAGGTATGCTCGACGATCCTCCAGAAGGAATTTGCTGAAGAGGGGCAGCCTGACCTTGAAGAGACCCTTGGCAAAGAGGTCCCTACTCCCACTCCCGTGGAGATCAGGAACAAACTGGATGAATATGTGATCGGACAGGATCAAGCCAAGAAGGTTCTCGCCGTAGCGGTCTACAATCACTATCAGCGCCTTCATCAGGACGCTTCCATCGCCCCGGAGGAACTTGCCGATGTCGAAATAGAAAAATCCAATATTCTGCTTCTTGGGCCGACTGGGTCGGGCAAGACCCTTCTGGCAAGAACCCTTGCCAAGGTCCTGGATGTTCCGTTCTGCATAGTTGACGCTACCACCCTGACAGAAGCCGGATACGTTGGTGAAGATGTTGAAAACATCATCCTTCGACTTCTTCAGGCCGCGGACTTTGATGTCGAGAAGGCCGAACAGGGGATTATCTATGTCGATGAAATCGACAAGATCGGGCGCAAAACCGAGAACGTGAGCATCACGAGGGATGTCTCTGGAGAGGGTGTCCAGCAGGCGCTCCTGAAGATCCTGGAGGGCACCGTCTGCAATGTCCCCCCACAAGGAGGTCGCAAACACCCTCAGCAGGAGTATATTCAAGTCAATACCGAGCGTATTCTGTTCGTTTGTGGAGGAGCCTTCGTCGGGATGGAAGATATCGTTCGCCGCCGCCTTGGCCGCAACGCCCTCGGATTTGCTGCTGCTGAGCAGACTGCCCGGGAGTCGGAGTCCCAGGAAGACCTGATGAACAGGGTCCAACCCGAGGACCTGCTGCACTTCGGACTGATCCCTGAATTCATTGGTCGTCTGCCCGTGCATTCGTCCCTTCTGCGTCTTGATGAAGAGGAGTTGGTTCGCATCCTCACGGAACCTCGTAACGCCCTGGTCAAACAGTATCAGAAGCAACTCGCACTCAATAAGGTGAAGCTCAAGATTTCCCGCGATGCCCTGCGCGCCATGGCAGAGGAAGCGGTAAGGCGGGGCACAGGTGCGCGAGCACTCCGCTCCATCTTTGAGGCCATTATTCTGGATATCATGTATGACATCCCCTCACGCGACGACATAGAGTCCGTTTCCATCAATCGCGGCGTGGTTGAAGGCAGGAAGTCACCCTCGATCCGCAAGAAACGCGCAGATGCCGCGTAGTCGCTGCCAGGCCTGGGAAGTCGCTTCCCCTTCAACAAGCTCGCTCCGGCCCCCGATAAACGACAGGGGAATAATGGTGCAGCTCCCTGATAGCTTTCTTTTCCCTCTTTCAGAAAGAAATCAGGCTAATGCCTGACCTGGAAAAAGATCCAGGGCAACCGCCACATCAAGCGCCTCTCGTAATCTTTCCTCCTCCCCGCAACTGAATTTCTGTAAATTCAAAAAGAAGATCCTTAAAGAATGCACGGATCCGGAAACTGCCAGGATGCCGGGGATCCTTTCTGTATAGAACCCTGATTGCCTGCCAGCCGTCGAATATATGGAACCTCAAATCCAGAGCGACCCCATCCTCCTGGGGATCGAAACATCCTGCGATGAAAGCGCGGTAGCGATCCTGCGTTATGGGACAAGCACCGAAACAGAGGTCCTGTCTTCTCTGGTCTCTTCTCAGATCGACTTGCATCGTGCCTATGGCGGAGTCGTTCCAGAAGTCGCTTCGCGCAATCACGCCCTCGTCCTGCGACCTCTCGTTGAGCAGGCCCTTGAGAAAGCGAGTCTGCAACCCCACGATATCGATGCTTTCGCCGCAACCCGTGGACCGGGCCTGGCCTCCTCCCTCCTTGTTGGTCACAGCATGGCCAAAGCTCTCGCGACAGCGTCAAACAGGCCCTTCCTTTCAATCAATCACATGGAAGGCCATCTCCTCTCTCCCTTCCTCGAAAATCATCTCTTCCCGGGCACCCTCCCCCATTCGAAAATCCCCAGGCACCTCGCCCTCATCGTCTCAGGAGGGCACACCATGCTCATTCATACAAGAGGTCTGGGCGATTATCAGCTAATGGGTCGCACCATCGACGACGCCGCGGGAGAAGCTTATGACAAGGTAGCTCGGATGCTCGGACTCCCCTACCCCGGGGGACCGGAGATCGAGAAGCAGGCCCTGAGCGGCAATCCTGCAGCCTACCAATTCCCCCGTTCCATGCCGGGAGACCTCAATTTTTCCTTCTCCGGACTCAAGACCGCGGTGCGCTACACCCTCGAGAAGATTGAAGACCATGGTCAGGCCACACCAGATCTCTGCGCTTCCTTCCAGCAGGCTGTCATAGACGTTCTTGTAAGCAAAACATTGCAAGCAACCCATGAGAGCGGTTGCAACCTTGTCACTCTCTCCGGAGGAGTCAGTTGCAACCAGGCCATTCGCTCCGCTCTGGGCGGAGCGTGCCGGGAAAACGGGTTTGAATTTCTTGCCTGTCCTCCGCATTTCTCGACCGACAACGCAGCCATGATCGCCTTTGCCGGACTGCTGAAACTGCAGGCGGGGCACCTGGGCAACCTGACTGACGATATCGATCCAAATTTGTCATTGTATCAGGAGCAATCTGGGTAATGACAGAGCCGTCATCCGGATGAATCGCTGCCTTATTTTTGATTTCGATGGAACCCTCGCCAACACCCTCGATGAGGGGGTGAAGATCTATAACGACCTGGCCCGGCAACACGGCTATACCCTCATCGATCCTGAAGACGTGGAAGAACTGCGGCACCTCGACACCAAGGGCCTTCTGAGGCATCTTGGTATTCCCAGGCACAAGGTTCCTTTCCATCTTGCCACCGCGATGCGCCGACTCCGCAGCCGGATCAGCAATCTACCTCTTAACAAAGGAATCAGGGAGGTCCTGCCAACCCTGCGAAAACACTTCGACCACATGGGCATCCTCAGTTCAAACGTGTCGGAAAACATCGAATCTTTCCTCAACGCTCACGACCTGAGGAAAGAGTTTACGTTTATCAGCAGTATTGGAAAGCTTAGCGGCAAGGCCAAGCACCTGCGCGCCATTGCCCGTACATTCTCCCTCATGCCTCATGAAATCCTATACATTGGTGACGAGATCCGGGATCTCCAGGCCGCTCGAAAATCCCGGGTGGACGCTGTCGCTGTTACCTGGGGTTTGAATTCCCGTGAATCCCTCGCCCGAGAGAATCCGGCCTACCTTATCGAACATCCCCGTGAATTACTGGAATTAATCTGATCTGCTGAACCGCCGGGCGACGCGCTGCCACCCTTGCCCTTGACTGCATTCGAGAGTAGATCCTTACCCACTCCATCCGCGCGCGAAGTGGATCACCCGTAAACCCGCTCCCTCCCCCAATTCGTATGAAAGACAAACCCTCCAGCAACTCCTCCGCGGACCCGTCTCCTTCTTCAACCCCGTCACCTCCCGGTAGCCAGAGTCTCATTGTCGGCCTTATTCTCGGCGTGATGGCACTTGTCCTCTTCCTTTTTGTTCTTCCCAAGGTGAGCAATAACAATGCCGGAGGCGGCTCCTCCGAAGTCGCGAAGCTTCGTGAGGAACTCGAGGCACGCAGGAAGGCCCTGTCGGGAATCAATGAAGCGACAAACGTAAATGTGTCTCCCCGGGACCTTGCGAGCAGGGTGGCCACTGACTCCGCGAAGCTCTCGGAACTCGTAACTCAACTTCAGGCAGCTGTGGGCAGGCTTCAGAATGAACTCAAAATGTCACAGACCACGGTCCACTCCCTCAGCAACCAACTCGCAATCAGGACCAGCGAATCGACCGCAAACACAGGCCTCAGGCAACAGCTGGATTCCGCTCTCAAAAGAGGCGATGCGGCAGAACTCGAACTTCAGTCTCTCCGGCAGCAGTTTGCAGGCGCCCCCACCGCCGCCCAGATGGAAGCGCTCCTCAAGGAACGGGATAGCCTTCGCTCCAGGCTAAACTCTCTCGGCAAGCCACCCTCAGAACCAGACTCTGTCAGCGCTCCGGAGGAACCCGTACCCTGAACCTGGAGGCCAAGGGAATAACCCACTACCTCTCTCTTTCCGCACAGGCCGGATCCCTGATAATCTTTGAAGGCTTGCCTGTCTTCGGAGATCACTCGAGAAGTTTGCCCTCCGGGAAGAATACCTCCCATGCAGAACGGAAGGAAATCATTCCCGGAATGACCCTCAAGATCTCCCCCTTCATCGGCCCCTCGAAACATTTCCCGGTCCTCGTGTCCCAGAGAGAAGAGGTTCTGTCATCGGTCATTATCCCCTTACCTGCTATCGAGAAAACAAGAGTCTGTCCCTTAACTACCCGGTCAAAAGAGGAGGCTCCCGCTCCCCTGGCCCCGGAAGTGATCAGCCCCACAGATCCAGCCAGTTCGAAGTTGAATACGGGATTCTCCTGCAATCGCTTCAAGGGCACTGCGGGAGAATGTCCAGAAGGGAAATGCAATCCGTAGACATAGCGACCGGGCTGTTTCCAGAGAGCTCCCTTGTAAGTTCGTGAGGTCCGGGACATTCCTAGCAGAGTTGTCTCTGGATGACGCAATTTCCACTCGGACCATGTAGCCATTACGCTGGGGAGCAGCTTCAAACGCCTTCCCTTTAACGCTCCTCGCATGGCCTTGCCCACGATGTGACTCCAGAGCGAATTGGTCTCAAGATCCCGCATGACAAGACTCCGGTTCCAGAGAAGACCCGATACCTGAAAGCGGAGTTCCCGGTCATTGACGTTTCTGGCATAGACTATACCATTGAAGCAGAGGTGTCACCAGGTCGCCGCGAGAGCGACCCCACCCAGCCTGTCATTAATGATCTCGCGGGTCGGATTGGTGAGCATATTGACAGGATATGCCCGGGGGAGACCACCAATCACGACGCCAAGGACCAGTTCGTCAGCTTCAACAAACTTCTCCGCCTCATCTGCCGGCACGATCACGGGATTCATGATTGCTGGAAAAGCATTAGCTACCTTTGTCGGCCTGAATTCCCCACCAGCCCACGAAAGCGCAATCCCACCCCAAAAAACAGCGAGCCCCGTAAGGGTAGTTTTCACTCGCAGGAAGAGACTCCCGCTAAAATCCGATTTCATCATGTCTCCGGGAAAGCCAGCGAGCCTCCAGAATCTGGACTCAAGTCAGTCTTCCTTCTCCTCCATCTCCTCCATGAGGCGTCGCATTTCCTCCATTTTTCGTCTCATCATCTCGAACGGGTCCTCATTCTCAAACCCGGGCTGCCGGCGAACCCCGTCAACATTCCCGGGCTCAGCCTGCGGCTTGACCGGTTTGGTGGAGAGAAGCTCCATGATCATGGAAGCCGGGATAATGAAGGACTTGATGCGCCCGGCACGGGCAATCGCAACACCTACAAGCTGGCCATCAAGGTCAACAACAGGCGCCCCGCAATCCTCTGGATTGAGTTGCATATCGGACTGGATGACATTGCGAAATCCATCCTTCACATCGTTATAACGATGCCCACCCATGCTGTTCATCTGTTCCATCCGGTTGTAGGGAATTCTTGGGGCACGGGGTCTTCCCCCGAGTTCAACATTGACCGCTTCCTGCCTGCCGGAACGCTTGAAGAGTATTTCCACCTTCTGCCCGGGCTCTAGCCGCTGCAGGAGAGTCGCCAGTTCGAAACTGCCGTTCACCTCCTGATCCGTCACCCGCAGGATTACATCACCCTCCCTGAGCCCTGAAAGAGCGGCTCCCGTGTCGGGCTCAACCCGCCGAACAAGGACACCAGGCCCCTTGAATTCAAGATCCATGACAACACCAAGGAATGCGCGGTCAGAGCTCCGCAGGCTACGCGGCAACACGCTCACCACTCCCATTGCAGCGGCTTGCCCGTCAGGACGTGACAGGGCGAGAAAACTCCCAAGTTTCAGGGTTCCCTCATCACCGAATCTGACGGGCTCGGCCTGAAGTCCCTCAACGTCCAGGATCGCAAGATCAGCATCGGGATACACTCCGCTTACTTCTGCGGATAGCCACTTTCCAGCACCCGTTCGACAACTCAGGCTCCTTATGTCCCGCCTGACTTCGCTCCATTTTGTCAAAACTTTTCCCGTTGCTACGACGGTCCCATAACCCACCCGCTTCCTCCATACTCGTACCTCGACGGTTCCCAAGGCTGCCTTTTCCACCGCGGGGACGAGGGACTTGAAGAGATTCTCCGCCTGGCCGACAAGAAGAGCCCGGTCCTCAGGGGAGGACTCGGGTAACTGCGCGGAAGACACAGACAGGAATGCCATCAGGACTATCAGCGCATATGCGTAAGATTTCATAATCAGTTACCTTGAATCTGAAACTATTCCTGCTCAGGAAGCACGTCGGCAAGGCGAGCCAGCTTAATCTTGCGGGTCATACTTTCACCTTCACGGATAAAAGTAACTTCCACCTCATTTCCTGGTTCATGGCCTGAGAGAACTCCTTGCAACTCACGCAGATTCCTTACCTGCTGGCCCTCAATCCTCGACACCACATCTCCCCGGCGCATTCCGACAACATCGGCAGGAGAATCCGGATACACCTCCGCGAGTTCTACACCGCCAGCAACGGCCCCGGCCACATTGAATCCGATGACCGGCCTGTCCGGATTCATCAGCGGGTTCATCGTCAATCTTCCCCAGGTCTCTCCCTTCTCGAGCCGGTCCCAGTCTGTCTTGAAATTCTGCACCCCCGTGTGGTTATTAGCCATCAGGCTTGCTCCAATGGATGAGTGGATCCCAATCACCTCGCCCTCGAGATTGAAGAGCGGCCCCCCTGAATCTCCTCCTATCAGGGCGCAGTCAGTTCCAATGAACCCCAGGGGATTCAGGGCAACCACGCGCCCAAATCTTACCGGTGGACTGCGCAGGGCGTCATAGCCTCCAGCGTGCCCGAGAGAGATCACAAAGTCCCCAACCTTGGTATCCCTTGAGTCGCCCAGTGCTACAAATGGCCACTCCCCGTCTGGTTGCAGCTGCACCATGGCTGCGTCCTTCGATAGATTCGATCCCAACACCCTCCCGCGTGCCTGCTTTCCATCAGGAAAGACCACCGTGACCTCTTCCAGCCCTTCTACAACGTGACCTGCAGTGAGGATCAGTCCCTTCTGCGATATTATTACGCCACTGCCAGAAGATTCACTCTTCTCTGAAAAAAGTGACACGGTGGCAGGCAATCCCCGTCTCGATACGTCTTCTACCTTACTTTCCAGCTCCTTAACCTGAATCGATATCTCGCCCGGAGCCAAGCCCGAGGAGAAACCTTGGAAGGAGAGAAATACGGCAATTACTGCGGGCCGAACACTTGCTAGTGTCATCACGGTGAAATATGCTTCTTTTGGACCAAGCGTCAACGGCCGTTACTTTCGTCTTGTAGAGCATGCGGCTTTTTTCCGCCCCCCCTGCAACCTGTAGATCAAAACAACCTCACGGCCCGATTATTTCCGGGATGGCCAGCCGCAGACCAAAAAAGAAAGCTTCCCCGCGCCGCCGGGCCACCTCATCCCACGGGGCCTCCCCCCGTAAGCGGGCCCGGAAACGGGCTCGCCCGAAAGGCCCCTCCCGCAGTTCCCGCTCCCGGCCCAGACGGAAAAAAGCACCTGCCCGCAAGCATAGCCCCCTCTTCATCCTCTTCTTCTGGCCCTTCCTCCTCATCAACAGAATAACGGGGAACTGGCCTGCGCTCCTGAGGGTCCCCTTCAAGTGCATCGGCTATGCCAGTTGTTGCCTTGCAGCCCTCCTCCTCATCGGGACCATCTTTTATTTTCTCCGGTCCCTGCGTTACGACATGTCCCAGGTTGCCAAGATGCCCGAAAGGTCCATCATTTACGACCGGAACATGAAGGAACTGGGGCGTCTGCATGGCGCCCACCGCTACGTCGTTGACCTGGCAGAGGTCTCACCCCACTTCCGCAAGGCTCTCATTGCAAGAGAGGATCAACGATTTGAAGACCACTGGGGGGTCGACCCTCGCGGTGTCGCGCGCTCCATGGTTGAAAATGTAAAGCGGGGGCATTTTGCTCAGGGGGCCTCCACCCTGACNATGCAACTTGCACGCAATGCCTATCGACTGCCCACCCATGGTCCNAAATGGAAACTCCTCGACCGTAAGNTTCTGGAGGTCGCATTGGCATTTCGTATCGAAGCCACCTACGAAAAGNACGAGATCCTCCAGCACTACATGAACCTCATCTTCTGGGGAGGTTCAATTCATGGGGTCGAAGCGGCCTCCCGGGCCTATCTTGAAAAATCGGCTGCAGACCTGACCTTGTCGGAGTCGGCAATGCTGGCGGGAATTATCCGGGCCCCAAATGCATTTTCTCCCTTCGAGGACGTTACTGGCACGACGAAGGAGCGGAACTCAACTCTCGATTCGATGGTCCGAACCGGCCTGATTACCAGATCTGAAGCAGTCGCAGCCAAGTCGGAACCCCTCCACATCCGTCCTAAAAACCGTCGTATCATTGAAGGCAGCTACGCAATGGATGCTATCCGGCGGGACATCGAGCGCCATCTCGACAAGAAATACATCAAGCAGGGAGGCCTCAAGATCATCACTACCATTGACAAAGACCTGCAGGAAGCCGCCGAGCGCCACCTGAATTCCAAGCTCAGTGAAATCGAGCGCCGTCCGGGCTATCGCCACAACACACGAACACGCTGGCAGGCCAGTCCCGCCATGCAGCGGGAAGCACCCGATTACCTTCAGGGTGCCGTGGTGGCGGTCGAGAACCGGAGCGGAGCAATCCGGTGCATCGTTGGAGGACGCGATGCTGATGAATCGAAGTTCAACCGGGCTATTCATGCCAGACGCCAGGTAGGATCCGTCTTCAAGCCTTTTGTCTACCTCGCGGCCTTCGACCGGGGTATGCGCCCGGATTCCTATATTGATGATTCACCCATCAAGCCAGGACAAATCAGGTATGCGCCCCCTGACTGGGCTCCGNAGAACTCGGATAAAAGTTACCTTGAAACTGTAAGCGCAAGGCGGGCTCTCATGGATTCACGCAATACCTCCTCGGTCCGTATTGGTGACTTTGCAGGACTGGAAAATGTCNGCGCCCTCGCACACCAGTCCTTCGCAATTAAAATCCCTANCAAGGCCTCTTCCTACCTTGGAGCCTGGGAAGCAACCCCGGAGCAGGTGGCCAGCGCCTATACGATCTTCCCCAACGGCGGCACCCGTTACGGCCCCCACTTTGTCAGCAGGATCCTCGATCGTGACGGCAAGGAACTCTGGGCGCATAAACCCATTGGCTACCTTGCGGTTGACAAGAAGGGGGCCGCCTGGTCGACCTCCACGATCCTGGAGGATGCAACCCGTTCCGGCACCGCCTCCAGCATGCGCCGTGAACTGGGCTTCCAGCGACCTGCAGGAGGCAAGACGGGAACCACGGATGAATATATGGACGCTTGGTTCGTAGGGTATTCTTCCGGCCTCACCTGCGCAGTCTGGGTCGGCCTCGATCAACCAGAACCCATCGTTCCGGGCGGTTATGGCGCAGACCTTGCCCTCCCTGTCTGGGTCCGGGTCATGAAAACTGCCGATCGGCTCGGACGTTACGAATTCCGCGAATTGACTCCTCCGCTAGCAGTCAAAACTTGTCGTCTCTGTCGCTCCTCGGGAAAACATGCTACCCCCGGGTGCGAGCAGGCAAAAACCGCATACAACGATCCTACCCCGGTTGATCTCGTCCCCTCTCCAAACGATTTCTGCCCCAGGCACCCGCTGAAGGCTCTCCCGGTGGAGAACCCTCCTGCCAGTCGCGCCATTCCAGTCGAGTAGCCCCATGAGGGCGTAGACTCCCCTTTCATTTGCCTCAGACCCATCTCTCTCCTTTCCCGTGCCCCGTCATTCACCGCCCCGGAGGACCCAGCGTATGGGAGATCCTAGTGAACCGCCCTCCCCCTCGACGAAGCAGGAGATACCAGTCGAACGCGAACCAGAAGAAACTCCGGACGGTCCCGGGGAGAATCCCGGGGATGCCACGAACTGGAGACCAGCCATACGCACCTCACGGCTACCCAGGTGGATTCCTCGCCCGCTTCGGCGGATGATTCATATCGGTTTCCGGTCTGGAGTCATCGCTCTCATAATCATCCTGCTGATATCCTTGTCTTACTTCATGATCTCCCTGCGCTACGACATCAGGGAGATCCACAAAATGCCCGAACGCTCGGTAATCTTTGACGTGCAAGGCCAGGAGCTTGCAACCCTGCACGGTGAGAACCGGCGACTGATTTCCCGGGAGGAGATCCCGGATTTTTTTGTCACTGCACTGCAGGCCCGTGAAGACAAACGGTTTTTTACTCATCACGGCGTAGATATTTCAGGACTGGTTCGAGCAACCATGCGTAATGCCAGTGACATGTCGTTCACTCAGGGCGCTTCCACCCTGACGATGCAACTCGCACGTAACAGCTTCGAACTCCGTGAAAAAAGCCTCCACCGCAAGCTCCTTGAAATCGCCATCTCCCTGCGGATCGAGGCTTCCTACTCAAAGGATCAGATTCTGACCGCCTACGTCAACCGGATCTACTTCGGTTCCGGATGCCACGGACTGGAGGAAGCTGCGCGCCGCTACTTCGGGGTGAGTGCCTCCGGCCTTAGCGACAACCAATGCGCGCTCCTTGTCGGGATTATCCGCGCCCCGCACGCCTTTTCTCCCCTGCGCGCTCAGCAAAAGGCCGTACACCAGCGAGATGAGGTCCTCGCCCGAATGGTGAAGGAGCGCGTTTTAACAAAAGCAGGAGCGAAAGAAATCAAGGGCAGTAAACTGGGGCTTCGCTCCGGATTGGACAATTCCGGCAGCAGTCCCGCCCTGCAGGCCGTTCGCCGCCACTTTGAAGAGCTTATCGACAACCGGGAAATCCGTGATGGTGGCCTGCACCTCTACACAACGATCGACGCAGCCACACAAAAACTCCTTGAGGATGAGGTAACAAAGCTTCTTCAGGCAATCCCTGATACCCCCGAGGCCGCTGTGATCTGTCTCGATCCCGGAACCGGGGGTGTTCGTGGTATCGTTGGCGGGCGGGCAACCGGAAACAGCTTGTTCAATCGCGCTCTCGATGCCCGGCGCGATCTGGGCGACCTCTTCACCCCGTTCATTTATGCAGCTGCGGCGGAACGCGGGCTACAACCCGTAAGCGGGCAACCGCTGAGAACAGGCCGGGAGATCGGAACTGCGGATCTGATTCAACTCGCACGGAGGTTCGGGTTCGATGGCCCTTTTCTCCGGGAAGATGACCTTTTCAGGGGAGGAGTAAGTGCCACCCCTCTCGAGATTGCCACTGCGGTCGCGACCCTGACCCGGGATGGCCAGCGCCCTCGCACACACTTCCTTCGCGAGCTTAAAGACTCCGAGTCGAACCGGATTCTCTCCATTGAGCCATCGAGTAAATCCATGTTCTCTCCGGCTTCCACCAGAACTGCGCTAACCATTCAATTCCCCGGGGAAACCCAGCGAATCCTCATCGGGACCAGCCCTGCAAAAACAGATATATGGGCTATTTCATGTGGGTCACTCCATACAGTCTGTCTCTGGGTTGGCCACGACAAGCCTCGCCGTCTTGACTCACCGGATATAATCAGGTCACAAGTTCTAAATACCATTGAGCGCATTGCCCTGAGCCTCGCACCGTGAGGTTTTGCGCTTTGCAATCCACCCGATACCCCTACCCTCTGAATCATGCAGGCCCTGCGGTTTGATGCTGCTGTCGCAAATATCCTTGAACGGGAAAAGCGCTTTGAAGCGGGCGCCTACTTCCTTCTCAAGGACGCACTCGACTTTACCCTGAAACGCACCCGCGAGGAGTATGGGGAGGACCGCCATGTCAGCGGGGAGGAGCTCGTTCATGGATTCCGCGATCATGCTCTCGAGGAATTCGGACCCATGGCATTCACTCTGCTGCGGGAGTGGGGTGTCCACAAGTGTTCCGATGTTGGCGACATGGTATTCGAATTAATCGAAGAAGGCATGTTCGGAAAACAGGACTCGGACACCCGGGAGGACTTCGCCGGTCATTATGATTTTGGCGAAGCTTTCGTGCTCCCTTATCTCCCCAGAGGGGTTTCCCTGGAAAGCTTGTCCCTAGGGGAACCGGAACAACCGGAGTCCAGCGAGTCTATGGGATCTTCCATCAGCCCCGCTCCTCAAGACGCCTCCTGATCCTGCCCAGGAGCCGTTTCCAAGCGGGCAGCTTCGCCCCGGCCTGCTCGGCCCTCCGCAGAGGCTCCTTCCATATCGCCTCAACCTCCACATCGCGGCCCTCGAGGTAATCAATCATGCTTGAAGGGCGATAGTCTCCCATCTCACGGGTTGACCTGATCTGCTTATCAAGGACCTCCGGTGCTATCCGCCTCCCAAGGGCTGCCGCCCCGGCAACCACTTCCCGCATGAGGCTTCTTACCTGCTGCTCTCCCTGCGGACACGAGAGGAGGTCTTCCGTTGTGATTCCGCCCTCCGCGATGCAGAGGCCATTAAAGGGGACGTTCCATACAAGTTTGACCCACTGGGCATGTATGAGATCCCGCACCGCTCCACATTGTATGCCCGCTGCCTCGAAGCATTCTGTCAGGTCCTGCAGGCGCTCGGTCAATCCCCCTTCAAATTCGCCCATGGTTATCAACCCTTGTCCAAGATGGCGGATGCGGGTGAGGGAAAGGCGGTTGATACAGACAAAACAAAGCCCCCCAAGAACCCGATCCGCCCCAAACAACTCAGCCAGTTTATCAGTATTCCCGAGCCCATTCTGCAGTGTCAGGATAGCAGTAGTCGAATGAAGCAGCGGACTGATCACCTTCCGATACGATTCATTAGCCGTTGCCTTCCAAGCTACTATTACCAGGTCGACCGGCCCGATCTCTCCGGAATTGTCATAAACTCTCGGCGACGGTAGATGAAGCGCTCCCGCTGGGCTCTCCACCGACAACCCCTCCCTGCGAAGGTCTGCGAGTCCCGAGCGCACCAGGAAGGAGACATCCTCACCCGCGGCGGACAACTTTCCGCCGTAATAACCGCCTACTGCTCCCGCTCCAACAATCGCAATTCTCCGACGCACAATATCAGGAGACGAGTCCCCGAACCTCCCCCATGATACGCTTCGCCGACACCACGGTATTACGGTGCAGCTTGGCGGTATACTCCGGTTGCCGGTTGTAACCGCCTCCGTATAGCAGCGCCATCGGAATTCTATTACGTAACATAGCACCCAGAATGACCTCGTCCCTCCGCTGAATATCTTTCACCGTGAGCATCATCTGACCAAACTGGTCGTTACGGTGGTTATCGGCCCCCGCGATCCAGATCACAAGGTCAGGGGAAAAAACATCGAGAGCTGCCGCCAGGGTCGAGAACAACTGCTTAAGATACATCTCACCTTCAACGTAGCGCACCGTCTCAACATCCATCGATCCCTTGACCTTCCTCACGGGATAATTCCGCCCGACATGGATCGAATACGTAAACACGTTGGGATCATTATCGAGCAGGCTATTTGTTCCATTTCCCTGATGCGCATCGGTATCCACCACCATCACCTTGATACCCGGCTGCTTGATCTGCAGGCTGCGAATCGCAACTGCGATATCATTAAACACGCAATAACCCTCGCCGTGCTCACGGAAGGCATGGTGCGTTCCTCCCGCAAGCACTACCGAAATCCCATCCTCCAGTGCCGCTTCACAAGCCAGTCGGGTAGCTTCAACTTCCACCGCACTCCGGGTGTACAATTGAGGAGTCAGAGGCAACCCCAGCTGTATCTGCTCCTTACGATCAAGTTGGCCGCGATAAATCTTCTGGAGGTATGCCGGGGTATGCGCCCGCTCCAGTACGTGGGTAGCCGCAGCTCTGACCTCCACGATATCTTCCGGTCTGACAGTCCCCTGCTCCAGCAGCATGTCCTTCGAGATGCGGAACTTCTGCATCGGAAAAGGGTGATCCATGGGGAGATCGAGATAGAACTCCGGCGAATAAAAACAGCGCATTGCGTAACCCATAGCAGTCAGGACTTTCTGATAGTCTCGCAAACTGAAGGGTCCATGGCAATACTTAGGATCTCTTAAATAATAACCAGATCCTTGGAAATCAAGGATCCCAACTCGCAGTTCCACCCTCGATCACCCGGACCCAAACCCATTCCGGACTTTGTGAAATTTTTCACAAAGTCCTTGCGAAGGGGTCCTCTTTGGGCCCTTATTCTCGTGGTAACCCGCAAATGAGCGAGCCTTCCGCCACAAAGATCTACGAGGCTCCCGATGCTGCCGCTACTGCAGCGCAGGCAGCCACGGACTATCAGGCAGGAACCAGTGATCTCCTCGGAGAAAAAATGGTCCTGAACATGGGGCCCTCCCATCCCGCCACCCATGGGGTCCTCCGACTCATTCTGGAGCTTGATGGGGAGATCGTCACGAAGGCTGAACCAGACCTGGGCTTTCTCCACCGTGGAGACGAGAAGATTGCAGAGAATATGCACTACAACCAGTTTGTCCCCTACACGGACCGACTGGACTACCTGGCACCACTCGCCAACAACGTTGCCTACGCATGCGCGGTGGAGAAATTGATGGGCTGGGAGCTTCCACCCCGGGGGCAAGCCATCCGTGTTCTTGCCTGCGAACTCGCGAGAATCTCCTCCCACCTGCTGGGTGTCGGAGTCTACGCCATGGATGTCGGGGCCATGACCGTCTTCCTCTATACATTCACAGAGAGGGAAAAAATCTACAATCTATCCGAACAGTTGACCGGAGCCCGGTTCACTACTTCCTACACCCGGGTAGGCGGTCAGATCCGCGACCTGCCGGAGGGCTTCGTAGAAAATGTGCGTTCCTTCCTCGAGGAGTGCGAAAAGACCGTCGAGGAGGTCGACAAGCTCCTCACTCGAAACAAAATCTTCCTTATTCGCACCAAGGAGGTTGGAGTCATATCAGCGGAAACCGCAATCTCCTATGGCCTGACTGGTCCCAACCTGCGGGCCTCAGGCCCGAGCCGGGACCTTCGAAAGGACCGTCCATATCTGGGTTACGAACAATATGATTTCGATATTCCGGTTGGGGAACTCGGCGATTGCTACGACCGTTATCTCGTCCGGATGGAGGAATTACGCCAGTCCATACACATTGTCCGCCAAGTCCTCGACTCCCTTCCGGAAGGCCCGGTCAATGTAGCAGACACCAAGAGCTCTCTACCTGAAAAGGAGCAAGTGATGATGAAAATGGAGGAATTAATCCATCATTTCATCGTTGCCACCCAAGGCATCGAAGCCCCCGCAGGAGAGGTCTATTTTGGTGCGGAAAACCCCAAGGGCGAACTCGGATTCTATATCAACTCCAAGGGTGGAGGCGTTCCTCACCGACTGAAGATCCGCGCCCCTTCCTTTGTCAACCTCTCCATCCTTCCGGACCTTCTTGTCGACCACATGGTCTCTGACATTCCCACCATTCTTGGCTCCCTCGATTTTGTCATGGGAGAATGCGACCGCTAAAACCCGATCCGTGTATTCCTGCCCCTTCTGACGGAGAACCAATACCATGTCCCACTCCATCCTCACTGAACAGGTCACTTCCCAACAAACCAGTGGAACAAGGCATCATGCTCCCTTTGATGTCACCGAAAAAATCGAGCAGGAAGCAAACCTGAGAATCCAGCAGTATCCTGAAGACCAGAAGCGTTCAGCGGTTCTGCCCCTCCTTCATATCGTGCAGTCCGAGTTCGGGTTCATCTCCCCGGAAGCCATTGAATGGGTCGCAACCAAGCTCGAACTGAACCCGATCAAGGTCGAGGAGGTGGTCACCTTCTACCCTGGGCTGCGACAACATGCTCCCGGGAAGTATCATATCCGGGTCTGCCGCACCCTCAGTTGCGCAATGGGAGGAAGCTACGAACTCATGGACAAGATCTGCGAACTGGCCGGCATCGACCGCTCACAGTCTTCACATCACAACCCGGTCGCAGTCTCCCCCTGCGGCACGTGGTCGGTGGAGTTTGCAGAGTGCCTTGCTTCCTGCGGCACTGCTCCGGTCTGCCTCGTCAACGATGACTTTCACGAGAACCTTCCTGCAGCAAAGGCCCCTCAACTCCTCGAAACCTACAGGTAGTTTTTACTTTCATGGCCAAGGTCACCTACATCAAGGGGAAGGAGCCCCATAAACTGGAAAAGCGCCTTATTTTCCGGAATGTTGACCGTAAGGGATGGGATCCCTCCATCAGCAAATACCTTTCGGATGGTGGCTACAAGGCCCTCAGGAAAGCCCTCAGGAAAAAGCCTGCCGAGATAACCGATGAGGTAAAGCGGTCGGGCCTGCGTGGACGGGGAGGCGCAGGATTTCCTACCGGAGTGAAGTGGGGCTTCATCCAGCCCGGAAACAAGAAACCCGTCTACCTCATTTGTAACTGCGACGAATCCGAACCAGGAACCTTCAAGGACCGCTACATCGTTCATCAGGATCCGCATCAACTCATCGAGGGCATGGTCATCTCCTGCTTCGCAGTGGGAGCTGAGATCGCCTATATCTATATCAGGGAAGAATTCCCCGAGGCTGCACGAATCGTTGAAAACGCCATCAAGGAGGCCACGAAAGAAGGCTTCCTCGGCAAAAACATCTGCGGAACCAAGTTCAATTGCGAATTTTATGTCCACCGTGGCGCCGGGGCCTACATCTGCGGGGAGGAAACCGGACTCATCGAGTCCCTTGAGGGCAAACGACCCTACCCTCGTATCAAGCCCCCCTACTTCCCCGCCGCGATGGGCCTCTACATGTGCCCCACGATTGTCAATAACGTGGAGACCCTCTGCCACGTGAAACACATTATCGAGATGGGGGGCGAGAAATACGCGGATATCGGCATGCCTCGTAACACGGGCACCCGCATCCTTTGCGTGTCCGGTGACGTGCAAAAGCCCGGCTACTATGAAGTCGAGGTCGGGAAAATGACGATGGGAGAACTCCTCAACGACGTGTGCGGCGGCCCTCTCAAGGGCAGGAAATTCAAGGCGGTCATACCCGGTGGGTCCTCCGCCAAGATTCTCCGCTGCTCTGACACTTACAATGTGGCATGTCCTCCGGAAACCGAAAAGCGGGACATCAGTTTTGAAGAGATTCCCCTCGACTTCGATACCATGGCGGCGTGCGGATCAATGGCTGGTTCCGGAGGCGTCATCGTGATGGATGACTCCCGCCGCATGTCATGGGTTCTGAACAATATCAATGAATTCTACGCTCACGAAAGCTGTGGGCAATGCACTCCCTGCAGGGAGGGGTCAACTTGGATGAAGAAGATCACTGCCCGCCTCGTCGCAGGCGAGGCCAGCCCCGACGATCTCGATACCCTTGAGTCGGTGGCGTACCAGATCGATGGACGCACGATCTGTGCCTTCGGAGAAGCCTGCGCCTGGCCAGTCGAATCGATGATCGAAAAGTTCCGGGACGAGCTCCTTGCCGAGACAGTGGAGGGCAACGCCCACAGCCCCCGGAATGCGGAACAAGAGGCCCAGCGCCGATACCTCAAGGATGCGGTTGCATATGCGGACAAGCCCTGACTTCACGGGGGGCTAAACCCACTGTATTCAAATGACAGAAATTTCAGAAAATAAGCCACTTAGAGAGCTTGTGAAAAATTTCACAAAGTGCGCTTGTCCCCTCTGGCTCCACCGTGCATCTTCTCTACCGAACCCCATGGGAGGCCTCGCCCGAATCTGATTTATGGCAGACTCCGCACCAGCGACCGCTGATAAGCTCCCGAAGGACCTCGCCGCAGAAAAGGGCATGGTCAACGTTCAGGTGGACGGCAACTGGATCCAAGTCCCCACCGGCACCCGCATGATCGAGGTGTGCAAGATGGCAGAAAAGGAGGTTCCCCACTACTGCTATCACACCAAGCTCTCATCGCCGGGCAATTGTCGTATGTGTCTGGTGCAGATGGGCATGCCTAACCGCCCTCCTCCCGGACAGGACCCGGTTTATCAGGAGAATGGTTACCAGGAAATATCGTGGATGCCGAGGCCTGTCATAGCCTGTGCAAATACAGTCTCGGAAAACATGGGCATCCGCACTAGCGGAGAACTGGTGGAGGAATGCCGCAACGGCGTAATGGAATTCCTCCTCATCAATCACCCACTCGACTGTCCAATCTGTGACCAGGCCGGGGAGTGCAGCCTGCAGGAATTTTCCGTCGAACATGGACGCGGATTCTCCCGGTTTGAGGAGATGAAGGTCAAGAANCCAAAGAATGTCGATATCGGNCCCCGAATCAGACTCGACGACGAGCGCTGCATAATGTGCAGCAGGTGTATCAGGTTCATGGACGAGGTTGCCGATGACCCTGTCCTGGGATTCATCGACCGCGGCACGCATACAACGCTTACGGTCCATCCCGGGCATCGTCTTGACAGTAATTACTCTCTCAATACCGCGGANATCTGTCCCGTGGGAGCGCTTACATCNAATGACTTTCGCTTCCAGATGCGGGTCTGGTTTCTGAAAGAGACAAAAAGTATAGACGTGAACTGCGGCACCGGCTGCAACACCATCATCTGGACCCGTGGCAATGAGATTTTCCGCATCACTCCCAGGGAAAACAACGAGGTCAACTCATGCTGGATACCCGATAGCCATCGGCTCAACTTCCACTACCTCCACGCAGAGACTCGCCTCGGGGACCCGTTTATAAGGAAGAGCAAAAAACACACCGTGTGCAACTGGTCCGAGGCTATCACCCAGGCTGCCGAGGGTCTGGGGAACTTTCAGTCTGATGAGATAGCAATCATCGGATCAGGGCGCATGACCAACGAGGAACTCTATCTCCTGAAGCGCCTCGCTGATACACTGGAAACTGATCTTCTCTCCCTCGTTCCACGGTATGGTGAACCTGATGGAAAACTGATCGCAGCCGATCGGAACCCCAACACCACCGGGGCAAGGCTCGTGTGGGCTACCAGTGATCCTTACTCCAAGCTGAAAGCCATCCGGAAGGGCATTACCAACGGCAAGATCAGGGCCCTGGTAGTATTCTACGANGATCTTCTCGNGGACGCGCTCTTTGAACCGGAAGATCTGAGAGGACTGGATCTTCTCATTTCCAACAACATCAGTGCCAACGGGACAGCCAAGATAAGTCATATCGTCCTGCCTGGCGCTGGCTTCGCAGAGAAACGTGGTTCGATGATCAACATCACGGGCCGCCTCCAACGGCTTAANCAGGCGATCATGCCGCCGGAGGGAGCCATGGATGACTGGGAGATTCTTCGCGATCTGATCAAGGCCCTTGCGCCGAATGAACCCTCGCGCAACCTGCTGGAGGACGTCTTTGGCGAGATCTCAGACGAAGTTGAAGAGTTTGAGGAACTCACTCTCTCGAAGATAGGGGACCTCGGCGTTCAGCTCACCGAGACGGGCGAAAGCATTCCCCTTCTCGAAAAGGAGCGGGCCCGGATTGCGGCAGGGGAGATTGTCTCTCCTTCCCAGCCACTTCGCCCGGATTCCACCAGTCACCCTCTTCCCCCGAAGCCGTCCTCCCGTTAAAAATCCCTACCCAGTGGCTGCAACCTCCCACTCCAGAAACTAACCGCCAGTAACCGTTAACCTTCCTCCAGTGGACGCAGCATTTCTCATTGCCTCGGCTCTTAAGATCTTCGGATTCACCTTTCTGGTGATTCTGCCTCTGGTCGCCTACTCCACCTACGCGGAGCGCCGGGTATGCGCGATTATTCAGGNCCGTGTGGGACCAAACCGCGTAGGCATTCCTGCCACTCTTTTCGGTTTCAAGAAGGACCTGAAGTTCTTCGGCCTGATTCAGCCGCTTGCAGATGGNCTGAAGGGACTCTTCAAGGAGGATTTTACCCCTGCTCATGTCCGGAAAGCGTTTTACTGGATGGCTCCCGCTTTCACTGCTGCACCTGCTTTCATCAGCCTCTGTGTTATTCCATTTGGAAGTGTAGTCACTGTATTCGGATACGAAATCAAGATGGTCATCGCCGACATCGGGGTAGGCCCGCTGTTCATCTTTGCGATTGCCTCTCTAAGCGTCTACGGAATCACTCTGGCCGGATGGGCTTCAAACTCGAAATACCCCTTTTTTGGTGGTGTGCGATCCTGCGCCCAGATGATTTCCTACGAAATTTCCCTCGGGCTCTCCCTTATTCCTGTTCTCCTGTTTTTTGGCAAACTCAACCTCAATGACATTGTTGCCCACCAGGCCGCAAACGGCTGGCTCCTCCTCCCGCTCTGGAACGAAAACGGAACTATCATCCACGAAGGATACTGGCAAAGCAGCGGTTACCAGTGGTTGCTGCTCCTTCCCATGGGCATCTCCTTCTTTATATTNACCACCTCGATCTTCGCCGAAACCAACCGCATGCCCTTTGATCTCCCGGAATGTGAGACCGAACTGGTCGGTGGCTATCATACCGAATACTCATCCATGAAGTTCGCTCTCTTCTTCATGGGGGAATATGCTGCGATGATCGTGGGATCCGCCCTCATCGTTACCATCTTCCTCGGTGGATGGTCCCTCGGGTTCGGCCTGGACAGCTCCCTTCTTCAGACCGCCGAGGGTGACTGGAAGTGGTATGCCGGCTTTATTCACATGGGAGCCTTTCTGGCGAAGACTATCGGCTTCATCCTCTTTTTCATCTGGGTGCGCTGGACCGTTCCCCGTTTTCGCTACGACCAGCTCATGAAACTCGGCTGGGTGGTCTTTTTCGAACTCGCTCTTTTCAATATCTTCATCGCGGCGCTAATCATTGCCGCCCCTCATATCGGCCTGCTAAACACCTTGTTTTTCGGGTTCCCCACCCTTCTGATAATCGCCTTACTCATGTTCTTCATAACCAAGGCAAGTGAGGGCAAGCGTAAGATCAAGGTTACCTGACCGGCAAACCCCAAGCCCCCTGCTCTCCCGAGATTACCCGAATCGCCTTCAATTCCTCCAATGGCAATCGTCAAAGTAAAACGCCCCAAGCTACGCTGGTTCGAGCACCTCTACCTGCCCGCCATTCTCAAGGGGTTGAGCATTACCCTCGGGCACGCAATTAGCGCGCTACGGGGCAAGATCCCCGGGTCTAAGGACCTGGCATCCTCAGGGCTGGGAGTGACCATGCAATATCCCGAGCAGAAATGGGACAGCCAGTTGCCTGAATATTATCGCGGGGTTCCGGCCCTTGTAACCGACCAGCAGGGCCGTGAGCGCTGCGTTTCATGCCAGCTCTGCGAATTTATCTGCCCTCCCAAGGCCATCACCATCCTTCCCGGTGAGCTCCAGCCCAGCGATCCCTGGGCCAAGGTCGAGAAGGCTCCCAAGGAATTCGATATAGACATGATCCGCTGCATCTACTGCGGCATGTGTGAGGAGGTCTGTCCTGAGCAGGCCATCTTCCTCAGGCAGGACTACGCCATGACCGGAACCAACCGGGAGGAGATGGTTAACGACAAGGAGCGCCTCTATGAGATCGGCGGGATCCGCGAGGGACTTGTTAACAAATGGAACGAACTGAAATGAGTCTCCGGCATTTAACTTCGCATTCGCCCAATGCTTACGGTTCCTCCGGGATCTGAAACCGGCACCGAACATTTGAACTGGTAATGCCCTTTTTCTTCTACGCTTTCGCCACTCTGGCCGTAACAGGTGCGATCTCTCTCATCTGTTTCCGCAATCCCGTTAATTCGGCTATTGCGATGGTGGCTTCCTTTCTTGGGCTTGCAGCGCTCTTCGTCGGTCTTAATGCCTACTTCGTCGGGATTATCCAGATTCTCGTCTACGCAGGCGCCATCATGGTCCTCTTTCTCTTCATTATCATGCTGCTGGACCTGAAGGCTCCCGCAGGATCACAGCGAGCCAACCCGCTCATGCTGGCCGGGGGACTGGTCATTGCTCTGCTTTTCATTGGCCAGCTAGTTGCCATCCTCCCCCAGGTTCCAGACCTTGAACCAGAACCCCTCGCTCTGGAAGACGCTGCCGGTGATTTCTATGACCATGAGAGGGAACCCGGGGAGCAGTCCGAAATCTACAATAGCCTCTCCAACGGCTCTCTCCCCGACGTCAATCTCATAGGGCTCACAATGTTCGGCCATGAGAATGACAATGGATCCATTAAAACCCCCGGGTACAATTTCCCTCTTCAAATTACCGGGGTTCTCCTCCTGGTTGCCACCGTTGGGGTTGTGGCTCTGTCACTCAAAAAGAAAGACCCTGCTTCCGGGGAAGCTGAAGACTGATAGCATGGCCTCTCTACAGGAATATCTCTTCATCTCCGGCCTTCTCTTCACAATCGGCCTCACGGGGGTCCTTGTTCGCCGCAACATCATCGTCATCTTCATGTGCCTTGAACTGATGCTGAGCGCGGCCAACCTTACGCTCGTAGCCTTTTCGCGCTTCAACATGGGAGAAAACGGCCTCCCTGATTACAACGGCCAAGTCCTCGTCTTCTTCATCATCACGGTGGCAGCTGCCGAGGTTGCCGTCGGCCTCGCTATCATTGTGGCACTCTACCGGGCCCGCCAGACAGTCGACGTCAGGGACCTCACATCCATGAGAGGATGAACCATGCCTGCCAGCCAAGATCACTTCAGGAATATCCAAAGGGCATCCCAAGAACCCACTTCACTGCTTACCTAAAGCCCTGACTACCCCATGCTAGAACTCCTTTCCTGGCTTCTCCTTCTGCTCCCGCTGGCCTCTGCTGCGGCGATCCAGTTGTGGCTGAAGGACATGCCGGACACTGCAGTTCGGGTGTCGGTGTTCTCTGTTATAACTACCTTCACGATCTCCCTGATCCTGCTTGCGGGAGAAGCGACAAGCACCGCAATCAACTGGGCCAGCGCTGGCAGTTTTCATATCGAGATCGGCCTCATCGTCGACAATCTCTCAAAGGGTATGATGCTCGTGGTTACCGGCGTTGGAACGCTCGTGCATCTCTTCTCACTCGGCTACATGAAAGACGATCGTGCCAAGGCTCGATATTTCGGTGGCCTCTCCATCTTCATGTTTTCCATGACGGGTATCGTACTCGCCAGCAACTTCGTGATGATGTTCATCTTCTGGGAACTGGTCGGTTTCAGCTCTTATCTCCTTATCGGGCACTGGTTCCATAAAGACTCCGCCGCCGAGGCCGCCAAGAAGGCCTTTCTCGTAAACCGCATCGGGGATTTTGGTTTCATGATCGGCATCCTCCTCCTGTGGGGATTACTGGGCACCTTTGCATTNCAGGAGATGGCAGCAGGCGCTGGGAACCTCGGCCAGGACACGGAAGTCATTACCGGGATTGCCATCCTCCTCGTGTTCTGCGGTGCAGTAGGTAAATCTGCTCAGTTTCCCCTTCANGTCTGGCTTCCCGATGCAATGGANGGCCCTACCCCTGTCTCCGCTCTCATCCACGCAGCCACCATGGTAGCCGCAGGAGTCTACATGCTCTTCCGGCTCCAAGTCTCTGCCGGAGCCGTGCTTTTCGAGGGTTTCCCCGGAACNACNATTGCCTGGATTGGCGGAATCACCTCCCTGCTGGCCGCCCTGATGGCNACCCAGCAGGACGACATCAAACGCGTCCTCGCNTACTCTACCCTGTCTCAACTCGGCTACATGGTTATGGCGGTGGGACTCTCTGGAGCCCACAGCGGCGAAGCTGGCATGTTCCACCTTTACACCCATGCCTGGTTCAAGGCCCTCCTCTTCCTCGGTTCGGGTGCGGTCATTTACGCCTGCCACCACGAGCAGGACATCTGGAAGATGGGNGGTCTCCTCGGGCGAATGAGAAAGACCGCCATTACCTTCGCCATCGGAACCGCTGCCCTCATGGCAATCTTTCCCCTGTCGGGTTTCTGGTCCAAGGAACAGATNCTTGAGGCAGCTCACCATGAAAGCCCCGCGCTTTTCTGGCTCTCCATAGCTGTAGCAGCCCTTACCCCCTTCTACATGACCAGGCTCTTCATCGTTGCCTTCCTCGGACGGGGCCGGAGCCACGGGGCACGGGAAGCCAACGAAGTTCCCGGGATCATGCTCTATCCCCTGTTNGCCCTGGCGATCATGTCGATCATTGCCGGTTTTACACCTGTTGCGGANAAGTTATCCCCGGCCTTTCATCACCCTCACGCATTTGATCCGACCAACCCTGTCTTCCTGCTTTCTCTCGCAGCCCTCGTCATCGGAATTGGCAGTGGNGTCTTCCTCTACAGGGNGCGCGAAGTCGACCCCCTTGCTGACAACCCCGTCTTCAAGCTATTTCGTAATAAGTTCTATCTCGACGAGATTTATCTTCGTATCGTCAGATTTACTCAGGACAAAGTAGCCGCCTTCCTCCACTTCCTTGATGAGTTCCTCATCGGCGATTTACTCGTGGGAGGACTCGCGCGTAGCGCGACGGGGCTGGGAAATGCTTTCCGGCGACTCCAGAACGGCAACTTGCAGGCCTATGCAATCCNGTTCGGTGCAGGAATCATTCTTGTTATCTACCTCACCGTCTTCTCCCGTTAGAAAACAATGACAGCCTGCCTCATCCTCCTACCCCTTCTGGCCGTCGCTGCCATCCTCATGGGGTTTGACCCACGGCGAACCACGAGGGTGACNACCTCTCTCATGCTGGTAGCGGGGGGAATGCTGGCTGCCTTCTGGGCCATGGGCATGCGTGACGGGCTATCCATTNCCCCGGTCGTTCTCGAAAAACCCGAGATCCGGCTCGGACTCGGTCTCTACGATGGCATGAGCGTCATCATGATGCTGCTCTCGGTAATCGTNGCCTTCGCAGCCTCCCGCACTGGCGAGTGTGAGGCCCGTCATTCCCGCCTCTGGAATATCTCNCTCCTCCTTATTGCTGCGGGAGCCGTAGGAGCCTTCATCTCCACAGACCTCTTTTTCTTCTACGCGTTCCANGAACTNGCCCTGATTCCCACCTTCCTCATGATCGGAATTCTGGGACGTGGTGAGCGNAAGCAGATTGCGTGGAAGGCGACCATCTATCTCGCATTCGGCTCCATCGTCCTTCTGGCCGGCCTCCTCTGGCTCGTAGCCGCCAGCGGATCCTCCAGCCTTGGNTTCGACGAGCTNCTTGAAAGCTCGATCCCGGCCGAATCCCAGCGCGGGATTTCTCTCTTCCTCATCTTCGGCTTCGGNGCNNTGGTCTCCCTGTTCCCCTTCCACTCCTGGGCTGCTCCAGCCTACGCCAGCGCACCGGCTCCCATTTCCATGCTNCATGCGGGCGTCCTGAAAAAATTCGGACTCTACGGCCTNCTTCGTCTTCATCCCCTNNTCCCNGANGGNATGAGTCACTGGCTGAATCTCCTCATTGCCCTGCTCATCGGAAACATTCTCTGGGTCGGCTTNGTTACCATCAACCAGAAGCGTCTTGATTCCATGCTGGGCAACTCCAGCGTCATGCACATGGGCTACATCTTCCTNGCCTTCGCGGCACTCGTTGGAGCAGGNTCAGAACTTGCCAACCCTGTTGCCAAACCCGCAGCCATCCTCCTCATGTTTGCCCATGGTGTCACCATCGCCATGCTTNTCGGTCTTGCCGACCGCATCGAACGCAGNACCGGGACCCTNGAGTTACGTGATCTCGGGGGACTTGCCAGCCGGGCACCGGGACTGGCCTTTCTTTTCGGGCTNGCNGCCATGGCCTCCATCGGCTTGCCGGGACTCGCAAATTTCGCTGGCGAGGTGATGGTTTTCATCGCCGGCTTCAGGAACTGGCAGCCCGGAGAATCCCTTGGCCCGGTNCAGCTCGCTACCATTATTGCCNTGTGGGGACTCGTCATCAGCGCCGTTTACATGTTACGAGCGTANCGCAGAATCTTTCAGGGNCCGGAGGTNCANGCCACCAGCAAATCTGATGACCTCTCCANGGACGAACGTCCTCCGGCTGNCTTTCTCGCCTTTGTTCTNCTTCTGGTAGGCCTCTTTCCAAATCTCCTCCTTGGATTCATCGACCGNANGGAAGAGGAACCATCCATCGANCTGGAATCCATAACCTCCTCGATCAACGTAACCCGGGATGNCGCCGCTGCAGAAAACCGGCNGCCTGCTCCCGGAAACTGACACCNACCATGCCTGCCTACTGGTTAGAAGCCACCGTAGTTGCCCTCGGCCTCCTCCTTCTCATGATGGAGGCGTTCGGCACCTCNTCAAGCAGGGAACTGNTAAGNAGAGTGGCAATCGGAGGGCTCATATTCATTCTTGCCCCCTTTTACTTTGCNGTGGCTCCATCGGCTGACAACGCCGAACTGGCTCGCTTCTACNTTTATGACAACTGGGCCGTCTTCTTCAAGATCATCGCCCTTATTACTACCATTCTCGTCCTCTTCATGGCCTACGACTACCGGAAGGTCCTGAACCGATTCACCGAAAACCCCGGTTCCGAACATGGCACGGGNGAGTTCTACGCCCTTCCTGTCTTCGCTTGCGCAGGCATGATGTGGATGGCCTCCGCCCGNGACCTNGTTTCNATTTTCNTAGCTCTCGAACTGGTCACCATCACCTTCTACATCCTTGTGGCTTTCATGCGCCGGCAGGTGGGCTCCCTTGAGGCAGGCGTAAAGTATCTCATCCTCGGCGCGCTCTCCACCGGGTTTCTNGTCTACGGCATAGCCTGGATCTATGGCGCAACTGGAAGCACCAANCTTGCTGAGATTTCCACCATAATCTCCAATCCCGAATCCAGCCTCGCATCAAATCCCGCCCCCCTTCTCTTCGGACTGGCCCTCCTCCTNCTCGCCCTCGCCTTCAAGGTGGGTGCCGTCCCCATGCACCTCTGGATCCCGGATGTCTATCAGGGCGCACCTACGCCCATTACCGCCTTTCTTTCGATAGGGTCCAAGGCAGCGGGATTCATCGTATCCCTCCGTATTCTTGAGCCTTTCTTCACATCCGAGATCACGCGCCACCAGACCACCTTGATCGTCCTCGTCCTGGCAAGTCTTACCCTCGTGGTTGGCAACCTGGCCGCTATCCCCCAGAACAATTTCAAGCGCCTTCTCGCCTACTCATCCATCGCGCATGCTGGCTTCATTCTCCTCGCAATCGCAGCCTGGCATCCGGGAAGCGAGCATGCCCTGAGTACTCCACAGGTTGTCTCGCTTTACCTCGCAACCTATCTCATTATCACCATGGGTGCCTTCTTTGTCCTCGTTGTGGTTCGGAATTCTGAAGACAGTGACGAAATCTCGGCCTTCGAGGGCCTCGGCCAACGCAACCCGTTCCTCGCCTTCTGCAGCACGGTCCTTCTCTCAGCTCTTGCCGGTCTTCCCCTCACTGCCGGTTTCATTGGCAAGCTCTTCGCCTTCCAGGTAGCCATTGATTCCGCTTCCGAAAACAACGCCCTGTGGCTGGGTGTCGGCCTCGGCTTCATCGGGGTCGCTGCTTCCTTCTATTATTACCTCAAGGTGGTACGCTCAATTTACTGGAAGAATCCACGGTCTCATAAACCAGTCCCAATTCCGCGTATCAGCCGACTGGCCATCATGACACTGACCAGCCTTACCGTCCTCTTCGGTTTCTGGCCCAACCCGATTCTCTGGCTGATCGGAGGCTAGGTAAGCTCAGGCGCTCACGCGGACCTTGTCCCGGTCGGGGTGAAGAAATTGCGCCCAACTTTCATCGGCAGGATCTTCGAACTCGGTTCCGAACAGAGGTCGCCAGCGGGGAGCACGAGGCTGACGCAGCAAGCCCATCCCCACTTCGTGAGCAAGCTTGTTTGCCTTCCGGGTATTACAGCGGATACAGGAAGTCACAATATTCTCCCAGGTCATCTTGCCTCCCTTGTCCCGGGGAACAACATGGTCAAGGTTCAGGTCCCGCTCTGGAAAGTCCTTGCCACAATACTGGCAGATAAACTTATCTCGGAGGAAGATGTTCTGCCGCGTAAACTTCACCTCCTTTCTGGGAATACGGTCATATGCCGCCAACACAATAATCCTTGGAACACGGAAAACGTGTCGCACCGTCCGGATCATCTCCCCGGTCAGGTGAGCGGATGAATGCTCCTCCCATGAGAGCAGGTCGTGGGTCTGATAGCGGGCTTCTCCATCCGTCTGCACGATCTGCGCATGTCCAAGACAGACCAGCCTCAACGCCCGTCTGACCGAGCATGTATGAATCGGCTGCCAAAGCCGATTGAGAACGAGAACTGGACAATCAAGTGATACTTCCATCACCACCAATGGCTATACTGTCTGCCAAACTAGCAACCCTGCCCCTGCCCACAAGGCAAAGCGTTATCGAACTACCGGGCTATCCCTCAAATGAACTTTACGCAGGGATTGCCTTGATAATCCAATCACCTTAAACTGCTGCTGATGTCTAGTTTCTTCGGACGCTGCTTTCAGATCGCAACCTGGGGTGAATCCCATGGTGGTGGAGTAGGAGTGGTGATCGACGGATGCCCACCCCGTATTCCTGTCTCCGAGGAGCACATCCAGCGGGAACTTGACCGGAGGAGACCCGGCCAGAGCGAAATCGTGACTCCCCGGAACGAAGCCGACCGGTGTGAAATCCTGTCCGGTGTCTTTGAGGGTCTGACCCTCGGATCCCCAATAGCGATTCTTATCCGCAACAAAGACGCACGCCCTTCGGCTTACGAGGAAATGGCTACCAAATACCGCCCCTCACACGCCGACTATACCTACGATGCCAAATATGGGATACGCAACTGGCAGGGAGGCGGGAGGGCTTCAGCGAGGGAAACCATTGGACGCGTGGCAGCTGCTGCCATTGCCCGACAGGTCCTCGATTCCCTCCTGCCGGGTATAGAGATTCTTGCGTGGGTCTCCACTATTCGCGACCTGAAGGCCGACGTGGACCCGGAAACAGTCACCTCCGGGCAGATCGAAGAAAACATCGTGCGTACCGGTGATCCCTCGAAGGTTGAGGAAATGGTCTCCCTCATCAAGGAGGCCCGGGGCGAAGGCAACTCCCTCGGCGGTACCATCGAGGCCGTTGTCCGTGGCTGCCCTCCGGGACTGGGAGCACCCGTCTTCGAAAAACTGGAGGCCGAACTTGCCCGGGCCATGATGAGCCTCCCGGCAACCAAGGGGTTCGAAATTGGCTCCGGATTCGCCGGCACCCTGCTGACCGGAAAGGAGCACAACGACCACTTCTACATGGACAAGGACCGGGTCCGCACTCACACCAACCGCTCCGGGGGCATTCAGGGAGGCATCTCGAACGGGGAGCCAATTGTCTTCCGGGTTGCCTTCAAACCCACCGCCACCATCATGAGCGAGCAGCCAACCGTAAGTAATACGGGGTCGGATACCGAACTGAAGGGTCGGGGCAGACATGATCCCTGCGTGCTTCCGCGCGCCGTTCCAATGGTGGAGGCCATGACTACCCTTGTCCTTTGTGACCACCTCCTTCGCCAGCGAGCCCAATGCGGACTGGACTCCCCTGACAACCAATAACCGGTTCATTTTCTGACATGCTAGCGATTACATCATCCGACATCACGATCTTCGGCATAATTGGCCTTATCATAATCGCCTTTGTCATTATCGGACTGCTGAAGGGCTTCGTTCGCATGACCTGCGGACTGATCTCCCTGTCCGCTGGCATCTTCGTAGGGGTGCTGGGATTCCAGAATGGAGCATCATGGGCCGGCGTCTTAATCGAGAACCCCGACCCCTGGATGTCCACGGCAGTTGGCATCATCCTTGGCCTTGCCACCTTTTTCATATTACGCGCCCTCTTCGGAACTCTTCTTACCCCCGTGAAGCCCAAGGAAGGAAAGGGCAGGAAACTTGCCCCCACCGGTGGAGTTCTCGGCTTCATAATGGGAGCGGCTTTTGCGTGGTTCTGCCTGTCAGGCATTCGCTACGTCGGCACTACTTATGAACTAGACTGGATACGCGATGCAATCTCCAACAAGGATTGGCTCAATGCCACCACTGCGGAAGCTCGATCCTCAAAGCAACCTCCCCAGCCTGCCTTCTCCAAGCTCAAGAGACACCTCGACACCAGCACCCCTGGCAAATGGCATGAAAGCATTGATATTCTCAACAGCCGCGCCAGGGCAAACCTCTCCAAGCTTACCATCCTGGTTGACAACGAAAGGGCCTGGACCCGGGCCAATCTTGAAAAGGATATCCGGGAAGCTGCCAAGCAGGCTCAGATCAACTATCTTCTGAGTGAACAGAAAGCCAAGCTCAAGGCTCTCCATGGGGAACAACTCCTTCACTCGGACTTCATCAAGGATGCCTGCAAGGACAAGGAGACGGAGTCCCGCTACAGGAATCTCGACGTCGAAAAGGCCATCGGGCTTGTAACATCCCAAGAGAAGGGGGAATAGAACCTGCTCTCATCACGGGCCTTTCCCGTGAATACCGGATTCCCGTCACAAGTCTGTTCAGAACGGGTTCCTGCTCTTGCACTCCGCTCACCGGAGTCCCAGACTAACCCTCTGCTCCGGGACCATCGGACAACTCATACCCGCTGCTGATGCACGAGAACTACATTGCCACAATTGGCCTCGAGGTCCACTGCCAGATTAACACCCAGAGCAAGATGTTCTGCTCCTGCCGTACCAGCTTCGGCGAGGAACCCAACACCAATGTATGTCCCACCTGCCTTGGACTTCCCGGAGCCCTTCCCGTCCTCAACAAGGCCGCAATCGAGCAGACCGTTCTCGCGGGCCTGCTCCTTGGATGCAGGACTCCTGAAATCTCCAAGTGGGACCGGAAGAACTACTTCTATCCGGACATGCCCAAGAACTACCAGATCTCACAGTTTGATCTCCCTCTGTGCCTGGGCGGCTCGGTTCCTCTCTCGGACTACAACTATCCGAAGGACTACCAGAAGCACATCGCCAATCCGGGCAAGAGTATCGGCCTCACTCGCATTCATCTTGAGGAGGATGTCGCCAAGTCCACTCACCTTGCAAATTCCAGCGTCATCGATTTCAACCGCGCCGGCACTCCCCTCATGGAGATTGTCTCCGAACCCGAAATCGAAACACCTGAGGAAGCCTTCGCCTACCTGAAGACCCTCCAGCAGATTCTGATCTACGGCGGCATCTCCGATGCTGACATGGAAAAGGGGCAACTCCGCTGTGACGTGAACGTCTCCGTCCGCAGGAAGGATGAAACAGAACTCGGAACCAAGATTGAACTGAAGAACATGAACTCGATCTCGGCGGTCCGCCGGGCCCTGCACCACGAGATCGAACGACAAGTCGAGGTCCTCGAAGATGGCGGCAGCCATCAACAGGCTACTTGGCGCTGGAATGACGACGCTGGTGTCACTGAGTTCATGCGGGGCAAGGAAGACGCACACGACTATCGCTACTTTCCCGATCCCGATCTTCTTCCTGTCCGCTCAGGAGACATGGTAGAGCGCATGCGCCCACATGTCCCCGAATTGCCCGCAGAGAAATCTACCCGTTTTGAACGGGATTATGAGATTACAAGCTACGATGCCAATGTCCTGGCTTCAGACCGCGGCCTCGCAGACTACTTTGAGACTGCCGTAAGGACTTCGGAGGCAAGGCCCAAGAAAACAGCAAACTGGGTCATCAACACGCTCCTCCGGCACCTGAACGATAACAATATTACCGCGTCATCTTCTCCTGTATCGCCCGAACAACTGGCCGCCACGGTAGACCTCATCGAATCCGGAACCATTTCCAACAACCAGGCGAGGGAAGTCTTTGACGCCCTCTGGAACAATCCTTCCCGGAGCCCTGCCGAGATTGCCAGTGAAATGGGATTTGAGCCGGCTGATACTGGTGAAATGGACGCCCTCATAGATGAAGCCATTTCTGCCAACCCGGACAAGGTCGCTGAGATTCAGGGAGGCAACGAAAAACTCGTCAACTGGCTTACCGGCCAGGTCATGAAATCATCCAAGGGAAAGGCCAATCCGAAGCAGGTAACCGATTCTATCCGGGCCAAGCTCCTCCCCTGACAGCATCAACTCGCGTCGACTTCCCCTTTTGCAATGGCGGAACCACTCCTTCAGGTCCGGAATATCACCAAGCGCTTCGGGAAGCTCGTTGCGGTCGATGACTTGAACCTCGAGGTCCGGGCTGGCGAGGTCATCGGGCTTCTTGGCGTAAATGGGGCGGGAAAAACCACCGTGATGAACATGATTCTCGGCCTCACCATTCCAAACGAGGGCACTATCACCGTCTTCGGCAGGGATCTCCAGAAGCACCGGATCGACATTCTCAAGCGAACGAACTTCTGCACCACCTACGCCAACCTCCCATCCAATCTCAAGGTCTGGCAGAACCTGCGGGTCTTCGCCGGGCTCTACGGCATAAAGAACCCCGTAGACAAGATTGAGGAGCTTCTCGACATGCTCGGAATCTCCCATCTGCGTGAGAGCATAACCGGCCGCCTGTCCGCTGGCGAAGGCACGCGGGTAAACCTGGCCAAGGCCCTTCTCAACGACCCCGAACTTCTCCTCCTCGACGAACCAACGGCCTCCCTTGATCCCGATATAGCTGACAAGGTCCGCAAACTCGTTCTCCGACTCCAGCGAGAACGCTCCCCCGCCATCCTCTACACCTCGCACAATATGAAAGATATCGAAGAAGTCTGTGATCGCATCCTCTTCCTCCACGAAGGCAGGATCCTCGCGGAGGGTACCGCGGAGGAAATCAAGGAGCGATTTGCCGGCAAGGACCTCGATGAGGTATTTATCAAGGTGGCTAGAAACGAGGTTCAGGCTCTGCAAATCTGAGGATATGGCGGAGGACAGGGTGAATGCCTGCTGTCCGAACGAGAAGACTTGCCTATGCGTGAACTGCAGGGTGCACATCGGCTCCACCTTGCCCTGTTTTCCTGCCTCTAGTCACTCACTTCCCGCACTCGGTAGAACACCCCGCTCCCATCAAGGATCGGGGCATTGTCAGCGAATACGGTGAAACCTTCCTCGCCGGCAATAGTGGAGGAGACCTGTTCCCAGTTCACCAGGTCCCGCGAACGGTCCACGGCGTAGGTCCAACCCGTGTTGGAGGTAAACGTGATCTTGAAGGACCTCAGTAGCCCGGAGGTCTCTTCCCCGGCCACGCTGATGATCGATAATTCCTCCGGGCCCGGGATCGTTACCGCAACCGTTTCCGCAAATCCAAAGTTCCCGCCACCGGAAGCCAGCACGGTGGCGTCATGGCTCAAACTCCAGGTTCCCAGATGAGGCCCGGTCAAATGCCCCATGCCGTCGCCCCGGGCATCATGGACCGTAATCCTGAGAATCTGATTATAGGGAACAAGAAACCTGAATACCTCCGGATTGAAGGAGAAATCGAAGTAGGGTCCGCCGGATCCATGAATCCGACCACTCTCATCCGTCACCTCCCACGTTGTTTCTGACCCGTTCCGGTCCGGGTTGACCGTCATCATCACCCTGGCCATGGAGGGATTCAGGTCAGGCACTTCCCCTTCCACGGTGGCAAGCCCTCCAAAAAAGTCCCCATGAAATCCCGCCGCGCCCGCTGCATGAGTCACCGTCGCTCCTGCAGGCAGTCCAAAGAATACGCCAAGTCCGAGATCCGGGGCATCTCCCTCAAACATCACGCTCTCCAGGTTCCTGCAAAAGGCAAAGCAACCATTCCCAAAACCGGTAACCGACTCGGGAATTCTCACACTGGCCAGACTCTCGCAGTGCATGAAGCTCTCCAACCCTAACGATTCAACATTGATCGGGATGTTGATCTCCGGCAGAGCCAGGCATTCATAGAAGGCGTTATCCCCGATCAGGGTCAGACGCTCCGGCAGGACGACATTCACAAGGCTGTGGCAATGGGCGAATACTCCGGGGCTGAGATAGAGCACTCGATCGGGAATCCTCATACCTGTCAGACTCGTGCACCATAAGAATACATCGCGGCCGAGATTACGCAGGTTCTCCGGAAGATCCACGTTCACCAGGGCACCGCAATAAGCGAACGCTCCCTCCCGGACGGAGGTAACACTCTCGGGAATGTCTACCCTGAGTAGGTTGCTGCAATGCGCGAAGGTTCCCTTGCCGATACTTGTCACACCCGGGGGAACAACCACCCCTGTCAGGGAGCTGCAATGCAGGAAAGCTTCAAAAACAATGGTCGTCACCGGCTTTCCTTCGATTTCCGGAGGAATGACCAGCTCACCTGAAGCAGACCTGTCACAACTGATGATGGTGACCGTCTCACCCCTGACCTCATAAACCAGATCGTTTACGTCAGCCGCATGAAGTCGAACAACTGCCAAGGCCGAAACCAACGCAGCCATGGCAATCCGGGAAACCAACATTTTCATGCCCACACCCCTATCGCAAATGCCCGATGGTGCCAAGATCCTGCTCAAATTGCGGGTCGATACTCCGTCTTCGCTTCATGATCCCGATCCCTCGTTCCGTCCGCGTGCCGACAGACATCTAAAGCAGACGTCTTATAACTTCGATCCGTCATCACGCGCTAAGTGAACATCTGTTGCGCGCGTGGAACTCCAACCCGGGCAGGGTCTGTCTAGTGGAGTCCCCGGCCGACTGAAAGGTCCGGCAGGTGGTCGATGACATGGTTGCCATGTGGCGGTGATTCCACCAGCTTTCTTCACTGGCCCAATCCCAATCCGGCGAAGCGTCTTTTCCTGAGGATCCGCGAACTCTGATCCCCGCCTGCGCGCAGAATCAACGAGGGTCCGGCAACGGCGCGGTATAAGGCCGGGGGTTCTTTGGAGCCAGTGCCCCGAACATCACGACCGCAGGCGTGATGGTTTCACTCACCGTAAACTCCGTCTGCCCCGGCCACTGGTCCACATCGTAAAAGGAATACAGAAGAGGCACCGCATCAACGGGCGGCGTCGGAGGATAGATCCCGGTAATCCAGCTCCTGCCACTTGCGGGGCCATAGACCCAGATTCCCGGGAGATAGTCCTCGAGCTCATCATTCATTGACTCAAGGTGTTCTGGATGAAGAACATGCTTCTGCCCCAGGCCCGAACACTGAACCTGCCCCATCGGATTGGCGCCAAGAGCCACGTCCGCAGAGGCACAAAGCACATCGTAATATTTGCGATCCCCGGTCATCTTCCACATGAGGGCCATCCACCACGCCTGAGCCGTGGAAGCCGTACCGTTCCCGATCGGGGCCCATGGATGCTTGAAATGGATATACCCCTTCTTGAGGGTAAAAGCCTCCAACGCCCAGCCAACCGCGTCCACGCACCCCTTCCTGAGCCTGCTTTGAAAATCGCGGTCCATACCTGGAAGCCCAGGTGGCAGAGTATTGAACGTATAGGCAAGGCTGATATTGCTGAGATAGTCTATCTTTGCGGTCTTGATCGTAGGCAACCGGTTAATCGCTCCGGCATAGTCACCATCTCCGGTAGCGTGAAGGAGTTCAGCTGCTGCCTCGGCAACAGCAATTTCCTCAGAAATATTTACAGGAGAAAATTTGCTTATCCCGCAGGCGAACGCCCGCTTTGCAGCACTGACAAGGCGATCACCATACTGTCTTCCCCTGGGAAATTCCTGCAGCACACGTCCCAGTTGTGCCGCAGAAGCGGCGAAGGCAAAACAGCTGTAGCCGCTTACCGGGCGCATGATGTATTCCACACTTTCGTTCTCGGTATTACTACGCCACGCGTTTCCCGGATGCGCATCAGTGAAAGGGTGCCCGGTTCCTTCACTACCACCGGAAATGCCTCCGTCTGGCCACTGGGTCTCCAGGTAATAGCTCAGGAGAAATGACGCTTCATCGAGAATGTCAGGAAGCCCATTTCCTGACTCAGGGATAATGAACTGCTGGTCGATGAAGGCCCCGGGGTTCATCTCATAAACCCGGCAAAGTTCACGGGCGATGGGAATATGAATGGGTCTTCGATCGTAATCGGCCGCATCATGATACCCGCCTCGGACCTCCCGGTATTTCAGGGAACCATCCACCTTTCCCTTCCTTATGAACTCGGCAATCCCCTTGAAATCAAGAGGGCGCCCGTATTCGGGATACACTCCAATCTTAACGTGCTGACGACATTTATGACGGACCCAGGGGGTGCATTTCTTCTCCAGGGCGATTCCGCAACGGGCATGGTAGAGAGCCCGGATACTGGTAAAAAGCGGCTCTGCCATTACAGCTGCCCCAATACGAAATGAATATGAACGACCAACTCCGGGGATACTGATACAATAGGAACCCGGCTTCCTCAGTCCCGCGAAATCCAAGCCATGAACATTCTCCCCGGAAAAATCCTGCTTGTAGGCATCTTCGTTTTTCTCTCCCGCGCGGTGGCGTAACTTTGCAGTTCCCCGAAAAACCACTCTCCCGGTTGCCAGGTCGATGACGGAGAACTCCTTCGCCTTCAACTCAAGTGCTCCACCGGTCCCCATCCACTTACCAAGGTAAGCCATGCGAATTCTGGAATCTGGAAGATAACCGATCTGGTTCACCTTGATTGCATCAGACAGGACCGTCCTTGCGGACCAGGTGAAACTGACATCAACATCATCAACCCCGATTCCCTTTGACCTGAAAGTGTAGGTCTTACCTTCAACCATGGGACCTGGCAGCTTGACATAAATCACTCCCGCGAGGGTCGCTGGCAGGTAGGGCTCCGGAACATGTCCCATGTGGTGCAACTTGACAAAGCGGCCCAGCACCCGATGGCCGGAAAGCATCCGTCCATTTTCCATGATGCTGAAAGCCCCGGGGTTGTCGAGAGGACCGCTCAACCGCCTGCCCTGCTGATAATAGACAAATCCAACGGTGTCTGCGCTGAGCACCCGGAGAGATTTATTCCTCACCAGCGTATCATGCGGTCCAAGAGTCTGGATTTCTCCGAATCCATATTCTACCCTCTCCTTCGCTGCAGCTTGCAGAGCCAGCACCAGCAGAAACCCCGTGATTAATCTCATTACCCGGAAATTTGCATCAGGATGCAGAACGACTCTGGTAGCGTCTGGCCGAAAAATTTGGAATAAATACATCTTCGGAACAATCAGGGTTTCCCTGAGAAGCAGGCTACCGCACCCTCAATGGTTCGAATAGCTGGTTTACAGGAGTGCATGCTCATCATAAATTCGGCCTCGATCCGTTGTTCCCGGGGCAGATCTCCTATTACTTCCTACCGAAGATGATGATGCGATTCCAAATTACGATTTTCCTGCTGCTATTCTGTGCCCTCCAGTCCGTGGTCCTCGGACAGGACCGTGAACGCCGACGTGGAAGTGGTGGCGAAAATATGCCCAAGATCGGCAGCCTCGTGCCCGACATCAGCGTATTCGACTCCGAGGGGCGTAACTTTGCCCTTCGGGAAAAACTCAAGGGCCGGCATGCCGTGATCGTCTTCGGCTGCCTGACATGACCCCCCTTCCTTCGTAATGTCTCCGGTCTGGAGGCTATCCATCATGACTACCGGGAGAAGAGTGAGGAACTGGAGTTCTACTACGTCTACAAATCCCTTGCCCACCCGGAACGCGACCGACTCGTCCAACCCATAACGATCGAGGAGAGGCTCAAGCATGTCTCTGCTGCTCGCAGGCAACTCGACACGAGAATCCCGTGGCTTGCCGACACCATGGCGAACGATCTCAAGCACGCACTTGGCGATCGGCCCAACTCGGAATTCATCATTTCCCCGGAAGGAAGGATTCTAGTCTCCCGCAGCTGGAGCGATCCTGAAACCCTGAGAGCTGACCTCGAGAGATTAATCGGGAAGACAAAGACGGTAACCTCACCATCCGATCTGAATCGAAGGACCAGGGCCGCCCCGACAAGCAAGATCGCCAGTGGCATCGTTCCCCGGACGCAAAAACCCGAAGGGTCAATGGCTGTGATTGTCCGTCCCATCTCTCCAAAGGGCGATAAGGAACAGGCGAAAGAGACATTCTATGTCAAGCTCCGTGCCGAGGCCGATCGGGGACTGATGGACCAGGGAAAGGGAAAACTCCATATCGGCTTCCACCTTGACCCTGTCCACACGGTACATTGGAACAACCTTGCAGACCCCCTTCATTTTGAATTCAAGACTCCCAAGGGAATCAAGATGAGCACCAGCAAGGGATCCGCCCCCAAGGTCAAGGCCCCCTCGGACATTGATCCACGCGAGTTCCTGATCGAGGTCGATTCCTCCTCTGGACGAATTGAGCAACCCCTCGAATTGGAAGTCTCCTATTTTGCCTGTGATGACGAGGAAGGCTGGTGCCGGGCCGTCAGCCATCGCTACGAGATAGAACTCAGGCGTGACCGGGATGCCGGTTCGGTACGCCTCCCCGGAGGAGGCAGAGGTTTTGACAGACGCCAGCGACCCGGCGGACGGGGAGGTTTCGGTCAACGCCGCCGACCTGATCCAGGGCAGATGCTGGAACGAATGGATACCAACGGAGACGGGGTCATCTCCCTTGAGGAGGCACGCGGACCGATGGCCGACCGTTTCAAGATGATGGACACTGACGAAAACGGTTCCCTGAGCAGGGAAGAGCTGCAAAAGCACTTCGAGCGCCGAAGCAACCTCCGTTAAGCCTCCTCGAATCTACCTGGTCTTCAATTCCGGCAGGGGGCCATCTCCTGTGAACTCGCCCCCGAGAAGCCATCCCAGGTTGAACCGGGCCATATGGGCACCCTTGATTGGGTCGTGCTCATAGAAGAGATAGATCCATCCCTCCGAGGGAGTCTCCCCCCGACCGGCGGCCAGCGATGAGTAACCACTTCGACCCGCGTCCACCAACCTCTTGAGAGGCCAGGTCCGCCCTCCGTCAAAACTCGCCCATACGGTAACTCGCTCGCGGTGGGCGGCTTCGGTATCAAGGTTGCTGAAAAGGAGGATGTCGCGATCTCTCAACGGCAGACGGGTCAATCCTCCCATGCACCCGTAGGTTCTCCCCTGATCCCCGTCCGGCAGCACATCTATGATGCGCCATTTCTTCCACGTCACCCCCCCATCGTCGCTCCACGCCTCCCGTCGCCTTTTATTCCGCGGCCGCTCAGACCAGTGCACGCGCGAGTTATAGTAAATGCTCCCATCCGACAACTCCACAAGGGTCGCTTCCCCCGTCCCCTTTTCAGGAAAAGGCCTGCTCGTCTTCCATGACTTCCCCCCGTCGTCACTGTAGATGGCATTGGTATACTGCAGGGGCCATTCCGCACCACCACCATTGGGTCCGTAGTAGCGAGTCGGTCGCAGCAGGCGCCCCTTATGCTTTCCATGCTGCAGCGTGACACCGTGCTCATTCATATGCATGGAAGGGATATTGCCATTCAGGTCCTTCTCAATAACCGTGACCTGCGTCTGCCACGTTCTGCCATCATCCCGACTCCGGTATACAGTCAAGGGTGCCGGTGGCTGCCGGTCCTCCACAAAGACCAGGAGATCTCCTGAATTCTCATCAACTGTGGTGCCTCCACCATGGTATCCCTTTTCGGAGACGGTGATGACTCCACCCCACGTCCTGCCTCCATCCTCACTCCGGCGCACCACTACCCCGTCATTGCCCCAGACCGAAATTACCGTGCCCCGGGTGGTCACCACTACATTGGGATAGCGCTGGTCATCGAACAGGCGCTGTTTCTCGAAAACCGGTTTCCCAAGAAAAGCTTCCAGACCGTCAGCGACTTCTACCGCCAGGGCACTTGCCAGAAAGAAACCCGGGCAGAACAGACAAAGTGGAAATAAGCGGGGCATATGGATTGAATACCTTCTCTTGTGCAACCTAGTTCATTTGGTATCGGGTTCCAAAGGCAACCGATAAAATAGTCGCCGGATTAAACTCCTTAGCTCTCGAATTCACTCCCTGTGGGGTCGGATCGGAACTTCACAGAAGGTTAAGGCTGCGATTCCGTTTGAGCCCCAGATAATCGCTTCTTCCTGTCTCCATTTGCCCCCCCTGATGTAGGACAGGTTTTTTGCGGTAGAAGGCCTCGATAGCTTTAACGTTATAATCCTTCCAGCACCGCCAATAGCGTTCAGCTCTGCAGAATCGTCATTAAGATAGAACTGTCTGGCTACTTCGTCGCTCCATTTAACGTCCTGATCGAATGTAAGTTTTATCTCGTCTCTCCTCTCACTGGTGTATGAGACGCTCTGGATATCCGGCGGGGTGACAGGTTCCTGCGATTCCTCCCCATAGCTGTATTTGTTTATGAGAGGAAACAACTGCCTTGCCATCGCCGCGTATCCTTCAGGCAGGTAGTGGCAACCGCCTCCCGGACGGATCCCCAGGGTAGACATAATGCTCATGTTGGAGAACTGCCCGGGCAATCGTCGCTGTCTCTCCCGCAACCTGTCGTTTTCCACTGACCGGCTGCCACATGCCCCCGGCCAGATCTGGTGAATATAGTAGTGTTTAATATTCGGGTAATCCTCCTTCCAGCGCGCTGCCATGCGGATGAAATAGCCCTCATAATTCACCCAGCCAAAAGTGGCGGTGACCCCTGACTCACCCTGATCGTTTTCCCCCTGGTGCCACAACACGGCACGAACCCCATGAGTCAGTTTTGCCTGTTGCAGACGCCATAACAACCTGCCGTAGATGGTCGTCACATCTGTCGGTTCGGCCTCGTTACGTTGGTGTTGGTCAATCCGTGTGCCTCCCTGCGCGCCATTGATGAAACACACGGGGATCTTATGCTTCTCGATGAGCATCCTGCCCAACTCGACGCCCCAGTAACCAATCTGGAAATGATGATGATTCTGGCCGCCGTTGAAAGACAGGGCGTTGCCCCAGACCGCGTCCCGGGCCCGGTCCTTGTGCGTGCTCGGCGTACCAAAGCTACGCAGCCAGGGACTTCTGTATGGATGGACGACGCGTTTGTCCGTCCAGGCTTCGGCATTGGACTGACCCTGAATGACAAAGACATCCCCGCAGACCAGGTCGCTTGCCTTTTCCAGAACCATTTCTACCCCGCCACGCCTGATGCCAAACTCCGTGCGATAGGCGATCAGGCCCGCCTGCAAGCTTGCCGACAGGGCGTAGTTGTTGTCGGCGCCAATCTTCTGTTCCTGCGTATTTAGCAGCTTGTCAGCGGCATAGAGTCTCAAGAATACTGAATCAGCCGATTCCTTGAGCGTGCCTCTGTAGTGGAGTCTCCCCTGACCCTTATCGTCGCGAGCGTAGAACTGATGGTCCTCTGGCTTCTCATCAGCAGATGGGATCCGTTTCACCCAGACATCCTGCTTTGCTTCCTCAACCGTCATCCGGACGGAGCGCGATACGAGAGCCCCACCATTGTCGAGAACAAGCTCGATGGTCAGCGCTCCACTGTTCTGAGCCCGCTTCAATAACAGCTTTCCAGCACCGGTTTCGCTGATCGTGGCCATCCCCGAAATCCTCCATGAGTAGTTCAGGTCACCAGCGCCTGCAGCCTTCATCTCCGCCAGGTTGGTGATCGAGGGCGAAATCTCCAGCTCATCCCTGCCATTCCATTCTTTGGGGACGTTGAGCACGTAGACCGGATCCGGGATGCTTTCCTGGATGGCGATCGGGATGCTGCGGGTTTTCACACCCGATGCGAATACAGCCCTGAACTGCAGGGTGACCGTTTTGTCTTCAGCAACCCGCCCAGCGTCAAAGGTATAGCTGAATCGGTCGACGGAAAGGATCTCCTCCTTCTCTCCATCGTTCAAAACCCAGTAGACCTTCCTGGCTCCCCCTGCTTTTGCCGATAGTGCGACCGAGGATCCCTCCTCCATCTTCAGGCTTTTGCGCGAGACCGAGAATCCGTCACCTTTCTGAACCAGTGGTCCAACCAGCGACTGCAGCGGTTTCTGATTCTCGAAACAGAGCTTCAGCCAGTTGGCAGAACGTGCCACCGACTCGAAGCGCACCTCGTCGAGAGCTCCATTAAAAGGTCCTCGCCCGTTTCCATGATCACCCAGGTCAACGGGTGTTGAAACCGGGGTCCTCAAGGTGCCTAGCTTACTCACCAGTTCGCCGTTGTTGTTGATCGTCTCCTCCAGACTGCCATCTACATAAAAGCGCACCATATCCCCGGAAACGGCAAGGGCGACATGGCGCCATTCATCACGCGGCAATGGACTGGCACATCGGGGGTCAAAGCCGTAGAGATGGAAGCGGGGCTGCCCTCTTCCGGTCATGGTGAAATAAGACAGGCCCATGTTCGGCTTTTGTCCGCGCTCCGGTTCGCCCCATCCTCCAATCGACGCCTGAGCCCAGTTGCGTCCCTCAAAGCTGGTGGGCTTCACCCAGGCCGACATCGTCCGATCGGCATTACCCGAGGGCATGCAGGTCACCCGTCGACCAGGCTTCGCTCCGGGGGGGCGGATAACAAGAAGCTTGTTCACGCCAAACTCCTGGGCATCGCCAATGATACCAGTCGTGTTGGTGGTTGGCCTGTCCGCTCTGTTGAAGCCGTCCAGGTTGTTGGAAGTGGCATCTTCCAGGTTGTCTCCCAAATGCCAGACCCCGGCGAATCCTTCCGTGGTCTGGAAGACTTGCTCTCCATCGCTCTCGCTGAGAGCCTTGTCATTTCCCCAATGCATCCTGATCTCCTGCTGCTCATTGCCCCTGATGACCGGAATTCCCACCCAGACGTCGGCATTTCCTCCCGCTGCATCCCAGCGCTCAACCTGATATGCGAGCGGTTTGCCTTTGGCCGAAAAGCGAATGTCCTCACCCCGGGGCTTCACCTCGCTGAAGTCGAGATGGTCCCGGTTAAGCCGAACCAGGACCGGAAATTTTTTCTCAACCGCCGATGCGGGAAGATTTGCCCCCTCCGGTGTAGTGACGATGTAGATCGAGCCTGAGTGTTTCCAGTCACCATACTGGGCCGACGTATGGGAAGTGAACCCGGTAAAAGTCAGGGCAAGGATCAACCGAAACAGGCATGAGGTCGTATTCATTTCTGCTTTTCTTGCTGGCCCTTCTCTCAACCGGTGCAATTTCATTGCCTGGGCAAATTGGTGGGAGATACGCCGAGATACTTGTACAGAATTTTACGAAGTGGCGGATGAATGGATTTACGATCAAAGAAGAAAGGGTCCGCACCATGGCCGGCGGGCTTATTCATGTCGATCAGGCTCCTGACAAAGGCATACATGTCATTGGCAGGAATTCCATGTCCTGCCATAACCTTGGCGGCAATGGCGTTATACTCGATCTCGGTTCCCTTGGCGAAGACGTTGGTGGAAGAGTGCCGGATGGGGGTGGTACTTGCCCAGACAAGCTTGGCACCCGTCGTCTTGAGGCGGGTAACGAGCGCATGAAGGTTTTTTTCATACTGCCTGGGGTCCGTAGTACGGATGCCTCCCGCATGCCGCGGCATCACCCGAAAGGCCTTCACGCCCGGGACACGGTGAATCAGGTCCCCAAGGCCGCAATTGAAGTGGATCAGATCCCATCGACCGTCACCAAGCTGGCGATCGAGCAACTCCAAGGCTGTGGTTGAGTTCCACACCTCGCCGGGCTTCATCGTCGGGAAATTGATCTCAGCTTTACCCTTCAGTTCCTTTCGCAGTTCAGTGGCAGGTTGCTGATAGATCTGGTCGCCAAGGATAAGAACGCGCGGCAAAGTGGTTTCCTCCGCCATGATTTCCCCGCTCAAGACGAACGCCGGGAAAACCGCAATCGCACTGATACTCCGTAGCATTATGCGAGCGCTTCAGGCATGGAGCCAGTGCTGTCAGCAAAGGATTTCACCGGAACGTCTACCGCGTGGAGCATGGAGACGAACAGGTTAGCCAGTGGCACCTTCTTCTCCCCTTCAAAGGAATGTAACTGGCCATGCGTAAGTCCAAGCCTGTTTCCACCTGCCAGGTGAATCGGATAGTTCTTCGTACTGTGCGAAGCATGTGGATGAGCCGAACCCCAGAGCACAACCGTACGATCAAGCATATTTCCCTCTGCCTCGGGCGTATCCTTGAGCCGTTGCAGAAAATAAGCATGCTGCTCGGCTCGCCAGCGATCCCATTGACCTGAGTAATCAGCTGGACGCTTGTGGGCAATATCGTGAGTGGCTCCCTTGTAACCAAGGACATAGGTAGCGTAGTTCCACAGCTCGCTATTACTTGAGTTTTCGCTTTCAAGCATCAGCGAGGCGAACCGTGTGGTATCTGTCTGGAAGGCCAGATACACCAGATCGTACATGCAACGGATATACTCCTCGGGATCTCCGTGGGAGACTGAAAGATTGAGCCCCTTCGTATCGACATCCGGCAATGGCTGGTGAGTCCATCTGCTGGTGCGTTCCACCCGGTGTTCCAGAGCCCGGATCGATTCCAGATACTCCTCGATCTTTCCCTGATCCTCGCGACCGAGACGATTTTTAAGGCTACGGCTTTGATCCATCAGTAAATCAAGAATGCTGGCCTCGCGCTTGAGCCCGGCACGCACCTGTTCAACACCATTTCCAGCATAAGGCTTGAAAAGCCGGTTGAAGATCTCCTGCGGCTTATTCATGGATGGAATCGGCCGTCCTGGGCCACGATGAGAAAGGGTCTTGCTCCGTCCATAAGAACCCGTACCGCCCTCGGTACCCAGCACCATGGAGGCAAATCGAGTCTTATGCCCGTGAACGTTGGCAGCGACTTGATCAATCGAGATGCTATTCGTCTTCTGGCTGCCTACCATGTCCGCGCCCGTGGCAAAGACATCACCTGAGCTGTGCCCACCAAGGGCCCACCCCCCGGCATGATCCAGGCCACGGTAGTAGCTCACATAATCCTTGAGTGACTCAAAAGGCTTGGAGGATTGGTTAAAGCTGAGTGGTCCCGCATCCCGGCACGGCCACCAACTCCAATCGTGATGCGGCTTATCTGGATTAGGAATGCCCGCCGGACCATTCGGCATGTAAGCCCCGTAGGAGAAATAACTCACTAGCATCCGCTTTGGCAGGACTCTCGACGGAGCAGCCCAGCTCATTCCATTGAGAAAGGGCAGGGCCAGGGCAACACCGCCCCCCTTCAGCATTTCCCGTCTGTTCAGATGCCAGGTTTTCGGTTTCATATTGAGCTCATTTTACTTACCCGCCGTTCCACTGAAAACACGACTCTCGCAGATAGCGATAATCATGTCGAGTAATCGGTAATTATTGGCAGCCGAGTCCTCAATCAGTTCTCCCACCACAAAGCGGTCGTGGGTAGTCAGTTTCCGACCAATTCCATAGCTGAGTAACCGGCGCAAAATGTTCTCAGCAATATCGTTTTTCCGATGCTTGAGGAGGTAGTTTTTCAAACCCGCCATTCCCTCGACTTCTGGCCCGTTGGGCACACGGGCAACAGCCTCGACCTTTTCGGTATTGATGCTCCTGAGATAAGCCGCATAGCCGGCGAGATCGCCGTGGGCTTTTTCATTGAAACCGCTGACGCGTGCACCTTCCTTGGGGACGAATGGCTGATACCTCCCAATCGCGTTGTAGTGCTCGAAGGGAATACCCCAGGGATCAAGCCGGGCGTGGCAGTCATTGCAACTTTCCTTCTGCCGGTGCCTGGCGAGAAGATCCTTGATGGTAAGGGCTTTCTCGGCGGATTCACCTGCGGTGTCAGTAAGAGCCGGCACGTCGGCAGGGGGCGGTTTCACCTCATCACCCAGGATCGCTTCCCGCAGCCAGACTGCGCGGTAGATCGGATGCGGAGCCGAACCTGTGGCATTACCAATCAGCATCGAGCCATGTGTCAGCAGGCCACCCAGTCGGTATTCAGGCTTTAAGGAGACGGCTCGAAACTGGTTTCCATCAACTCCCGGCACGCCGTAATGCGCCGCCAGCGGCTGATTCAGCCATGCGAAATCAGAGTCCACAAGGCTGGCCACACTGGCATTCCGGCGGATTAACTCAGCCACATAGCCCGTCGTCTCCTCCAGCATATAATCACGAATAGTGGGGCGGTAAGGCTGCTCCGTCCCCCTTCGCTCACCAGCTGAGACATAGTAGAGAAAGCGCGGAAAGAGCTGGTTGTTTATTGGAACCGTTTTCATTTTCGCCAAGCTCAGCCACTGCATGGTGAAGTTGCGGACAAAATCCTTGGAGCGCTCATCGGCAAGCATGCGGCTCACCTCCTTCTTCATCACCTCCGACTCAGCAAGACGCCCCTCTGCTGCGAGTTTCAACAAGGCCGCATCCGGCATACTGCCCCAGAGAAAATACGATAACCTCGAAGCCAGCTCATCCGTGTGGCTGGTTAGCTTTCCGTCGGCCACAGTGTGGTAGAGAAACTGCGGGGAAATCAATACCGTTGCCAGCGTCTCGCGCATGGAAGCCTCCATGGTTTTCAATTCCGGATTCACCAGCTTGTAAATCCGGAAGAAGCGGTCCACTTCCGCCTTTGAGGCTGGCCTACGAAAGGCCCGTGAGACGAAGCGGTCAATAACCTCCCTTACGTAGGCATCAGGATCCTTCTCACGCAAGGGTGAGTCAAACAGGATACGCGTGTGATGCTCAGGCGGCCAGACATCTGCGACGGGCGCCTCGAATTCCATCCAGTTGATCACTACGCGCGGCATGATCAGGTTCCGATTGCCATCATTAAGGGTGCCATCGTCATACAAAACCTGCGGCGTAATAACTCGGCTGTCGGGCTGTCGCTTGCCGCGAACAACCCGCCCACGCTCGAGGGGAAAGTTTTCAATACGACCTCGAAACTCATAGACCTTGGGCTCGTCGATACTGTTCACCACGTATGCATCTCCCACTGGCTCCACACGCTGGGTGGAGCTGTTCAGCTGAATGGTCTGCCCCAGAATGACCCGCAGCGGCACTCCCTTCACCCCTGGTGGAAGAATCGCTGACGCTTGTAACCGAATCACGAAATCGCCTGTTTGCGGAAAGCTCTTCAGTCCCATCCCATGTGCCGGAGAGTGACGTCGGTTTCCCCAGACTCCGACTTCGTCAAGACCGAGACCCCGATCCAGCCCATGCGACTGCCACTCCCGTCGCACCCTGTGAACCTCTGGCTCGACCGGATCGACAATCGCACTCGCCATTACCTTGCGGGCATTCTCCAAATAACGATCCACCTGCTCCGGTCCCAGCAACATGAACTCGGCGGTGTTGTTGAAATGGTATGGTTTTTCCGGGTCCTTGGGCAGGTTGTCCGTCAACTTGAGCCTGAATCCAATCAAGTCCCGGATCGTGTTTTCATACTCAAAATTGGTCAATCGCCGGACCTGCGGAGCAACGACTTCTTCTCTTCCCTGCTCCACCACCTTCCTCAATTCAGACTCGATCCACTGGGTCACCTCTGCCACTTCGGTTTTGGCTGGCCGGTTCACCGCTTCTTCCGGCGGCATCTCTCCTGCTTTCAAGACGTCGAGGATCAACTCCCAGCGCTTCAGATTCCTTTCTCCAGCCAGGTTGTCATCAAGATCATGCAGAGTGACCTGACCCTTGGCCTTCTCAGACCCGTGACACTTCACGCAGTTCGACTTGAAAAAAGGCACTGCTATCGACTCAAAGCCCGCCCTTCCCTCAGGCGCTGCGTGAAGCTGCAGGGCGCAGCCCAACAGGGCAACCAATGCCAACCCCCGGCGTATCATACCCTGAGGAACTGCTTGATCGGACCGGTCTGACCATGTCCGAACCTCGTAAGCCCCGTATCAAGGGCTCCGTAGTGCTCGACAGGGTTACCATACGCATTAAGCAGTGTAGTATAAAGATTTCCAAGGGTGCTGTGGCCTGGCTGCCCGTAGTTTGGCAGTCGAATGTAGCGACGCCGGAGGTCAACGCGGGCCTTGTCACCAGAGAGGATAATAAAGGGGTATTCCCAGCCATGACTATGATGCGTCTCACCTCCATCGGGAAAATAAAAGACCATCGTATTATCGAACATTGTGCCATTACCCTCGGGCACGCTCTTGAGTCGTTTGACGATGCGGTCAACGAGCGTCATGTGATGCGTGCGCGCGAGCTCGCGAATAGTCTCCGCATCGAGACCGCCAATACTCTTACCGTGACCGACATCGTGCATGTTGACCTTCTCACCCTCGATGCCAGGAATACCCGTATAGCGGTGCCCCAGTTCATCGACAGTGAAGGCAACGACATTAGTAAGGCCTGAAATCAATGCCCCTAGCAGTACTTCGGTGTGACCAATCTGCCGGTCAAAAGTGCTCACTGCCGGATCCAGATACTTGGCATCAAGCTGGGGAACATGCTTCCGGATGGTGCTGGCCATCGCATCGATCTTCCGGTTGCGCTCACGTATGGCCTCTACGGAATCCGCGTAGTTCTGCACCTTCGCTTTCTCAACTCCGGACAATGAGTCAGCAATACTGCCCTCGTTACCCGCAATAAAATCAAGCACCCTGCGGTCGAGTTGGTACTGGGTGCGCGCCTTGGGATCATCGGAGACGGACTTGAAAAGCTCCTGCAAGGCCACCCGGGGCGAACCAAACGCATAATTGGGCTGTTGCGGTCCCCTTGCTGAAAACCCAGTAGCAACCCCATCGAGACTGCCACGTGCATTACC